>NZ_CP040748.1:3214674-3536142 GCF_006007965.1 Nocardioides jishulii | reverse complement strand
CCGCGCCACACCCTCACGTGGTGCGGGATGGCCGACCTGTGGAAGGCTTCGGCTGAACCGTGAAAGTAACAACCTGAAGGCCTCAGGAGCAAGGCGTCATCCACAGCCCTCGTCGGCGTGTTCCCGGGTGTCCCGGACGAGCCGTTGTCGCTGGTTTGACCCTCGGACGACGCTCCGCGTACCGTTGGCAGGTCACCCGACGTCCTCTCGCGGTCGACCGGTGCCGCACGTCCACGGAAATTCACCCCCCAGATCCCGGGTGTGCCGTGGGGAGAGCGGTGCCAGCCGAATGCTGAATCCGTGCTTCCGCCGGAGTGGACACCCCGTAACAACAACACTGGAGTTCTCGTGAGCAAGCGTACGTACCAGCCGAACAACCGTCGCCGTCACAAGGTGCACGGTTTCCGCCTGCGCATGCGCACCCGCGCCGGCCGCGCCATCCTGTCGGCGCGCCGCCGCAAGGGCCGCAGCAGCCTCACGGTCTGAGCGCCGTCCACGGCCTCACTGCGGGGACACCGTGCTTCCGCGTCATCATCGGCTGACTGAGAGCTCGCGCTTTCGGCAGGCGGTCCGGCGCGGGCAGCGCACCGGGACCCGCACCCTGGTGCTCCACTGGCTCGCCGACGACGGGATCGATCCGTCACAGGTGGGTTTCGTGGTGAGCAAGGCAGTGGGCAATGCCGTGGCCCGCAATCGCGTGCAGCGACGACTTCGTCACCTGACCCGGGAGCACCTCCAGGAGCTCCCGGGTCGTGGTGTGCTCGTGGTCCGGGCCAACCCGTCCGCCGCCGAGGCGTCGTACCAGTCACTGCAGGGCGACCTGCGGAAGGGGTTGCACCGTCTGCAGCCTGCCGGGACCCGGTCGTGAAGTACCTGCTGATCGGCTTCCTGAAGGCGTACCGGACGTTCATCAGCCCGCTCTACGGTCAGGTGTGCCGCTACCACCCCAGCTGTTCCGCGTACGCCCTTGATGCTGTGCGTGAGTATGGGAGCCTGAAGGGCTCGTGGCTCGCACTGCGGCGCCTGGGCCGGTGCCACCCGTGGGCCGCCGGCGGATACGACCCCGTTCCACCCCGCCGCCAGCGTGCGGGCACCACCCCTACTCAAGGAGCTTGAGTGTTCGACTTCTTCGGAGCCATCGGCAGCGCCATCATGACGCCGCTCTACTACATCGTCTCCGTGGTGCTGGTCGGCTTCCACTCGCTGTTCAGCCTGGTGCTGCCGAAGGATGGCGGTGCTGCATGGGTGCTCTCCATCATCGGTCTGACGCTGGTGATCCGAGCCGCGCTGATCCCGCTCTTCGTGAAGCAGATCAAGTCCAGCCGCAACATGCAGCTGCTGCAGCCCAAGGTCCGTGAGCTGCAGAAGAAGTACGGTCACGACCGGGAACGTCTCGCCCAGGAGACGATGAACCTCTACAAGGACGCCGGGACCAACCCGTTCGCGTCCTGCCTGCCCATCTTGGTGCAGATGCCGATCTTCCTGGCGCTCTTCCGGATGCTTGACCAGGCCTCCCGCAACGGTGAGGGCCGGGGCGTCCTGAGCGACGAGCTGGCGAGCCAGTTCGGCAGGGCCGAGATCTTCGGCGTGGTGCCGATCTCGGAGACCTTCTGGGAGAACGCCACCGGTGGCGGCAGCATCGCGGTCATCATCGTCGCGATCGTCCTGGTGCTGGCGATGACCGGCACCACGTTCATGACCCAGCGTCAGCTGATGGCCAAGAACATGCCTGCCGAGGCGCTCAGTGGCCCGTACGCGCAGCAGCAGAAGATGCTGCTCTACGTCCTCCCTCTCGTCTTCGGCATCTCCGGTGTGGCCTTCCCCATCGGCGTCCTCATCTACTGGACCGTCTCGAACCTCTGGACCATGGGTCAGCAGTTCTACGTGATCCGCAACAACCCGGCCCCGGGCACGCCCGCCGAGAAGGCGAAGCAGGAGCGCGACGCGGCCAAGGAGGCTCGTCGTCGCGCCCGCCGCGGTGAGCCCGAGCCCGTCGCGACCGAGGTCGTGGAGGTCCAGCCGGAGTCCAGCACGAAGCCCTCAGCTCGCCAGCAGCCGAAGCGCAAGACGCGCTCGCAGCGGAAGAAGAGCTGACCCCCGTTTCACCGTGACGCCGCGGCGTCGCCCTTTCCCTACACAGCAGGAGAAGTTGTGACCGAGACCCAGAACGACGGCCCGGACGAGGGCATCGAGGTCGTGGAGACCCCGCGACTCAGCAAGCTGGAGCGCTTGGAGGCGGAGGGCGACATCGCCGCCGACTACCTGGAGGAGCTCCTCGACATCGCCGACCTCGACGGCGACCTCGACATGGACGTCGACGGAGACCGGGCCTCGGTCTCGATCGTGGGCGCCGACCTCTCGATGCTCGTGGGCCGGGACGGCGAGGTGCTGGAGGCTCTTCAGGAGCTCACCCGCCTGGCTGTCTACCGCGAGACCGGTGAGCGGTCGCGCCTCATGCTGGACATCTCCGGCTACCGGGCCACCAAGCGCGAGGAGCTCATCGAGCTCGCCGCTGGCCTGATCGCCCAGGTGCGCGAGACGGGTCAGAAGGTCTCCCTCGACCCGATGACCTCGTTCGAGCGCAAGGTCGTCCACGACGAGGTGACCGCCGCTGGTCTGGTCTCCGAGTCGGAGGGCGTCGAGCCCCGCCGCCGGGTGGTCATCCTCCCCGCCTAGTCGCTTCATCGGGCTCCTGTTTCACGTGAAACACTGGAGCCATGGACACACCCCCCTTGCCCGCCCCTCCGGAGTCGGTACGGGGGGTGTGTGCGTCTGAGCGCCTCCCCCTGCTCGAGGAGTACGCCGCCCTGCTGGCCACGGACGGGGTCGTCCGGGGTCTGATCGGTCCACGCGAAGTACCGCGACTCTGGGACCGCCACATCGCCAACTCGGCCATCCTCAGCACGGTGGTCCCCGAAGGGATCACGCTCTGCGACGTCGGGAGTGGTGCCGGGCTTCCGGGCATGGTGGTGGCCATCGTGCGTCCCGACCTGCGGGTGACCCTCGTGGAGCCGTTGCTCCGGCGGACCACCTTTCTGGAGGAAGTCGTGGAGTCCCTCGGCCTCGACAACGTGGAGGTCGTACGCGGCCGTGCAGACGCCCTTCACGGAAGCCGCACCTTCGACATGGTGACGTCGCGGGCGGTGGCGCCCCTGGACCGATTGCTGGAGTGGTCCATGCCCCTTGTGGCACCCGAGGGGGAGCTGCTCGCTCTCAAGGGTTCCTCCGTCGTCGAGGAGATCGAGAACGCCCGAGAGACCTTGGAGAAGTTCACGTGTGACGAGCCCGTCGTGATTGAACTGGGGGACGGTGTTCTCGACTCCCCCACATACGCAGTGAGGGTTTCGTGGGCAGATCCATCCGCGCTACCGTTGCACCTGATTCGTGGGAAGTCTGCTTCGTCCACCGGATCGAAGGGCAAGGGCAAGCGACGTCGTTGACGGCCGTGGGTGTCCTTCGGGGGCAGGCACGCATCAGCAGAACTCACTTGCGAAGGGGACACGTCGTGGATCGGGAGGACGAGTCGACCGCGTTGCCCTCAGAGTTATCCACTGGCGAAAGCCCCGCCCCTGAGCGTGAATCTCCACAGATCAGTGGAAGTTATCCACAGGTATCGACTTCTTCCCCATCGGCGGACCAAGGGCCCTACGCTGGCGCGGACGGGTCTGTTTCACGTGAAACGGCGGGACACCTGATTGACGTCCTGACGTCCGCGAAGACGGGGCTGCCCGACGCGGGTGAGGGATCGACGCTGAGCCGGGTCGTGGCTGATCCCTACGACGCCCTGCTCGCCAGCGCATCGCCCGCCGAGGGCCGCGACCAGACCTCCCACCCACTCTCTCCCCCTGCATCCACCCCCTCAGGAGCACACGACTTGTCGAGCAACGATTCCGCAGGTTCCGGCAGCGCTGTTTCACGTGGAACCAAGTTCCGTACCGCGGCAGACATTGCGGCGACCGGGAGCACCCCGTACGACGACAGCACGCCACTGGCCAAGGCGGCCGAGCACGTCGTCCTGGCGCGGCACGGACACCTCGTACGCAACGCTCCCAAGCGTCCGGACAAGACGCGCGTGATGGTGGTGGCGAACCAGAAGGGCGGGGTGGGAAAGACCACCACCACCGTCAATCTGGCGGCGGCCCTGTCGCAGCTGGGTTTTCGTGTCCTGGTCATCGACCTCGACCCTCAGGGCAACGCGTCCACGGCGTTGAACGTGGACCACCGACGAGGCACGCCCTCCACGTACGACCTGCTTGTGGATGGCGCCGCCTTGGCGGACGTGATCACTGACTGCCCCGAGCTCCCCAACCTCAAGGTTGTGCCCGCCACCATCGACCTCGCCGGTGCAGAGATCGAGCTGGTGTCGGTCGTGGCTCGCGAGAACCGCCTCCACAAGGCCATCCAGGCCCATCCGTGGGTGGGAACGTCCACCGAGGTGGGTGACGAGCGGTTCGACTTCGTCTTCGTCGACTGCCCGCCGTCCCTGGGACTCCTGACGCTCAACGCCCTGGTGGCCGGCGAGGAGATGGTGATCCCGATCCAGGCCGAGTACTACGCGCTCGAGGGTCTCGGACAGCTGCTGGAGACCGTCGAGATGGTGCGGTCGCACCTCAACCAACGTCTGAACGTCTCCACCATTCTGCTGACGATGTACGACGCCCGCACTCGACTCGCTGCGAACGTGGCGAGCGAGGTACGAGAGCACTTCGGCGACACCGTCCTCAAGACGATGGTTCCCCGTTCCGTGCGGGTCTCGGAAGCGCCCTCGTACAGCCAGACCGTGATGACGTACGACCCGGCCTCGCCGGGTGCGCTCTCCTACCTGGAGGCGGCGCGTGAGATCGCGACGAAGGGAGCCCCGAAGACATGAGCAAGCCACCCAGCCGTCCTGCGGCACGACGTGGTCTCGGTCGTGGCCTTGGTGCCTTGATCCCTACGGCTCCCGCAATCTCCGCGGATGATGCCCCCGAAAGCGGCTTTTCGGGTGTCGCCACGGCCGATTCTGAGCGGATTGAGGGTGAGTGCCCCGAGAGCAACTCGGCTCAAAATGGCGCTGACAGAACCGAGAACGGGTCGTCGCAGCCCCTCGCGGTGTCCGGCGCCTACTTCCGTGAGCTTCCCATTGCTCAGGTGCGACCCAACCAGTGGCAGCCTCGCCAAGTCTTCGAGGAGGAGGCGCTGGCTGAGCTCGTGCACTCCATCCAAGAGGTCGGACTGCTGCAGCCCATCGTCGTGCGTCCCTCGGGCGTGGACGAGTACGAGCTCATCATGGGCGAGCGGCGTTGGCGTGCGTCACAGGAGGCGGGGCTCGAGACGATCCCAGCGATCGTGCGGGAGACCGAAGACGCCGACATGCTTCGGGACGCCCTGCTGGAGAACCTCCACCGTTCGCAGCTGAATCCCTTGGAAGAGGCGGCGGCCTACGGTCAGTTGTTGGAGGACTTCGGCTGCACCCACGACGAGTTGGCTCAGCGCATTGGCCGGTCGCGACCCCAGATCAGCAACACCCTTCGCCTGCTGAAGCTGAGTCCCGCGGTTCAGCGCCGAGTTGCCGCAGGAGTGCTCTCGGCGGGTCACGCGCGAGCGTTGCTCGCGCTCGACGATTCGGAGGCCCAGGATCGGCTCGCGCAGCGGGTCGTATCCGAAGGCATCAGCGTGCGTGCTCTAGAGGAGATCGTCGCGCTTGGTGATCCCGCCCGTCCTGAGCGCAAGGTACGTCGCAACAAGCCGTCTGCCCCGGGGTTGTCGGAGATCGCAGACCGACTTTCTGATCGGTTTGAGACGCGTGTGAAGGTCGACCTGGGTCGTTCCAAGGGCAAGATCACGGTGGAGTTCGCGTCGCTGGACGATCTGCAACGCATCATGAACCTGATGGACCCCAGGAATCGCGAGGACCGGGCCATCTGAGGCGTCTGACGCCACTCAGAGGCGCCGTGGCGGGCCGGACACCCTTGTGTCCGGCCCGCTTGCGTGTGGGCTTCTACGCGGGCCTCGGCGCCCGGCCGTCTGTGGCTGCGGGGGGCAGTCCACTTCAAGAGCTGTGGAGACGGTTGCTGGAGTCGCCGGTGCGTCCGCCTAGGTGGTGGGTGATGCCTGTTTGTTGCGCACGTGCTGTCTCGTTTCACGTGAAACGTGCGTCACGCGCTCCCCGCTTCAGCGATGCCCGGTCTCATGCCAGTCCGACTGCTGCCCCGGGTGGATGGGGAGTTGTCCCGCTGTCAGGCTTGCGCCACGCGTCGTTTCACGTGAAACACGCCTAGAGGCTAAGACCTTCGTAGCAAATGCAGCCGGTCGATCCCCGCTGGAGGATCAGGAATGCGCGGCTGAGCCCAGAGAGTCGACAACCAGGAGGCCAGGAGCCTTGGTAGTCGAGCCGTACGACTGCGACAAGGCTCTTCGCCTGTGACCCTCGCTCCCAATCACGCCCCTCGTTCCTTTCGCGTCGCTGCCTCGCGGAAGACGGCGTGGACGTCGGGGGCGCCGCTGACTACAGGAAGCCGAACAAGGCCGATTGACGCGGAGCCGCGTCCAGACCGAGCGCGTCCAGACCGAGCGCGAGCCGAAGGGACGAAACCATGAGGTGAAGAGGGGCGCGACACAGAAGGCGCGGGCGTACGTGACGGGGCGCAGGGGCTTACTCCTGGCAAGTCCCCCACGAAGGCGACCGAGGGTGCGGCAAGGGCCCAGAAGAACGGCCATGAAGGGGTGCGGTGCCCGTGAGGCGAGCGGTGCAATTGAGGTCCACAGGGATGGTGATGCGTACGGCAGGCAGTGGGGCCTATAGAGAGCAGTGGGCCGAGTTGAATGCAATGGTGCGAACGGAGCGCGGGGCGCAAGGGGCGCAGTGGGCGAATAGATGCGTGCCGTGGGCCAGGCGGTGACACGTGCTGGAGGCAGTGAGGCAGTGAGGCAGCGGAGACTGCGAGGCGAACCGCGCCAGGCCGAGGCGCCTTGCAGACGAGTCGGGGGGAGTGCGGTGCACGCCACCGGCGCGGGAAGAGCCTTGTCGATGAGGGGCGGGCGCGGGGTGACGTGTCTTTCGCCGGCGCTGGGCGATCGGGTCGTGACGCAAGGGGCTGATGAGGGGCCGCAGAAGAACCGATGAAACGTTCCCTCGAGCACTCTGCAGCGTCCCGCCCCTGGCCGCTGATGCAGTGTCGTGAGGGGGCGGTGCTGAGCAGGTACAGCTGGCCACGCGACGCCAAGCCCTCGGGTGCTGGGGCCGCAGCTGATACGTCGTCGGACGAAGACGCATTCACCAGTAGGGGGGCGCGCGACCTGGGCAGTGGCCGGGCGTAAGTAGCGCCTGATGGGTGTGGCGCCCCGGGCGTGAAGGAAACTCCGACGAACTCCGCGGGCCCACGGACCGAGTCGCCCGGCCGTCTTGGGGTTGCCTGCGGGGGTTGGCAACCAAGGGCGCGTGCGAGCGTCCAGCGGTAGGAGCCAACGGGGACGACTGACTGCTGCTGCCCGGAACGTCCTGTCGCAGAAGAGGACCGGGGCAGGCCCAGACTGACGTGGGACGCCCCGCCGCCATGGACTGAGGCAGGACTACCCGGCGACGTTCGCGTGGAGCGGCCAGACAGCCGTGCCCAGAGGAAGAGGGCGTGAGGACGTCGATCCCCTGTGGGACTGGTGGGGATGCCTGGTCAGCTGGGAGCGGGCTCGCCGTAGAGCCGCCAGACCAAGCGAGGTAACGATATGTGGATATGTCGATATAACGTTTTAACGTGGCGTGGAGGAGGGCGCGGAACAGTTCTGTCAGAACGATTCTGAGCGAAGTGCCCCACGCACGCGCGTTGGCTACTTGGCTCAAAATGGACCGTTCCAGAGGGTCCTCCGGCGCCGATCCGGGTCCCAGGGGCGAGGCGGCAAGTGGTCATCAGGACGGTGCGAATCCCACGCAACCGAACAGGACCCGCTCGGCGTCCGCGGGTCGGCGTCGGCGCGACTCCCGGACCACGCGCGCGGAGGGAGGAGTACGGCCCGCCGAGCAATCGCGGCCGGCCATGGGCTGAGTCAATGGCGTGCCTACCTGGGGAAGTGGCTGGACGGCGGGGCGGTGAGCACTGGCCAGGTGCTCGGTGACCGTCCTCCGGCCCAGACCGCCGTGGAGGGCGTTGGTCCGCAGTTGTCCACAGCTACGGCCCGCTCGCTGCCGTCTCCGCGGCCACCCGGGATGCCTGACACGATATGTCGACAAAATGACAAATCCCCTTATCGATGACTCGATAAGGGGATTCACCTGTTTCACGTGAAACAGTCGTCTACTTCGAGGTCTTGCCCGCCTTCTTGGCCGCGGCGGCTGCCCGCTTCTCGGCCCGGCGACGCGCGCGTTCACGCTTCTCCTCGGCGTCCATCTCCGCGGCACGCTCCAGGGTGGGCGCGCTGCCACCGAGCCGCGCCGGCACCCACCATGAGCCGGGAGGCTGCTGGTCGGCGGGGTAGGCCGCGATGACCTCCTCCAGCATCTCGCTCATGACGCGGTGCAGCTCGGCGTTGTCGGCGTTTGCGTCTTCGCCGGTGAACATGAGTGGCTCACCCACTCGGATGGTGATGTGCTTGCCGCGCGTGAAGTCCTTGGGGTGATCCTTGGTCATCATGAGCTGGGTGCCCCACAGCACGACCGGGATGACGGGGACGCCGGCGGTGGCGGCGATGCGTACGGCACCGTTCTTGAACTCCTTGAGCTCCATCGCCCTCGAGATGGTTGCCTCCGGGAAGATGCCGACGAGCTCACCCTTCTTCAGGTAGTCGACGGCCTGGCGGAAGGAGGCGACGCCATCACCGCGGTCGACGGGGATGTGGTGCAGCGACCGCATGATCGGTCCGCCGACAGGATGGTCGAAGACCTCCTTCTTCGCCATGAAGCGCACCACCCGACCGCCGGCCGGCTGGGCAGCGAGACCGCCGTACACGAAGTCGACGTACCCGATGTGGTTGAAGGCCATCAGGGCGCCACCGGTGCGCGGGATGTTCTCGGCCCCCGTGATGGTGATCTTCTGACCCAAGACCTTGAACAAGGTCTTGCAGGTCGCGATGACCGGGGGATAGGTGATGTCACGCATGGCGCACGGAGCTCCTGGCAGTCGAGACGGTGGACGTCCCGAAGCCTAGAGCAGGCGGACTCAGCGACGGGTGGCGAGGAACTCCGCGATGCGACCGATGGCCTCTTCGAGGATCTCGGCGTCGGGCAGCGTCACCAGTCGGAAGTGGTCCGGCGCGGGCCAGTTGAAGCCGCTGCCGTGGGTGACCAGGATCTTCTTGGCGCGCAGCAGGTCGATGACGAAGTCCTCGTCGTTCTCGATCTGGTAGACCTCGGGGTCGAGGCGCGGGAAGCAGTAGAGAGCACCACGGGGCTTCACGTTCGAGACGCCCGGGATCTCGTTCAGCAGACGGTGGGCCAGCATCGACTGCTCGTAGAACCTGCCGCCAGGCCCGATGAACTCCTCGATCGACTGGTAGCCGCCCAGGGCGGTCTGGATCGCGTGCTGCGCCGGGACGTTGGCGCACATCCGCATGTTGGCGATGAGGGTGAGTCCCTCGAGGAAGTCGGCCGCCAGCTCCTTGGGGCCCGAGATCATCACCCAGCCAGCGCGGTAGCCGCACACCCGGTAGGCCTTGGAGAGCCCTGAGAACGTCAGCACGAGGACGTCGTCACCGGCGTAGGTCGCCACGTGGTGGTGCTGGGCATCCTCGAAGAGGATCTTCTCGTAGATCTCGTCGGCGAAGATGACCAGGTCGTGGCGACGGGCGATGTCGACCAGGCCCTTGACGATCTCCTCGCTGTAGACCGCGCCGGTGGGGTTGTTCGGGTTGATGATCACCAGGCCGTGGGTGTTTTCGGTGATCTTCGACTCGATGTCGGCGAGGTCGGGGTTCCAGTCGTTGGCCTCGTCGCAGACGTAGTGGACGGGCGTACCCCCCGAGAGGGTGACGGCCCCGGTCCACAGCGGGTAGTCGGGCGCCGGGACGAGGATCTCGTTGCCGTCGTCGACGAACGCCTGCAGCACCATCGAGATCAGCTCGGAGACGCCGTTGCCGATGAAGACGTCCTCCACGCCGACGTCGCGCAGGCCGTGGGACTGGTAGTAGTTCATCACCGCCGTGCGGGCCGACCAGATGCCGCGCGAGTCGCTGTAGCCCGTCGAGGTCGGGAGGTGGTGGATCATGTCGGCGAGGATCGCCTGGGGCGCCTCGAAGCCGAAGGGAGCCGTGTTGCCGATGTTGAGCTTGAGGATGCGATGCCCCTCCGCCTCAAGGCGCTGGGCCTCGACGAGGATGGGACCCCGCACGTCGTAGCGGACGTTCTGCAACTTCTTGCTCTGCTTGATCGGGCGCACGTGACCATCCTTTCAGGTCACCACCAGCGCCTACCATGGAATATCCCGCAGAGGTGCCGTGGCACACATCGGATGGAGGTTCTCGTGGCTCGCAGAACGCTCGACCTGGACGTGGAGGGCCTGCGCGGGCTGCGGGCGGACGCTGGCATCTGCCTGCGCTGGAAGTACGACCCCGTCACCGCGGCCACCATCCCCGAGGAGCGGGAGGGCGAGGCGCTCGAGGAGTGGGTGGCTGAGGTCGAGGAGCACTGGGGCGTCTGTGGCCAGCTGCTGGTGGTCGACGACGAGCCTGCTGGCTACATTCTCTACTCCCCGCCCGCCTTCCTGCCCGGACTGGGGGACGTACCGACCGCGCCCGCGTCGTCCGACGCCGTGGTCCTGGCCGAGATGGCCCTCCCGGCGGGAGCGGGCCGCACGAGTGACGCCAAGCGCCTGGTCCTGGCCATGGCGCGCGACCTCGTCACGCGTGAGGTGGCGGCGGTGGAGGCGTTCGGGACCCGCCGCGGAGAGGACGACGACGTACGCGGTCGCTGCCTGCAGCCGATCGACTTCCTGGAGTCGGTGGGCTTCACGACGCACAGGGCGCACAGCACCACCCCGCGTCTGCGGATGGAGCTCCGCGCGACCCGGACCTGGAAGAGCGAGGTCGAGTCAGCGCTGGAACGCCTGGTGGGTGCTGTGCGCCCTGCGATGAAACCGGGGCTCCGACCTCCGGCGATGAAGCCGGAGGCCGGGGGGCTCAGATCAGGCCCTCGAGCTCCTTGAGGATCGCGGCCTTCGGACGGGCACCGACGATGGTCCGGACGACCTCGCCGTTCTGGTACACGTTGATGGTCGGGATGCCCGTCACGCGGTAGGTCGACGGGGTGACCGGGTTCTCGTCGATGTTGAGCTTGACGAAGCTCATCTTGTCGCCGTGGGCACCTGCGATCTCGTCGAGGATCGGGGCGACCTGACGGCACGGTCCGCACCACTCGGCCCAGAAGTCGACGAGAACGGGCTTGTCGGACTTGAGGACCTCGGTCTCGAAGTTCGCGTCGGTGACGGCGGTGAGGTTGGACATCGTGGATCCTTCCGGACGTTCGGTGGAGGGGCGGGAAGCCCTACCCGTGTGGAGTGAACAGCACGGCGGGGACGAAATGTTCCCGCCGCGGACAGTGCGTCAGACGGTCTCGGCGACGATCTCGTCCACGAGGGCGGCGGTCTCCTCCGCGGAGCCCGCGCTCGAGGCGGCCTGGTCGAGCGCCGCGATGTAGCGCTCGGCGTCCAGGGCCGCGGCGCAACCGGTCCCGGCGGCGGTGATGGCCTGCTGGTAGGTGTGGTCGACCAGGTCGCCGGCAGCGAAGACGCCGGTCAGGTTGGTGGCCGTCGAGGGCGAGGCCACCTTCACGTAGCCCTCGTCGTCGAGCTCGACCTGACCCTTGACCAGCTCGGAGCGCGGGTCGTGACCGATGGCGATGAAGAGACCCGAGACCTCGAGGTCCTTGAGGTCGCCCGTGACGGTGTCGCGCAGGGTGATCTTCTCCAGCGACTGCTCGCCGTGGATCTCGGCGACCTCGGAGTTCCAGATGATCTCGAGCTTGGGGTCGGCGAAGGCGCGCTCCTGCATGACCTTGGAGGCGCGGAGCTCCTCGCGGCGGTGCAGCAGGTAGACCTTCGATGCGAAGCGCGTGAGGAAGGTGGCCTCCTCGACAGCGGAGTCACCGCCACCGACGACGGCGATCACCTTGTCGCGGAAGAAGAATCCGTCGCAGGTCGCGCACCACGAGACGCCGCGGCCCGACAGCTCGTCCTCACGGGGCAGGCCGAGCTTGCGGTAGGCCGAACCGGTGGCCAGGATCACCGAGCGCGCGGTGTAGGTCTTGTCATAGGTCTTCACGACCTTGACGTCACCGGTGAGGTCGACCTCGACCACGTCGTCGGTGACCAGCTCGGCGCCGAAGCGCTCGGCCTGGGCGCGCATCTCGTCCATCAGGGCTGGGCCCATGATGCCGTCGCGGAAGCCCGGGAAGTTCTCGACCTCGGTGGTGTTCATCAGCGCGCCACCGGCGGTGACGGACCCCTCGAAGACCAAGGGCTCCAGGTTGGCGCGGGCGGCGTACACGGCGGCGGTGTAGCCCGACGGGCCGGAGCCGATGATGATCACGTTGCGCGGCTGGATCTCGCTCATGGCGACTGTGACTCCCTGGGGTGTACGAGGCGGAGGATCTGGTGCATCGGCCCTCGGGGACCGAGCAACTGCACAACCGATCGTAGGGGCTGGGTGTTCCCCGGCGGGCGCGGATGCCAGCAACATCACCCGAGCCGAGCCACCTCAGGGCCGAGGAGCCTCAGGGAGGGGGACGTCGGACGGAAGGGTGATGGTCCGCAGGACGACGCTCTCGGCGCCACGGCAGGTGACGACCCGGGCGACCACCCGTCCGCGGGCGTCCTCGGTCAGCACGAGGCTCACGGTCTCTCCCTCGTACGTCGCCTCCCGCACCTCGCCGGCGCCCTGCCAGGTGCACTCCAACGGGCCGCCGCTGAGTTTCTGTGGCGCGTCGAGCGCTTCGGAAGGACTGGCTGGGGAGACGCCGGGGCTCCTCGCCCCGGCAAACGACTCGTCACGCGCGTACCTCCCGGCCCGTGCCTGGTCGAGCAGGTAGGCCTCGACCTCGTTCGCGAGACCCCGCCTGGTCAGGGTGGGGCCGTCGGTGGCTGTCGTGCCCGCCTCTGGGCCCTCCCCCTGGACGGCACCTGCCGTGAAGTCGGCACTGGTGGTGGAGTCGTCGTCGGTGAGCTGCGGCAACGCCACCCCGGCGGCGACCAGGACGACGGCGGCTGCCGCCACCCCCCACCACGTACGCCGGCGGCGGCGCCCCCGCTCGGCCGCCAGGTCGACGGGGCTCGAGGCGTCCTCACGGTCCGCCGTGGGCACGGCGGAGTCGGCTCGCTCGGCCACCAGGCCGGCCAGCACGGCGTCGAGCCGTGCGGCGACCTCGCTCGGGATGGGCGCGTCGCCAGCGGCGTCGGCCAGGAGGCCGCGCACCTCCTCGTCGACGCCGTCGTCGGACCGGTCAGCACCGGGGACGGAGGGGTCGCCGGAGACGGTGTCGCGGTCGTCGTCGCGGTTGCGGTCGGTCACGGTGCACCTCCTCCTGGGCTGGTGGACGTCGCGGGTGGGGGGATCTCCAGGGATGGGACGGTTGAAGGAGGGGGTGGGTTCCCGGGGGGAGCCGCTGCGCCGTCACCGCCGCCGCCGCCATCGCCGTCCGCGAGGCCGTCCCCCAGGTCGTCGGCCAGCAGCGCCCGGAGCTTGGCCCGGCCCCGCGAGCACCGCGACTTCACCGTGCCGGGCGGGCAGTTGAGGATCGCGGCCACCTCGGCGACCGAGTACCCCTCCATGTCGACGAGCACCAGCGCGGCCCGGTGCTCCGGCGGGAGGGTCGCCAACGCCGTCAGCACCCGACGCCGCCGCTCGGAGTCGACGGCCGCGTCGGCGGGATCGGCCGGCTGCGCGTGCTCCGGCGCGGTGGTGGCGGACGGCGTGCGGTCGAGGTCGTCGGGCAGGGGAGAGGCGGCGCGCACCTTGAGGTGACGGTGCCGGTCGAGGCAGGCGTTGACCACGATGCGGTGCAGCCACGTGGTCACCGACGACTGGCCGCGGAAGCTCGCCGCGCGCCGGAAGGCGGAGATCATCGCGTCCTGCAGCGCGTCGGCAGCGTCGTCGGGGTTGCCGGCGGTGCGCAGCGCCACCGCCCACAGGCGGTCACGGTGGCGGGCGAAGAGTCGGCCGAAGGCCTCGGGGTCACCGTCGACGTGCGCGGCGAGGAGGTCGGCGTCGGTCTGTTCCGACGCGCTCACCCGAAGACCTCGACCTCGGCGACCTGTCCACGGAAGCCGTCCGGCCCCGAGGGCACCTTGGTGAGCCAGACGACGACGTGCGACCCGCGTACGGGCTCGGGCAGGGTCACCGTGATGACGCCGTCACTGGCGCCCGCGCCGACCGGTTCGAGGCCGTCCAGTGACGTCGGCGCCTGGTCGGTCACGTAGACCTGGGCGGCGGTCTCCCCGCCCAGCACGGTGATCTGCACCTGGCGCACCGCCGTCGCGCCGTCGAGGTCGAGGACCAGTCCGACACCTGTCTTGAAGCCGTCGGGTCCGAACTGCTGCTTGTAGGACGAGGTCGTCCACGCCGTCGACGGGTCGTCGTCGACCGCCAGCGGCGCGGCGTCGGGGTTCTCCTCCGCAGGGTCGCCCTGCGGGTCGAAGTCGCGGGCGGTGGCCGTCAGGGTCGTCGTGGTGGGGGCGACGGCGCTCGGCGAGGTGGGGGCGTCGTCGGGGGGCGTGTCGTCGTTGCTGGTGAGCCCGAACTGGTAGGCCGCGGCCACGATCAGGACCAGGAAGGCGGAGAAGGCGACGAGCCAGGCCAGCCGCATCATCGAGCGGCCCGGCACGGGCTCCTCGACCCGACGCATCATCCCTGAACCCGTGAGTGAGGGCGGTCCGTTGCCCGCACCGGTGTCCCAGGGCCAGTAGTCGTCACCGTGGTGCGGACGGGCAGGGGTGGGCCGTGAGCGCCTGGCCGGCTGCCCGTCGGCGGGGTCGGGCGCGAAGAGCGGTCGCTCGGCGGCCTCGTCGAAGGCGGGCGGCGGATCCGGCTTGTGGGCACGCGCCCGCAGCCACTCGACGTCCTCCTCGTGGAAGACGGGCATGCCGGCCTCGGTGGGGACCTCGACGTGACCCGCCTGGCCGTTGCTGCCGGTGGTCGGGGTCGGGGTCGGGGTCGAACCGTCGTCCGACGCGGTGCCGGGAGCCGTCGTCGAGCTGTCGGCCGTCTGGTCGGCGAAGGAGGGACCGGACGACGGGGCGGAGGCAGGCTGCGAGCGTCGGGGCGACCACTCCGGCGCCGGCGGCATCACCGGGACGCCGCGACGCCCGTTGCCGTTGTGGTGCTCCTCCTGGGCAGCGCCCACCGCGGCCTGCGCCGAGGGATCGGCCAGGAACTCCTCCAGGGCGTCCCGTACGCCCTGCGCCGTGGTGAGGTCGTGCTCGTCGCGGTGGCCGAGCATGGCGCCCAGCCCCAGCGAGCGGGAGTGGTGCCCGCCCAGCAGCATCTCGTCGCAGATCCGGTCCAGGGCCCGGGGGATGCCCGCACGCACCTGGCGCGGCCGCAGCACCTTGTCGTGCTCGGTCGGGGCGGGCGCCAGCTCGGAGTGGCCGGGGCCCGGCCACTTGCCGGTGAGGGCGGCGTACAGCAGCGAGCCCAGGTGGGTGACGTCCTCCTCGGCGCGGTGCGCCGGGACACCGTGGAGGGCTGCGTCGACGGCCAGGCCGATGATGCGGACCTGGCCGTTCTCGTCGAGGAGCACGTGCTCGGGGGTGAGCTGGTCGTGGGAGACCCCAGCGGCGTGGGCGCGCGCGATCGTGTCGGCAACCTCGGAGACCATCCAAGCGGCGCGGTAGGGCGACATCGGCCCCTCGGCCAGCAGCAGGTCGAGCGACTCGCCCTGGCCCCACTCGTTGACCACGTAGGCCAACCGGTCGGTGGTGTCGGCGTCGAGCACCCGCAGGTTGCGGCGGTCGTTGAGCACGGCGGCGCGACGGGCCGCATCCATCAGCACGTCGGCGCGGTCGTCGCCGGCGGCCAGGAGGTGGACGGCGACGGGGCGGTGCAGGATCTCGTCGTGGGCGCACCAGAACCACCCGCCCTTGGCTTCACCGAGCAGGTCGACCATGCGGTAGCGGCCAGCCAGGACCTCGCCGGCACGGATCGAGGCAGTCACGTCCCTCCCCGTCTCGCGCGGTCCCGGCACCTGGCGGCGCCCTTCCTGGCTCATAGTAGGCCGAGTTCAGACCCGACCGAGGCGACGCAGCACGGCGTTGCGCACGGGCTCGATGATCTCCGCCATCTCGCGGATGCGG
This sequence comes from Nocardioides jishulii, assembly GCF_006007965.1. NCBI lineage: Bacteria > Bacillati > Actinomycetota > Actinomycetes > Propionibacteriales > Nocardioidaceae > Nocardioides > Nocardioides jishulii. Next base: position 3,519,895 of record NZ_CP040748.1, on the reverse strand, counting down.
AAGACCTTGGTCAGCACGAGATAGGTGATGAGCTGGCACAGGCCGACCACGGCGCCGCGGAGGAAGGAGCCGAGGCTGGTGGGGTCCGGGTCGTTGCCCCCCAGCAGCCACCACACGGCGTACGAGATCGCGGTGGAGATCGCGACCACGGCCAGCATCCGCACCGCGAACCGCGCGGTACGACGCTCGTCGAGACCGCCCACCTGCCGCCGAAGCACCCACCAGCTCACGATCGAGCCGGCCAGGTAGGCCAAGGCGTACGCCGCAGCCAGGGCGGCCACCGTCATCCGCGGCGGGGCGACGGCCACCAGCGCGATCGCGGCGCCCACGTTGACGGTGCCCACGACGCACTGCACGAGGAAGACCGTGCGCGTCTGCTCGAGGGCGTAGAACCCGCGCAGCATGAAGAAGTGCACGGTGAAGAAGACCAGCGCCACTGCGAAGACGGCCAGGCCCGGGCGGTAGGACGCGAAGGCACCCTGGCCGGCGCCGAAGCCGAAGATCACGTTGGCCATGTCGCCGCCGATCACCGCGAGCAGCGCGGCGTACGGCAGGACCACGAGCATCGCCGTCCGCAGCGTCGAGGCGAGCGTGGTGCCCACGCGACCGAGGCTTCCGTCGGCGGCGTACGCGGACAGGCGGGGCAGCAGCGCGGTCACCAGGGAGACGGTGACGATGCCGTGCGGCAGCATCGTGAGCAGGTAGGTGTTGCCGTAGACGGTCGCACCGGTGCCGCCGTCGGCCGAGCCACGGGTCGCCAGTCGCGTCACCACGACGTAGGCCGCCTGGTTGACCACGACGAAGAGCACCGTCCACACGGCGAGCCGGAAGGTGTGGCCCAGGCCGGTGTGGCGGAAGTCGAAGCGGGGCCGGTAACGGAAGCCGACCCTGCGCAGCACCGGGACGAGGATCAGGAACTGCACCGCGATCCCCACCGTGGAGCCCACGCCCAGGAGCAGCTCGCGCTCGGCGGTCAGGGCGGACGAGGGGTCGGCGGCCGGACCGAACACGACCAGGTAGGTGCCGAGCACCGCGACCGCGATGACGTTGTTGGCGATCGGGGCCCACATCATCGGGCCGAAGCTGCCGCGGGCGTTGAGGACCTGCCCGACCAGGACGAACATGCCGTAGAAGAAGACCTGGGGCAGGCAGTAGCGCGCCAGCACGATCGCCGACTCGCGCTGGGCTGCCAGCGCTGCGCTGTCGTACTGGTTGTCGAGCATGAGGGCCATGACGGCCGGGGCGAGCGCCACGAGCAGCACCGAGACCGCGCCGAGGAAGAGCGCGGCGAGGGTGATGATCCGGTTGGTGTAGGCCTCGCCGCCGTCGGCGTCGTTCTTCAGGGCCCGCACCAGCTGGGGCACGAGCACGGCGTTGAAGACACCGCCCGCCAGCAGGATGTAGAGCATGTTGGGCACGGTGTTGGCGACCTGGAAGGTGTCGGCCTGGATCCCGTTGCCCAGCGCCGCGACGAGCAGCGCGGAGCGGATGAACCCGGAGAAGCGGGAGAAGGTGGTGCCGGCCGCCATCACCGCGCTCGAGGCGAGGATCGACTGCTTCGCCTTCTCGGGCACTGGGCTGTCGGGCACTGGGCTGTCGGGCACTGGGCTCTCGGCGCCGTCAGGCTCGCGTGCGCTCACTTCTCCTCCTGTCCGGAGGGTTCCTGCTGCTCCTCGAGCTGGCTGCGCGTCGCCAGCCCACGGCGGCGGAGGCGCAGGATGATCGTGCCGAAGAGGACGATGGCCCCGGACCCCACGATGAGCCACAGCAGGCCGCTGGTCTCGGAGGCCCGCACCTGCACGGTGGTCCGGCTGCCCAGGGCTTCGCCCTCGGCGTCGGTCACCCGCAGGGTCAGCGACTGCACGCCCTCCCGCCCGGTGCTCGTGGGGAGCAGCAGCCGGCGGCGCGAGCTCGACGGGATGGTGACGGGGTTGGGCACCTCCACGCGGACGTCGCCCGTCGAGGTGACCGCGACGTCGACGGTCACCGACACGTCGAGGTCGTTGGCGACGGTGGCGCCGATCGTGCCGTCACCCGACAACCGCGCTGAGTCGGGACCCGAGACGGTGATCGAGCCCAGCAGGTCGTCGACGTGGTCGACCCCGGCGGCGATCTCCTCCATGGCGAGGGCGGGACGGCGGCGGGTCTGGTTGGCGAGGTCGCTCCACGCGGTGTCGCGCACCTGAAGGTCGAAGCCGGAGGGGTTGGTCAGCACCGACTCCAGGACCCCGGCGCGGTCGACGAGCTCGAGGGCGGCGTCGATCTGCGTACGCGGCACCTGGGCCGCGCGGTCGTCGTCGGTGTGGACGAGGGAGCGGGCACCCAGGGTGGGGCCGTCGGCCTGGGCGAGCAACGTGCCCAGCGGTCGCATCCGGAAGCGTCGCGTCTGCAGCGCGGCGAAGAGCTCCTCGCCGGCGTCGGCGGCGTCCCACCCGGTCGGCGGCAGCACGACGAGCGGCGTCCGGTCGCCGGCGAGCTCGCGCAGCACGGCCTCGCTGACGACGCGTTGACGGACCCCCACCGCCGTGCTGGCAGGCCCTGGGCCGGGCCCACCGCGGCTGATGCCGGCCGAGGTGGCGGCGAAGTCGTGGCCGAGCACCGTGCCGGTCGTGGGCAGGGGACCCTCGTCGGTGGTCAGGCCCCGTTCACCGAGCAGCACCACGGCCGCATCGGGTGAGGTCTCCACCGCGAGGCGCGTCAGGCGGCCATCGGGGGAGGTGACCACGGGGGTGGAGCGCACGCCCAACGCGTCGAGCACCTCGCTCGACCGGGTGTAGGCAGCCTTCAGGAAGTCGGGGTCGGCGGCGCTGAGGGCAGCCACGTCGACGTCGCCGTAGGGCAGGGCCAGCACCTCGGCGCTGGACATCGCCGTGGTGAAGCGCTCCAGCCAGGCGCTGGCGAGCGCGGCGAGGGCCGTCATCTCCGGGTCGGGTCCCTCGCTCTCGGTCGGGGAGTCCGACGGCAGCACCGGCAGGCTGGGCGCGGGGGTCCTCTCCTCGTCACCGCGCGGGGCCTCGCTCGGTTGCTCACGCGGCAACGCAGCGAGCGACCAACCCGGGTTGCCGGCGGCCAGGCGGCTCACCGCGTGGGGCACCGCCGGGTCGACGAGCCACGTGATCGGGACGTCGGTGGACTCGGCGACGTCGAGCAGGGAGGCCAGGCGTCCGCCGGGGCCCAGCAGCGTGACCCAGTCGTCGGTGCCGTCGATGCGGCCGTCCGCGGTGTGGCGGACGTCGGCCTTCAGCGGCAGCACCACCGACGTACGCAGCGGGCGGACGTCGGCGTCGGCGACCGGGAGGAAGGTGCGTGCGCGTCCGTCGGTGAAGTCGTCGCGCGGCTGGGTGTCGGTGACGCCGCTCGCGTGCACGCCCACCCAGTAGACGCCGTTGCTGCGGCCGAGCCGGTCACGCGGGATCCGGGCGGTGAAGATCGAGCTGGCGCCGGGGGCCAGCGACACGACCTTGAAGATCGCCGCGGCGTCGACCAGGCGGTCGCCGACGTACTCGTCGTCGGGCAGGTCGGCGGCGGCGTTGAGGGTGCTCGTGTCGGTGATCGGGAAGGCGCTGCGGAAGGGGGCGATGTTGATGTCGCGCCACGTCTCGTCGCTGGTGTTGGTGACCGTGCCCGAGATCACCACGTCGCGCTCGCCGGTGACGACCGCGGGGGTCAGCCGCTGGATCGTGAGCTCGAGCGGATCGGTCTTCGAGGAGTCCACGTGGGCCAGCGGCGTGCGGGCGACGTCGACGGTGCTCGGAGGGCCAGCGGCGAGCGCCGCGGGACCGGCGAGCAGCACGCCGAGTGAGACCACGAACGCGCACAGCGACGTCAGCGGTGATCGGCGGGGCACCCACCAGACTCTAGTTGTTGCCCCTGAGGTTGCTCGGATGGCCGCCGGGTTGGTGGCCCGCGCGTCGACTGGCTGCTCGACCGTGGTGCGGGGCTCCGGGTGGCCTAGACTGGCTCGTCGTGTCCGACGCCGCGCTTCCCCCCGCTCCCAGCATGGTCGAGATCCAGCAGACCGTCGGTGCGGAGCTCGACCGGATCAGCGAAGTCATCGACCCTCTGGGAGAGCGGTTCGCCGCCGCCGGCCACGAGCTCTTCCTGGTCGGAGGGCCGGTGCGCGACGCGATGCTCGGCCGGCTCCAGAACGACCTCGACTTCACCACCTCGGCCCGCCCCGACGAGACCGAGAGGCTGCTGAAGGGCTGGGCGGACGCGACCTGGGACATGGGCCGCGCCTTCGGCACCATCGGCTGTCGCAAGGGCGACTGGCAGATCGAGATCACGACCTACCGCGCGGAGTCCTACGACCCCGACTCCCGCAAGCCCGAGGTCGACTTCGGTGACAGCCTCGCCGGCGACCTGGGCCGTCGCGACTTCACCGTCAACGCGATGGCCGTGTCGGTGCCGGGCCGCGTCTTCGAGGACCCGCACCACGGCGTCGTCGACCTGGCGCAGCGCGTGCTGCGTACGCCCGGACGTCCGCAGGACTCCTTCTCCGACGACCCGCTGCGCATGATGCGCGCCGCCCGCTTCGCCGCTCAGCTCGGCTTCGACGTCGCGCCCGAGGTGGTCGAGGCGATGACGGAGATGGCCCCGCGCATCGAGATCATCTCCGCCGAGCGGGTGCGCGACGAGCTGGTCAAGCTGATCTGTGCGCCGTGGCCACGCAAGGGGCTCACCCTGCTGGTGCAGACCGGGCTCGCCGAGCTGGTCCTGCCGGAGCTGCCTGCGCTGGCGCTGGAGCGCGACGAGCACCACCGCCACAAGGACGTCTACGAGCACACGCTGACCGTGCTCGAGCAGACCATCGACCAGGAGGACCGCCTCGGCGGCCCCGACTTCGTGGCGCGTTTCGCCGCCCTCATGCACGACGTGGGCAAGCCGCGTACGCGCAAGTTCGTCGATGACGGCACCGTCACCTTCCACCACCACGACGTGGTCGGCGCCAAGATGACCCGCAAGCGGATGAAGGCGTTGCGCTTCTCCAACGACCAGATCGACGCGGTCAGCAAGCTGGTCGAGCTGCACCTGCGCTTCCACGGCTACGGCTCCGGTGAGTGGACCGACTCTGCCGTCCGCCGCTACGTGCGCGACGCCGGTGACCAGCTCGAGCGCCTGCACATCCTCACCCGCGCCGACTGCACCACCCGCAACGCGCGCAAGGCCGCGCGCCTGCGACGGACGTACGACGACCTCGAGGCCCGCATCGCCCAGCTGTCGGAGCAGGAGGAGATGGCCTCCATCCGCCCCGACCTCGACGGCACCCAGATCATGGAGATCCTCGGCATCGCGCCCGGTCGCGAGGTCGGGCAGGCGTACAAGTTCCTGCTGGAGCTCCGCATGGACGAGGGTCCGATGTCCGAGGAGGCCGCCACGAAGGCCCTGCTCGACTGGTGGGCGGCCCGACAGGGCTGACCAGCCCGGTCAGACCCCTGCGCCCGGCGGGACGCCCGTGGGCCGGGTGCGCCTGACCCCTCCGTGCTCGCGGATGACGTGCAGCAGGCGCTCCCGCCCGGGCCTGCGTACGCCGGGGCGAGGCGTCTGCTGCGACGACCGGTAGAAGCGTCGCTTGAGTGCCTCGGCCGCCAGCACGTAGCCGAGGGTGATCAGCAACAGGGCCACCACCACCCTGGCCGGCAGGGCGTCGAGACCCAGCAGCCCGGACAACCCGGGCACGAAGGGCAGCGCGAGGGTGACCGCGGCAGCGGCCACGGAGGTCAGGACCAGACCCGACCCGGGACGGCTGCGGATCGCGGGGCGTCGGGTGCGCAGCACCATCAGCACGGCCAGCTCGGTCAGGGTCGACCCGACGAACCAGGCCGACCGGAACAGGGTCGAGTCGGCGTCGAAGACGTGCAGCAGCACCGCGAAGGTCAGCAGGTCGAACAGGGTGCTCAGCAGGCCGAAGACCACCATGAAGTCGCGGACGAAGCGGAGGTCCCAGTGCTGGGGGCGCTCCAGCTGCTCGCTGTCCACGTTGTCGACCGCGATGGTGGTGCTGGGGATGTCGGACAGGAAGTTGAGCAGGAGCAGCTGCCGGGGCAGCAGCGGCAGGAAGGGGAGGAAGGCCGAGGCGACCACCATGCTGGCCACGTTGCCGAAGTTGGCGCTGACCGTGGTGAAGACGTACTTCAGGGTGTTGGCGAAGGTCTGGCGTCCCAGTCGCACGCCGTGCCCCAGCACGGCCAGGTCCTTGTCGAGCAGCACGATGGCGGCTGCGTTCTTGGCCACGTCGACCGCGGTGTCGACCGAGATCCCGACGTCGGCGAGGTGCAGTGCGGCGGCGTCGTTGATCCCGTCGCCGAGGTAGCCCACCGTCGCCCCGGAGTCCCGCAGGGAGGAGATGACCCGTTCCTTGCGCAGCGGGTCCATCTCGGCGAAGACCTCGACCTCCTGCGCCCGGCGCACCAGTTGCTCGTGGTCCAGCTCGTCGACGTCGCGACCGGTCAGCACGGTGCCGACGTCCATCCCGACCTCGGCGGCGATGTGTGCCGCCGCGAGCCGGTTGTCGCCGGTGATCATGCGGACGCTGACCCCGGCTGCCCGCAGCTCGCCGAGCGCCTCACGGGTGCCCGCCTTGGCGGGGTCGGCGAAGGCGAGGAACCCCATGAACTCCAGGTCCTGCTCGTCGGCCAGGGTCACGGCGTCGACGTCGGGCAGCCTCCGCCGCGCGATGCCCAGCACCCGGTAGCCCTCCTGGCTCAGCTGGGCGAAGTGCGCGTCCAGCGCGGCACGGTCGGTGACACGGTCGGTGACACGGCAGGCGTCGACCACGGAGTCGTACGCGCCCTTGCAGACGAGCTGTCGCCCGTCGGGTGCGTCGACCAGCACGCTGAGCCGCTTGCGGCTGAAGTCGTAGGGCAGCTCCGCGACCGCGCGGTACGCCGGGTCCAGCGGGTGCGAGGCGAGGATCGCGGTGTCGATGGGGTTGGCGAAGCCGTCCTGCAGGCCCGCGTTCGCCGCCGCCAGCTCCTGCACCAGCGCACTCGGGGTGCCGGTGGTGTCCAGCGCGGCGTGCAGGTGCACGGCGCCCTCGGTGAGGGTGCCGGTCTTGTCGGTGCACAGCACGTCCATGGCGCCGAAGTCCTGGATCGCGTCGAGCCGACGCACGATCACCTGCTCGCGCGCCATGCGGTGTGCTCCGCGCGACAGGCTGACCGCGACGATCGCCGGGAGCATCTGGGGGGTCAGCCCGACGGCGAGGGAGAGGGAGAAGAGCAGCGACTCCGTGAAGGGGCGGTCCAGCACCAGGTTCAGCGCCATGATCGCCACCGCCAGGATCCCGGTGACCCGGGCCAGCATCATCCCGAACTGGCGGATCCCCTGCTGGAACCCGGTCACGGGGGCCTCCTGCGCCACGCGCCGTGAGAGCCCTCCGAGCTCGGTGTGCGACCCCGTGGCCACCACGACGGCCAGCCCCCGCCCGCTGACCACGTGGGAGCCGAGGAAGAGCGCGCTGTGCCGCTCCCCGAGCTCGGCGTCCTCACCGGTGGGCTCGGGGTGCTTGTACGCGGGGAAGGTCTCCCCGGTCAGAGCCGCCTGGTCCACCTGGAGTGCGTCCGCCTCGATCACCCGGCAGTCGCCCGGCACCACGTCGCCGGCGTTGAGGACCACGACGTCGCCCGGCACCACCTCCTCCAGCGACACCTCGACCGGCGTGCCGTCGCGCCGCAGGTCTGCGTGCACCTGGACCATGTCGAGCAGCCGCTGCACCTCCACCGACGCACGGTGCTCCTGCCAGAAGCTGAGCAGCCCGCTGAGGCCCACGATCGCCAGGATGATGGCGGCGTCGGTGACGTCGTGCAGCACCATCGACACCACGCTCGCGGCGATCAGGATGAGGATGATCGGCTCGGTGAACTGCTTGGCCAGCGCCCGCAGCCACGAACCCCGGTGCGTGGGCGCCAAGCGGTTGGGTCCGACGGCATCCAGCCGGCGCGCGGCCTCCTCGGCGCCGAGCCCGGACTCGGTGGTCCCCGCCCTGCGCAGCACCTCGTCGACGGGCAACGCCCAGTAGGTCGGCGGCGGGTCTGCCTCGACGGTGTCTGCCGTGACCGTGTCTGCCGTGCGCTCGTCCCTGCGGGGCGCGTTCGCCTGCGATCCGTCGGCGTCGATCATGTCGGGACCGCCTGTCGTCGCACCAGCGCAGCTGCCTCGTCACCGCCCAACGTACGCCGTGCCGGGCGTCGGCGACATGGCCCAGTGGCAAGACCAGCGGGGTGCCCGCACACCTTGCCGACGCCGGGATGACCCGCGACACTGACCGTCATGGCGACAGACGGCACCCGACACCTGGTCCTCAAGCACATCGAGCATTCCGTCGACGTCGCCGCTCCACCGGAGAAGGTGTGGCCCCTGGTCAGCGACCTGCCGCGCCTGGCGGAGTGGAGCCCCCAGGTCGTGAAGAGCTTCGTCCGCGGCGGAGAGATCCGCGAAGGGACCCGGCTGCTCAACGTCAACCGCCGCGGCCTGCTGGTGTGGCCCACCCGCTCCCGGGTGGTGCGTTACGAGCCGGGGCGTGAGATCGCCTGGCGCATCGACGACAACCGCACCACCTGGTCGTTCACCCTCCAGCCGACGCCGACCGGCACCCGCCTGGTGCAGCGTCGTGAGGCCCCCAAGGGGCTGAGCGAGCTGTCCATCTCGTTGACCGACCGGTTCCTGGGCGGTCAGGCGGTCTTCCAGGCCGAGCTCCAGGCAGGGATGCGGCAGACCTTGACCAGGGTCAAGCACCTCGCGGAGCAGTGACGCAAGGCCCCGTCGAGCGGTGCGTCGAGGCGTGGCCCGGGTTGTGGGAGGGAGGTACTCGCGCGAAGTTCCGCTCGCAGCGATGAGTTCGGGCTCTCCCGTCGGTCCACACGGTGAGGGCCCCGACCCCGGGGCCGACACGACAAGGGGAGAGACATGAGCACCGAGAGCAGCACCCACACCACCCGGACCAGCACAGACGCCGCCGCTCCGGACCGGCTCAGCCACGCGATGGTCTTCGTCAACCTGCCGGTCGCCGACCTCGACGCCACCCGCGCCTTCTTCACGGCGGTGGGCTACGGGTTCGACGAGCAGCTGTGCAACGGGGAGGCCCTGGCGCTCCAGCTGGGCCCCAACATCTACGCGATGCTGCTGCGCCGCGACTTCTTCGCCACCTTCCACCGGGGCTCGACCACCGAGCCCGGTAGCCACGAGCTGCTGACCTGCCTCGACGCCGCAAGTGCCGCGGAGGTCGACAGGCTCGTCGACGCGGCCGTGGCCGCCGGAGGCCGTGAGGTCGGCAAGCAGGAGGCGGGCGACTACATGCACGGCCGTTCCTACGCCGACCTCGACGGCCACATCTGGGAGATCCTGTGGATGGACGTCGAGAAGGCCACCGCTGCCGGGGCGTTCGGCTGACCGCGGCCGTGGGTGAGGGGGAGAGTCATGGGCGAGGATGACGTCGGGCGGCAGGGCGACTTCGCGGCCCGGACGTCGCACCTGCGTACGGAGCTCCTGGCGCACTGCTACCGGATGACCGGGTCGTTGGCCGACGCCGAGGACGCGGTGCAGGAGACCTACCTGCGGGCGTGGAAGGCGTTCCACACCTTCGAGGGGCGTTCGTCGGTGCGGACCTGGATGTACAAGGTCGCCACCAACACCTGCCTCTCCTCCCTCACCGCGGCGTCGCGGCGCGTGCTGCCCCAGAGTCTTGGGGCTCCGCCGGGAGACCCGACGGCCGAGCTGGTCGAGCGTGACGAGGCGTGGCTGGAGCCGCTGCCCGACGCCGTGCTCTGGCAGCAGGCCACGCCCACCCCCGAGGATGAGCTGCTCGCCCGGGAGGACGTGACCATCGCCTGGATCGCGGCCCTCCAGCACCTGCCGCCCAACCAGCGCGCGGCGCTGCTGCTGCGCGAGGTGCTCCAGCTCTCCGCCGAGGAGACCGCGGAGGTGCTCGGCGCGTCGGTCGCCGCGGTCAACTCGGCGCTCCAACGCGGACGGGCCGGGATCGGCAATGGTCTCCCCGGGGGCCGGGTGGCGGGCGTCGACACTGAGGTCGAGCGGGAGGCCGTACGCCGCTTCGTCGACGCCTTCGAGGCCCACGACTTCGACGCGATCGTCGCCTCGATGTCCGAGGGGGTGACGTGGCAGATGCCGCCCTTCGACCGCCACTACGTCGGCGCCCGCGACGCGGCCCTGCTTTCGTTCACGCACTGCCCGGCCCGAGCGGCCGGCGACCTGCGCTACCTCACCACCCGTTCGAACGGGCAGCCGGCGCTGGGCATGTACCTGCGCGAGGGACGCCAGTACGAGGCGTTCCAGTTCCAGGCGCTCACCGTGAGCCCTGACGGACTCGTCGACGACGTCGTCGGCTGGTTGGACCCCCACTTCTTCAGGTTGGCCGGGCTCCCGCTCGTCCTCGACGCCTGACCCTGGGACGGCCAGTGGCGGGCCCCTGTGTGCCAAGCGCATGACACCAAGGGGGCCGTGGGGTCTCAGTTCGTGCCGAAGAGACCGGTCCCGGAGGACGTGACGTACGGCCTCGCGTCACCCCAGAAGATCTCCTGACCGCCGAAGTAGTACAGGCTCCTGCGGCGGAAGTACCCGTAGCCCAGGGCCCCCATCGAGCCGGGGTTGCCGCTCACCGATGCCGGGGTCACGTGGGTGACGGTGCCGTCTGGGCGCCACTCGAAGTGACTGTTGCTGCCTGCCAGCGTGTACCAGACCGTGGCCACGGAGTCGTCGCCGACGATGGCTGCGTAGGCCGAGTCGATGGTGACGCCGGGCGAGTGGGACGTCGTGCCGCGGATGAGACGGTCCTTGTCGAGGGGGAGGAAGACGTCCTCGCCCACCGGCGTCGACCGCGCCGGGACCGCGGGCAGGTCGTGAGTGGTGCCGCGGGTGGCGCCCGTGACGTCAGGGCGCCAGTAGAAGCCGCCGGCTCCACTGCTCATCGTCCACGAGACGGTGCGTCGCCCGGCCAGGGTGCGGCGCGAGGCCACCTTGTCGGGGTAGTCGACGAGGTGCTGCGGGGTGCCGCCCAGGCTCGGGTCCGCCACGTGGAGACGGCCGTTGACGTTGTACGCGCCGGGCCCTTCGAGCGTCGTCCAGCCGCCGGAGGGCTGCGAGGAGTAGCCCACTGAGGTCACGCTGTCGGCGGTGGCAATCGTGACCGCCGGGATGCTCCAGGCTGCGCCGGCCAGGACACCGCGGCGGGACGGGACAACGCTGGCGACGGGCGTGGAGTCGGCGGAGGACAACTCGGGGGGCATCGTGGCTCCTGAAGCATGGCGGTCCCCGAGATCCCGCCGAACGGGTGGACTGAATCCAAACTTACGCTCGATCGTTCGTTTGCCAAAATGGACGACAGGCCTTGGCGTGCCGGAGCACACCAAGGCCTGTCGGGAGGCAGAAGGACTCAGGCGCCGATGATGAACGCCTCGAGCTGGGCGCGTCCCTCGTCGTCGGCCATCTGCACCGGCGGCGACTTCATCAGGTAGGCCGAGGCCGGGAGGATCGGGCCACCGACGCCGCGGTCCATGGCGATCTTGGCGGCGCGCACGGCGTCGATGATGATGCCGGCCGAGTTGGGCGAGTCCCAGACCTCGAGCTTGTACTCCAGGTTGAGCGGGACGTCACCGAACGCGCGGCCCTCGAGGCGGACGTACGCCCACTTGCGGTCGTCGAGCCAGGCCACGTAGTCGCTGGGACCGATGTGGACGTTGCGGCTGTCGGTGAGGCCGGCCAGCGAGCCGGTCAGGTTGGACGTGACGGCCTGGGTCTTGGAGACCTTCTTGGACTCCAGGCGCTCGCGCTCGAGCATGTTCTTGAAGTCCATGTTGCCGCCGACGTTGAGCTGGTAGGTGCGGTCCAGCGTCACGCCACGGTCCTCGAACAGCTTCGCCATCACGCGGTGGGTGATGGTGGCGCCGACCTGCGACTTGATGTCGTCACCGACGATCGGGACGCCGGCAGCCTCGAACTTCGCGGCCCACTCGGGGTCGGACGCGATGAAGACGGGCAGCGCGTTGACGAAGCCGACGCCGGCGTCGATGGCGCACTGGGCGTAGAATTTGTCAGCCTTCTCGGAGCCCACCGGGAGGTAGGAGACGAGCACGTCGACCTCGGCGTCCTTGAGCGCCTGCACGACGTCGACGGCTTCCGCGTCGGACTCCTCGATGGTCATCGAGTAGTACTTGCCGAGGCCGTCGAGGGTCGGGCCACGCTGGACGGTGACGCCCAGGGGCGGCACGTCGGCGATCTTGATGGTGTTGTTCTCGGAGGCGGTGATGGCCTCCGAGAGGTCGAAGCCGACCTTCTTGGCGTCGACGTCGAACGCTGCGACGAACTTCACGTCGGAGACGTGGTATTCGCCGAACTTGACGTGCATGAGCCCGGGGACGGTGCCCGCCGGGTCAGCGTCCTTGTAGTACTCCACGCCCTGGATGAGCGAGGTGGCGCAGTTGCCCACGCCCACGATTCCAACTCGTACTGAGCTCATGGGGCTCTCCTTGATCAATTGGCTGGGGGTCACGCGCCGGGAAGGGCGTGACCCGTGTGTCCTTGGTGCTCTGGCTGTCGTTCTGGGGTCTGCTCGGGGTGGTGCACGGGTCGACCCGCTGCCCGGCCGCCGCCCTCCCGGCCCATGTGCCGCTCGCGTTCAGCGGTGATGAGGTCGGAGAGCCAGCGGACCTCGCGCTCCACGGACTCGATGCGGTGCCGGTGGAACTCCGACGCGTACCGGTCGGCCTTCCGGGGCGAACGTTCCAGGTCTGCCCTGACGCGCGCCAGGCGCTCCTCCAGCCGCGTACGCCGGCCCTCCAGGACCCGCAGCCGGATCTCGGTGGGCGCCGAGGCGAAGAAGGTGAAGCGGATCCCGAAGTCGTCGTCCTCCCAGGCGGACGGTCCCGCCTCCGACATGAGTCGCGCGAAGGCCGCGCGGCCGTCGTCGGTCACCCGGTAGACGATCCGGGGACGCCCGGTGACCAGGGTGGGGACGGAGTCGTCCTCGCTGATCAGGCCGCCCCGCGACATCTTCTTCAGGGCCGGGTAGAGAGACCCGTACGAGAGCACTCGTCCGAGCCCCCACCCCAGCATGAGGTTGAGGCGCCGACGAATCTCGTACCCGTGCAGCGGACCCTCGTGCAACAGCCCGAGGACTGCCAGCTCGATCGTCTCGCCGCGTCGTGACATGCGATCTATCGTAGCGATATATCCGGATCGGTCCAGCGCGGGTGTCTGGTCGAACAATGGGCGGACTTCGATCGGCCCTCTACCCTTGCTCCCGTGAGTAACTCCCGTAGAGCCCCCGGCAAGGCGGTCACCCGTCGGCCCCGGAAGCCGAAGAAGTCGGCCGGTCAGCGCGCGCGCAAGGTCCTGTTGTGGCTGTGCGCCCTCGGCCTGCTCGGCGCGGTCGGCGCGGTCGGCGCGTTCCTGATCGCCTACACGACCATCGACCTGCCCGACGCCAACGCTGAGTTCAAGAGCCAGACCTCCTTCGTCTACTACGACGACGGCGAGAAGGAGATCGGACGCTACGTCAAGCAGAACCGCGTCGCGGTGCCGCTCGACGACATGCCGCAGCATCTCCAGGACGCAGTCGTCTCCGCGGAGAACAAGACCTTCTGGACCGACTCGGGCATCGACCCGAAGGGCATCCTGCGCGCCGCCTTCTCCAACGCGAAGGCCGGCGAGACGGTCGGGGGTGGGTCCACGATCACCCAGCAGTACGTGAAGATCCTCTACCTGAGCAGTGAGCAGCGCCTCACCCGCAAGGCGAAGGAGGCGATCCTCTCGCTCAAGATCCAGCGTGAGATGAGCAAGCGGGAGATCCTCGAGGGTTACCTCAACACCATCTACTTCGGCCGCGGCGCCTACGGCGTCCAGGCCGCGTCGAAGGCGTACTTCGGCAAGGACGTCAAGGACATCAACCTGCGTGAGTCCGCGGTGCTGGCCAGCGTCCTGAACAGCCCCAACGCGCTCGACCCTTCCAACGGCCCCGAGGCGAAGGCCGAGCTGAAGGAGCGCTTCGACTACACCCTGCGCCGGATGGCCGCCGACAACCCGGACTACGCCGAGAAGGCGACCCGCGCGTCCAAGCGCCTGCCGGCCTTCCCGAAGCAGAAGGCCCAGTCCGCCCAGGGCGGACAGCGCGGCCACATGCTCAAGCTCGTCAGGGACGAGCTCCTGCGGCTGGGCTACACGCCGGAGCAGATCGACGGCGGTGGCCTGCGCGTCACCACGACCCTCAACGACGAGATGATGAAGCAGGTCGAGGAGGCGGTGGTCGAGGCGCGTCCCGAGGGCTTCGGCGACAAGCAGCTCCACGTCGGTGCTGCCACCGTCGAGCCCGGCACCGGACGCCTGCGCGCCTTCTACGGTGGCCAGGACTTCCTGCAGTCGCAGATCAACTGGGCCGCGACCGGCGGCATGGCGGGCTCCACGATGAAGGCCTTCACGGTGGCCACCGCCATCGAGGAGGGCTTCAGCCTGCGTGACTCCTTCCAGGGCAACTCGCCCTACGTCTACCCCGGTGGCCTGAAGGTCTACAACGCCGGCGAGGGCGCGTCCGACATGGGCCGCTACGTCTCGATGACCACGGCCACCGCGAAGTCGACCAACACCGCGTTCGTCGACATGTCCGCCTCCATGGAGGACGGTCCGCGCAAGATCTACCGCACGGCCCTGCGTGCCGGCCTCCCGCCGGAGGAGGCCGACACGGAGTTCCCGGGCATCCCGATGCGGACCGGAGACCTCAGCCCGAAGGACTCGCTGATCACGCTCGGCAAGGCGCGCGTCAGCCCCATCAACATGGCCAACGCCTACGCCACCTTCGCCAACTTCGGTGAGCGTGCCGACGTCCACGTGGTCGCCAAGGTCGTCGAGGCCGACGGCGAGACCTCGTTCAGCCGCAAGGTCGAGACCCGCCAGGCCATCGACCCCGAGGTCAACGCCGACACGGTGTACGCGCTCGAGGACGTCGTGAAGAACGGCTCCGGCTCCACCGCCCGCAAGATCAACCGCCCCGCCGCGGGCAAGACCGGCACCGCGACTGCTGGCGCCGACCGCGAGAACGTGCACGTGTCGTCGTCCTGGTTCGTCGGCTTCACGCCGCAGCTGTCGACCGCGGTGATGTACGTCCGTGGCGACGGCGACGACCAGCTCGACGACTGGCTGCCCTCCTTCTACGGCGGGCGCTACCCGACCGAGACCTGGACCGCCATCATGGATCGGCTGATGGACGGCGAGGAGGTGGAGGACTTCCCGGACCCGGAGTTCCTCGACGGTGGCGAGTCCACGAAGGGCAGCTACACCCCGCCGAGCAACCCGCAGCCGCGCCCGGCGCCGTCGCAGGAGCCGAAGCCGTCGAAGAAGCCGAAGCCGACGCCGACGCCCACCCCGACGCCGACCCCCACGCCGACGCCCACTCCGACGCCGACGCCCACCCCGACACCCACACCGGTGCCGACACCCACGCCCACACCGGATGAACTCAACGGCACGCCGAAGCCTCCCCTGCGCCTAGAGCGTCAGGACTGAGGCATGGGCTCGCCGCAGGGAGGGACGGTGAGCGAGTCGTCGTGGGTGCACCCCACCCACGACGACCCGACGGTGGCCGCGCTGTCAGAGTCGGTCGGGGGCCCGATGGGCCAGCGGGCCGGGCGTCACCCGTGGTGGTCACCGGTGCGCGTACTGCTGGTGCTCACCGCCCTGACGTTCGCGGCGGGGATGCTCGCCAAGGCGCCGTGTGCTGCTGACGAGTGGCAGGACAACACCCTGCGCTACACCCACATGTGCTACTCCGACCTGCCCTTCCTCTACGGGTTGCGTGGCATGGCCGACCTGCACTGGCCCTACACCGACGACGCCGAGGTCCGCGCGGAGTTCGAGGTCATGGAGTATCCCGCCGGGATCTCCTACTGGGCGTGGGGCACCGGCGTGGTCACCTGGGCGCTCAGCGGAGCCCCCGACGTCGACGACCCCGCGCGTGACATGCCCCGCGAAGGCACCCTGTACGTCGCGGTCAACGCCGTTGGCTTCGCCCTGGTCGCCCTGCTGACGACCTGGTTCATGGCCGGCGTGACCCGGCGACGTCCGTGGGACGCGGCCGGCTTCGCGCTGGCCCCTGCGCTGGCCGTCACCGGCATCATGAACTGGGACCTGCTCGCCGTGGTCTTCGTCGCGGGGGCCGCGTGGGCCTGGGCCAAGGACCGGCCGGTGCTCACCGGCGTACTCATCGGAGTGGGGACGGCGGTCAAGCTCTATCCACTCTTCCTGCTCGGCGCGGTCCTCGTGATCTGCCTGCGGGGTCGTCGGTGGACGGCCCTGGCGGGAGCGTTCCTGGGTGCCGCCGTGGCGTGGCTGCTCGCCAACGCTCCAGCCCTGCTGACCGGTCCGGAGCAGTGGAAGGTGTTCTGGTCGTTCAACTCCGACCGTGGCGCCGACCTGGGGTCGGTCTGGCTGATGGTCCAGCAGATGATGGGCCCGGGCACCTGGATCGACGTGGGCCTGATCAACGACGGCTCGTGGGCCTTCTTCCTGCTGTGGTGCGTCGGCGTCCTGGTGCTGGGTCTCAAGGCCCCGCAGTCACCGCGCTTCGCCCAGCTCGGCTTCCTGATCCTGGCCGGCTTCCTGCTGGTCAACAAGGTCTACTCCCCGCAGTACGTCCTGTGGCTGCTGCCTCTGGCCGTGCTCGCCCACCCGAGGTGGCGCGACCTGCTCATCTGGCAGGCCGGTGAGATCTTCTACTTCGCCGCCGTCTGGTGGTGGCTCGGCGGCCTCCTGGATCCGGCCCAGGGCGAGTACTCGGTCATCTACTGGGCGGCGATCGCGCTGCGCATCGCCGCGCAGCTGTGGTTGGTCGCGATGGTGGTCCGCGGCGTGCTCGACCCTGACGAGGATCCCGTGGGCGGCCGTGATCCTGCCGTCGAGTCAGCACTGGTGGATGCGCGGCCCGCGACCCAGAAATGAGAGACGCCCCGCAGCGTAGGGGCGAGCCGCGGGGCGTCGGGATGACTCTCGTCCGGTCAGCGGTGCACTGACGAATCAGTGCCCGTCCGAGTCGCGCCATCCCCGAGACATGGCGCGAGACCGAGCGCAGTATGCCCACTTGAGACGGGGTAAAACCTGCCATTTGGTGCTTTTTCTTGCTTTCGGGACGAGGACAGTAGGTCTAGACCCCTTATCCCTCATTCTGGGTAGAAACCGGAGTTCTGGTCGCCGGGAACGCGGCATCAGAGACATGCTCGAGTCGCTATGAGTGAGAGCGACTTCGAGCGGAGCGGTGAGTTTGCCGTCTTCATGCTTGCACTCAGTCTCTCCTCGCTGTTCTGGCTGTGTCTGGCGCTGGACGACGTGCAGAGAAACGGTATGGGTGCCAAGCTGGGCATCGGAGTTACGGTGACCGGCATCGGGTGTCTCGTCGGCATCGTCGGACTCGTGCGGTGGGCTCGGCTGCGGCGCGGCAACCGCCCGTCCAAGGACTGACCGCTGCCGGTGGCTACGCGGTGGGCGCTGTGATGTCGTGGCCGGCGGCCGGTGTGTGGGACCTCGTCGCGTTGTCTGTCCCGTGGACTGGTTCAGTGCTGATAGTTCTCGTCCTGAGAGCGTGGGCGCTTCCAGCGCTCCTCCTGACCTTGCTCGCCTGGGTTCCCCTCCTGTCCAGCAAACCAGCATGAGCTGGTCCAGAGCTTCGTGACGGCTCCTTCGGGCGATCCGCTGCAGTCGACAGCCGATGGTGAGACGGTGTGCAGCGTGCTGGACGGTCTCGGGTCGGTGACGGGGACGCTGGATGCTGCCGGTGGGGAGGCGGTCTTCTACGGCGGCCTGATGGACAGTGGCGCGCGGCTTGTCGGCACCACGGGAGCCTTGATCGTCGCGTACTCCACCACAGGAGTGATGGCCGCAGACCGGGGAGCGATGGTCTACGCAAGAGCCAAGCTGCTGATGGTGGAACTTGCGGTGGCAATAGGTGGCGCTCTGAACTCGCTGAGGACGACGTGTGAGAACCGGTGACGGGAACCCCCGCATGTTGAGTCAGCGCACGGGTGGTGTGAATCGAGACAGTCGTGGGTCGGCGCTATTCGCCGGGCTCATCCTGGCCTGGGCAGCACGGGAGATTGCGTGGGGACCTAGTTGGTGGTTCTTGGCGCTCCTAGTCGTCTGCGGAGTCGGGATGATCGGTGTGGCCATTTCGGAGGCTGAGCCAGAGACGGACCGCCACACGCGCTCGGGGCGCCCTTCCGTGGAGCGGGTGCGCCTGACCGGTCTCTTCGCGGTGGTGCTTGTGGTGGCGGCCGTGTCGTCGGTGTCGCTCGACGCGCGCTGGTCGATGTTGGTGGCGGGTGTCGTCAGCCTGGTCTTCGGCTGTGTGGCCCACTGGCGGCGTTCCGCCGCTCCGCTGGCTGCGCCGCTCTTCCTCATGGCAGGAGTACTGCTGATCCTGCTCGGTGCGGTCGCAGGGACATGAGCGGTGACGGCTCCCTCGGGCGATCCGCTGCAGTCCACGTCCGATGGTGAGACGGTGTACAGCATGCTGGACGGTCTCGGGTCGGTGACGGGGACGCTGGATGCTTCCGGCGGGGTCGCGTCTTCCTCGGCGTACTCGGTCTTCGGCCAGCCGGCCGGTACGGGTGCGGTGGGTCTGGGTGACGCGTTCGGCTACACCGGTCACGCGTGGGACGGTGACGCGGGGATGCACTTCGCCCGGGCCCGCTGGTACGACGCGGGGGTGGGTCGGTTCGCGTCTGAGGACCCGGTGGATGCGATGAACCTTTACCCGTACGTGGGCAACCAGCCGATGGATTGGGTTGATCCGACTGGACGGATGGCGTTCTCTTACGCGGGCTTCCTTGACAACGGCATGCGGATTGTCGGCAGTGTGGGCGCGTGGTTCGTCATGTACTTCACCTCGGGTGTCATGGCGGCTCATTCGTTCCTCAAGCACTTTCCCAACGATGATCGACTGGGAGGTTGTGCAGGGAATGACTACCTCTCGGGGGTGGCATGGTCTGCCCTCCACGTTCAGGCTGTCATGATTCTCATGGCCGCTCCTACCCAGAGGGGCGCTGTGATTTTCGGGATGTCCAAGTGGCTCATGGCGGAGTTTGTGCTGGCCGTTGCCACCACTCTGAACGGGCTGAGGACGAGGTGTGTGGACCTGTGACACGCGATGACGTGCCGACGAGTCAGCCAACAGGTGGCACAACCAGATTCAAGCGGTGGCGGGGAGGTGAAACCGGCTTCGTCCTGGCGGTGGCCGCCCATGAGATCGCCCTAGGACCCACTTGGTGGTATCTCGGGGTCCTGATCGTGATCGGAATGCTGATGATCGGCTGGCTCACCGAGGAGCCGGAGCGGGACCGTAACACGCGCTCGGGGCGCCCGTCCGCGGAGCGAGTGCGCCTGACTGGTCTCTTCGCGGTGGTGCTCGTGGTGGCGGCGGTGTCGTCGGTGTCGGTCGATGCCCGTCTGTCCATGTGGATGGCGGGTGTCGTCAGCCTGGTCCTCGGCGGTGTCGCCCACTGGCGACGTTCAGTTGCTCCGGTGGCTGTGCCGCTCTTCCTGACGGCGGGGGTCCTGCTGATGCTGCTCGGTGCGGCCGCAGGGGCATGAGCAGTTCGGTGACATCCGTCAGGTGCCCAAACCGATCCAGAGCGACGGCCAGTTGTCTTGCCGGGACCCCCTTTGACACAGCAGCGGCCACTGGCTTCCTGGTGTCCGCGATCAGCATCGTGGCAGACGCGGCCACCGAGAAGAATGGGGCGACCGTGTGTGCCTGGTGCGCGATGCGAAGCACGACTACACCTACGACGGCGAGGGTAACCTGACGTCGAAGAAGGTGCGGGCCTCGGGCGCGACGACCCGGTTCGTGTGGGACTCCGAGCACCGGCTGGTCGAGCTGGTGAAGCCGTCGGGTGCCACGGTGCGCTACCGCTACGACGCGGCCGGGATGCGGGTCCAGGCGACCCGGTCCTCGGACGGTCGGGTGACCACGTGGGGCTACAACGGGTCGTCGGTGGCGGCGGTGTGGCGCCAGACGGCCGGTGAGCCGCGGGTGCTGGTGTCGACGTTCGTGACGGCTCCCTCGGGTGATCCGCTGCAGTCGACGTCCGATGGTGAGACGGTGTACAGCATGCTGGACGGTCTCGGGTCGGTGACGGGGACGCTGGATGCTTCCGGCGCGGTGGCGTCTTCCTCGGCGTACTCGGTCTTCGGCCAGCCGGCCGGTACGGGTGCGGTAGGTCTGGGTGACGCGGTCGGCTACACCGGTCACGCGTGGGACGGTGACGCGGGGATGCACTTCGCCCGGGCCCGCTGGTACGACGCCGGGGTGGGTCGGTTCGCGTCTGAGGACCCGGTGGACGCGATGAACCTGTATTCGTACGTGGGCAACCAGCCACTGGACTATCACGATCCGACGGGCGAGTTCGCCGTCGAAGTCGCGGCCACGAGTCAGTTTGGGGCTGACTTCGCGAAGGCGACTCAATACGTCGCGGTGCCTGCGTTTGGTGCTTTGACGCTTCTTCCCCAGCTGATCGGCATGGGCAAGCACGGCGTCAATCGTGCGTGCCTGTGGGACACAACCGTCACTGCAAGTTTCTGGGCCATCACGTTTGAATCGCTCCGTGCTGGAGGCTCATGCAACGCAGGCGGCGGTGCGTAGTCATGGGGGGAGAACGGAGTTCCAAGCGCCCCCTCCTGGCGGCGTACGTGATGGTGGTGGGAATACTCCTCGCCAAACTCGCTCTGATGCCAGGAGCCTGGTATTCGCAGTTGGCGTCTGTCCTCATCATTCTGCTCTTCACAGGATTGGTGTGGCGGGAACTGCGACGACGGGATGAGTTCCACCCACCGAGCTGAGGGTTCTCCCTGGGCCCACGGCTGCCTTGGGGGCATCTTCCACTTCTCCGCGGCCAGGCATCGATGGCGCAGACGCGAAGGTGCGCTTCGGGTCCAGGCGGTCCGGTCTTCGGATGGTCGGGTGACCACGTGGGTTACAACGGTTGGACGGTGTGCGCGACGGCTCCCTCGGGTGATCCCCTGCAGTCGACCGCGGAAGGTGGGACGGTGTGCAGCATGCTGGGCGGACTGGGATCGGAGCCATCTACGAGGACGCGTGTGGACGCCCGATCTGGTCACACACGCTGGTGGGTCGCTGCCGTGGTCCTCGCCTCCGCCGGGGCGATGTCATCCGCGTGGCTCACTGTGGTCGTGGGGGTGGCCACTGCTGTCGCAGTCATGGCCAGGGACCGGCTGGCCGCTTCGTATGGGTGGATCGCGATCTTCATGGGCGTCTGGACCTACCAGGGCGTGGTGGCGAGTCAGCTCCTGACTTCGGCCATTCCTGGCGTCGATCAGAGAGTGGCATGGCTGCCTCTAGCGCTGCTGATTGTCCTTTTCCTCAAGTGGACGCTGGCGCGCTGGAAACGTGATCGGAAGGCTCCTTGGGGGACCTTGGTGGGAGAGACTTTGACTGCGGGGGTGTGGCTCTGGATCTTGAGCGCGGGGCGACACGCGGAGTTACCGGCGTTGTGGGTCGTGAGCCTCTTCGGTGCGCTGCATCTGACGGTTCTTGCGCTGGTTGCAGCGAGGCAACTGCAGGACGGGCCCACGGGCCCCACCGTCAACGACGATCGCGGTCCATCGTCGCGTCCGTCGGGGAGGGGTTGAGACCAAGAGCCGCCTGACAGGGGGCGAGGGATTGGTGTGTCGACCCTCAGCCACGATGGTGGCGACGAGCTGGAAGAGCCGTGATTGTCTCCAGCTTTCGGCTGCCGGTGACGTCCGATGCAGCGGAGGCGCACTGGCTCAAGACCTACATCGACCACCTCAAGAGGCGGGGCAGTTGTGGCAACTGACCGAGGCGTCGGCACCTCCACATCCAGGGCTGGTGTCGAGCGGGACCATTTGCTCACGCCGTTGGCGATGTGGGCGATGGTGTTGTGGTTCATGGGGCTCGATTCCGACCTTGACCACTACACGTTCTGGCTGGGGATGGCCTGGGTCGGGGTGGTGGCTGCGCTGGTCGTCTGGATGGTCGTACGTCGACCGCGCATGCAGTCACCGAAAGCGGCTTCTCCCTCGGATCACCTCTTCAACGGCATCGTGGCCGTGGGGTTGGGCTGGACGATGGTGGCCGCCGCCTGGGACGGGAGGCTCCTGGTGTCGTTGGTGTCGCTTGGCGCTCTGACGGTGGGCACGGCCCTCATGCTGTTCCTACGCTCCCGTGCGACGTCCTCGTGATCGACGGACGCGGCGCCTGAGCCGTGCACTGACGACCGGGTCTCGGAGTCGGTGTGCTCGGGGGTGCTGGTCTGGACGGCCGTGACGGTTCCTTCGGTGATCCGCTGCGCTGGACCGCTGAGGGTGAGACGGTGTGCGGCGTGCTGGACGGACTGGGATCGGTGACGGGGACGGGGACGCTGGATTCTGCCGGCGCGGTGGTGTCGTCCTCGGCGTACTCGGTCTTCGGTCAGCCGGCCGGTACGGGTGCGGTGGGTCTGGGTGACGCGTTCGGCTACACCGGTCACGCGTGGGACGGTGACGCGGGGATGCACTTCGCGCGGGCGCGGTGGTACGACGCCGGGGTGGGGCGTTTTGCCTCGGAAGACCCGATTGACGCGATGAACCTGTACACGTACGTGGGCAACCGATCCATGGATCTCACCGATCCCACGGGCGAGGTGGCGGTCTTCTACGCCCGGATCCTCGACCCCGCGATGCGAATCATCGGGTCTACCGGTGCGCTGATCGTCACCTACTTCACGAGCGGGGCGTTGGGGGGATACTCGTTGCTCTCCTCTTTGGCCTCATCAAATCCCTGGGGAGGATGCGCGCGTCAGGCTTATGGCGACGGGGCGGAGCTCCTCGCCATTCACGCGACAGCGGTGTGGATCCTGATGGGTGCCAATGTGACCCCAGGGTTGTCGGTGTACGCACGTTCCAAGTTGCTTCTGGCGGAGTTGGCTTGGTTCCTGACCACCGAGCTGTTGGCTCTGGGCTCGACGTGTGAGGACTGATGGCAGTGGACCACTCGTCGGCGGGGGGGCTGTGGGAGGTTCCCGCCAGGGCCTGGCCGGTACTTCTGGTCCCGGGTTTCGGCATCGCGTCGTCGGTGTCGGGCCTGGCGGGTGGGGCCTCGCTGCTGTTCGTTGTCCTCGCGGTCATGCTGGGGGCGGTCGCCCTGGTGGTGGCACAGGAGGCAGTGTTCGCTTTGGGAGGCTTCGCCGACCCAGAGACGGAAGGGAAGCAGGGATTGCCGTCTCCGCATGGGCGGGGCATGCTGGCCGTCGCTGCTGTGACTCTCCCGCCGGTGGCGATGCGTGAGGCGGTGCCGCCGTGGGCCGTGCTGTTGCTGGCCGGGTGTCTGTCGGTCGTCCTCGGGGCGTTACTGGGAGCGCGCCGCCGGTCCGCCAAGGACGGGGCCTATGGCGCACTGCTCGTTCTGAGCGGATTCCTCATCCTGGGTGCCGCCTCCCTCGAGGCCCTGTGAGTCGCCCAACGGGCATCCTCACTCGCGATGTCCGCAGACCGGGGAGCGATGGTCTACGCAAAAGCCAAGCTGCTGATGGTGGGGACTTCGTCGTTGCGGGGTCGATGAGCGTGTCCGTGCTCTTCAAAGATGTTCTCAAGTACACGAACATCAGTGCGAAGGCAGCGGCCTACACGAAGGCGGCCGTCGCATTGGCGGAGTTCGTGAGCGCTGCGGTTAGCTACGTGTCCAGCATGACGACCAACGGAGCATGTGGCCGTGGCGTCTGAGTCACGCGTGCACCTCTGGGGCATCGGGTTCGCGTTGATGGCCGCGTACGTGGCGGTGGCAGTGCTCTCGTGGCCGCAGGTCGGCGCATGGGACCTCGTCGCGATGGCCGTCCCCTGGGCTGTTTCTGTGGGGTTGGTCCTCCTCCTGAGAGAGATCGGCATGGGCACGGGTGTCGGCATGGCGCCTTGGCTCATCGGCGTAGGGGTGTGCATCTGGGGCTTCATCGACGCTTGGCTCGATGACGCCTCAGGAGCCGGGTGGTGGGTACTTCCAGCTCTGCTCCTGACTCTGGTTGCCTGGATTCCGCCACGGTCTCCACAAGGCGGGCGGGTGTCGACCCTCAGCCACGATGGTGGCGACGAGCTGGAAGAGCCGTGATTGTCTCCAGCTTTCGGCTGCCGGTGACGTCTGATGCAGCGGAGGCGCACTGGCTCAAGACCTACATCGACCACCTCAAGAGGCGGGGCAGTTGTGGCAACTGACCGAGGCGTCGGCACCTCCACATCCAGGGCTGGTGTCGAGCGGGACCATTTGCTCACGCCGTTGGCGATGTGGGCGATGGTGTTGTGGTTCATGGGGCTCGATTCCGACCTTGACCACTACACGTTCTGGCTGGGGATGGCCTGGGTGGGGGTGGTGGCTGCGCTGGTCGTCTGGATGGTCGTACGTCGACCGCGCATGCAGTCACCGAAAGCGGCTTCTCTCTCGGATCACCTCTTCATCGGCATCGTGGCTGTGGGGTTGGGCTGGACGATGGTGGCCGCCGCCTGGGACGGGAGGCTCCTGGTGTCGTTGGTGTCGCTTGGCGCTCTGACGGTGGGCACGGCCCTCATGCTGTTCCTACGCTCCCGTGCGACGTCCTCGTGATCGACGGACGCGGCGCCTGAGCCGTGCACTGACGACCGGGTCTCGGAGTCGGTGTGCTCGGGGGTGCTGGTCTGGACGTTCGTGACGGCGCCTTCGGGTGATCCGCTGCAGTCGACGTCTGATGGTGAGACGGTGTGCGGCGTGCGGCGGGGTGGTGTCGTCCTCGGCGTACTCGGTGTTCGGTCAGCCGGCCGGTACGGGTGCGGTGGGCCTGGGTGACGTCTACGGGTACACCGGTCACGCGTGGGACGGTGACGTGGGGATGCACTTCGCCCGGGCCCGCTGGTACGACGCCGGGGTGGGTCGGTTCGCGTCTGAGGACCCGGTGGACGCGTTGAACTGGTATCCGTACGTGGGCAACCAGCCTTACTCGTACGTCGACCCCACGGGGGAGATGGCGGTCAGCTACGCGCCCGTGGCGGAAGGGGGTTCGAGTCGCTCCTACGACGCGGCCGCGCTCGCTGCCATCGGCACGACGAACAATGTGGTGATCACAGGCGTGATGCGACTGTTCCGGGACATCGCAACTTATGGTCAGGTCACCATCGGTTGTCGCTATTCAGTGTTCACCACACTGGTGACAGGCGCGGGGTTCGTCGCAGCGCAGTTCTCGACGGTCCACTTCGCGAACGCATTGGCACTCAAAGCCGCGCGCTATGCGCAGGCGGGCACAGCGTTGGTGGCGTTCGTCGACTATGCGATGTCGATACGTCCTGGTGGAGCCTGCCATGCGAAATAGGAGACAGGCGCCCGCGGCTCCTGAACGTCTCGTCGTCGCCGGGCTCGTGCTCACGACATCGATGATGATCGCGGAGACCCACCAGCGGTGGCCGCTGCCGTTGGCGTTGGCCGTGACCTTGGCGATGCTGGTGCTTGCACTTGTCATGGTGCTGACGGACCTCGGCGCGGGACCCCGTGGCGCGAGCGGGAGTCGAGGGACCGACCTGACGGGTGTGAGCGTCAAGGTGGTCCTGGCCTTGGTCGCCATCGCGATCATCAAGGGCACGGTCGCGGCACTGCGCAGCGAGTGGGTCGTGACCTTCGGGTGGGCTGTTCTCGCGGTCGGTCTCATTCTCGGGTGCGTTCGCCTGACCAGGGCAAGCAGTACGTCGACGCGATGGGGGTGACCTACCGTTGGCCTGGCTGGTTCTTCTGAGCCGTGAGTCGAGAGGAGTCCAGCATGTTCGTCGAGGGACCCGACCTGCCTCCCGGGACTGTGGTGCGCAAGCGTCCGCGCGATGGGGTGCAGTGGCGGTTTGACGGCCGCCGGCTGGAGGGCGTGCGCTTCGAGCGGATCAAGGATGGGCCGGACTGGTTGTCCTTCCGGGACTGCGACTTCGTGGACAGCGAGTTCGTCGACTGCAGGCTCGACTGGTACCTGGGGAGCCCGTTGCCTGATCCCGATGCTGCGTCTCGCTTCACGAGGTGCGTCTTCACCCGCTGTGACTTGAGGAGGGTGTTCGCCCGGCGGGTCAGGTTCGAGGACTGCACGTTCGACTCGTGCCGGTGGAACGCTCACTTCTTCGCCGTCGACCTGGTGCGCAACCGTTTCATCGGCACGGTCGACAGTCTGTCGCTGTGGGGTCGTGAGGACGAGCCGGGTGCTCCGCGCAACGTGATCATCGGCAACGACTTCAGCCGGGCAGACCTGCTGGGGATGGGGCTGTCTGCCGAGGTGCCGGTGGATGACCAACTGTGGCCGCGCGACGAGCACCACGTCCGTGTCGACCGCGTGCCGGACCGGATGCGGGCGCTGCGCAGCAGGCTCGAGCAGGATGGGAGTGACCCGGAGCTGCTGCGGTGGTTGGAGTTCTACTGGGTCGACCTCGAGCCTGCGAACGTGCAGAGCACCAAGGTCGTGCGTCTGGACGACCCCTTGATGGATGGCACGTGGAGGCGGATGTGGCGCGCGCTGATCGCGGTGGAACTGCCCGATGGCTGACATGGGCCCCGGCGGTCCTCGAACCGGTCGAACGTCGGTGGCGGATCCGCTGCTGTCGCCCACCGATCGTGGGACCGTGTCGTGCGGGGCCATGCCACGTGTGAGAGCAGATGGGGGAGACCATGGAGCGACTCAAGTCAGACCCGCTCCTCCAGGTGGTGGTGGTCCTGGCTGTGCTGCTGGTCGCAGCGATCGCCCTGACGCCCCTGACCATGGTGCAGTCCGGATCCCTCTTCATGATCCTCGCCCTCCTGTCGATCCCAGGACGTAGTGATCCGAGTGAGACACCAGAAGTGCATGACACGGAGGACCCATGATGATGGAGGAGTGCGAGTGACGACACAACCGTCCGACCTCGTTCGTTTCGGTGACCGGTTCGTGCTGCCCGAGCAGGAGGGTCGTGCTCAGCGGACCGTGACGTTGCGGGCGGTGGCCGGGCCGTCGATCGAGTTGCCGTGGGGAATGCTGGCGATCGCCGATCCCTGGTTCCCGGAGGTCTCCCCGGAGTTCCCGGCGGTCCTCCTCGGGAAGGGTGAGTGGCCAACGACGTTGAGCACCATCGACGTTCCCCGTGGGAGCGGCACGGAGCCGCAGCCGATGGCATGCGCCGCGTCGATCGGTCGGCTCGCTGACGTCGCGACGTGGCAACCGGTAGTCCAGGCCGAGGAGCACGTCCACCTCGACTGTGACTCAGGACTGGGCGCCTTCTACGACATCACCGACGCCGCGCTCCTGCAGGAGGTGTTCGAGGACGACGCGCAGATGAAGCGGGTCTTCGACGCGGCGCTGGCCGAGCAGGTGGTCACGATGGAGGTGCAGGGCCGGGTCGCCGCCGTGGTGTTCGAGGTGCCGGACGGCCCGGACGAGTACGCGGCGTGGGTCGGCTTCGACCGTGACGGCCAAGGAGTCGCGGTGCTGGTGGACCTCAAGATCCTCGACGGGGCGCAGCCCGTGTAGCAGGGCCGCTGACGAGGGGTCAGGAAATCTCGACCCGGTCGAACGACGTCGTGGTGAAGCGCACGCGTACGTCGATCTCGTCGCCGACCGCCGGCACCGGTGAGCCGTGGGGCAGGAAGAGCATCGAGGCCTGCATGTGCGGCGGCTCGGCGAAGAGGCACTGCTTGCCGCCGATGAAGTAGGGCGAGCGGACGAAGCCGACGGCGTCCAGGCCGCCTCGGGCCAGGGTGGCGGCCCGGGACTTGAGCGAGAGGTCGCCCGAGGGCGCCGCCAGGCCGATGCCGTGGGCCGTGCCCCCGGAGACGATGAGCACGTGGCCGCTCTTGGGCGCCGTACGGGAGCGGTAGCCGAAGACGTCGCCGCGCTCGACCGGGTGCACGTCGAGCACCTGCGCGGTGACCTTCAACGCGCCGCGGTCGCCCAACCACAGACCGGTGCCGATGCGCGGTCGGATGGTGTAGTCGGAGTAGGAGGCGCGCAGCCGCTCGTGCTCGGAGTCGGTCAGGTGGCTCACCCACAGCGTGCGCGTGGGCAGGTCGGCGGAGACGGCGTCGGTGATCAGTCGCTGCACCTGGGAGAGGTGGGAGCCCTGCGCCAGCGGGAGGTGCAGGGCGATGCCCTCCAGGCGGCCCCGGGCGGTGAGCCCGCCCAGGCCGCGCAGGTCGCGGCCGGTCATGCCGTGGCGCAGCATCGAGGTGACCAGCTCGAGCACGTAGCGGGCGTCGGGCTGACGCTCGAGCAGGGCGGCGAGGTCCTCCGCGCGGCTCACCGTGTGGATGACCCGTCCCGCGAACGCCGGGTCGACCTCGAGGGCTGCGCCGAAGGGACGCCACGGGGTGAGGACGAGGATGCTGCCGTGGAAGCGGTCGGCGACCTCGGCGACCTCGTCGTAGGTCCCGACGGCGAGCACGTCGCCCCAGGTCTGGCCGGTGCCCACACCGCGGTCGGCGAGCCACTGCGTACGCCTGGCGAGGCGCCCCAGGCCGAAGCCGTAGCCGTTGCCCTTGGCGACCGGGACGAGTCCGGGGGTGCGCTCGGCGACTTCCACCAGGTGCTCGCGCCAGCGGGGTCCGTCGACGTGGAGGGTCAGGGTCATCTCATCGCCTCTTCATGTAGAGCTGGAACGCCGCGTAGATCGGGCGGTTGATCGGCAGGTCCCACTCGCCGACGTACTCGACGGCCTCCCCGCCGGTGCCGACCTTGAACTGGATCAGCCCCACGTGCGGGTCGTCGGCGTCGAGGGTGTCGGTGATGCCGCGCATGTCGTAGACGGTCGCGCCGGCGGCGAGCGCGCTGCGGATCATCTCCCACTGCACGGCGTTGGACCCACGGACGTCGCGCTTCTCCGTCGAGGAGGCGCCGTAGGAGTACCAGGCATGCTGACCGACGCGGATCGAGATCGTCGCGGCGACCAGGTCGCCCTCGTGGCGGGCGAGGTGGAGCACGAAGCGGTCGTCCTCCTCCGGAGTGAGGGAGTCCCACATCTTCTGGAAGTACGACAGCGGCCGCGGCGTGAAGTGGTCGCGCTCGGCGGTGTGCACGTACAGCTCGTGGAAGGCCGCCAGGTCGTCACGGGTGCCGCGGGTGACCTCGACGCCTGCCTTCGCGGCCTTCTTGATGTTGCGGCGCCAGAGCTGGTTCATCGACTTGAGGACCTCGTCCTCGGTCTTGGCGCGGCCGTCGACGGTCAGCGGGACGTGGAAGTTGTACTGCGGCTGGCCAGCGGCGAAGCCACCCTCCGCGGCCTGCGGCTGCCAGCCCAGCTCGTGCAGCTGGGAGACGATCGCGGCACCGGTGGGCGTGCGCTCCAGGGGCGCGATGTCGTCGAGACGACGGACGGCGGGGTCGGAGACCCCTTCCTTGATCTGCGCCGCCGACCACCGGCGGGTGACCACGGGCGGCCCGATGCGGATGCCGAAGGCGCCCTTCTTCTTCAGGTACGCACTCAGCGGGTCGAGCCAGTCGCCCAGCCGCGCGTCGGGGTCGGTGAAGGAGGCCCAGTCGATGACGGGACCCTCCGGCAGGTAGGCCAGGTAGCGCTTCACCTTGGGGAGCTGGCGGTAGAGCACGAGCGCCGCACCGACCATCTCCTCGCCGTCGGCACCCGGGCGGAACCATCCGAGCGACTCGTGCTGCCACTCCGACTTCACCGGCCCCCACGCCGGGACCTGCAGGAACGAGGCGGACGGCTGGGTACGGATGAATGCGAGGTGCTCGGCGGGAGTCACTGCACGCAGGGTCAGGGGCTGGGCGAGCTGGCGGGAAGACACGGCCCCGAGGCTACCCGTAGGTCCCGGCTGCGAGGGGGCGCTGCTCCTCGGCCCCCGGACGCGGCAGCGGACCTGTCCGCCCCCGCGGGACAGGTCCGCCGCCGCCTCCTCGACCCGAGGCGTACATGGGTGGAACGCGTCAGGTTGTGACCTATGACGCAAGAACGGGGATTTCGGTTCCTCAGCGAGCCCGTCAGAGGCGGGAGGTGAGCCAGCTCGCGTCGGCGACGTGGTCCTCGACGCTGCCGGGGGTCTCGAGGATGACCGGCGCACCGGCAGCGCGGATCACGGTGGCGAGCAGGTCGGGGTCAATCTGCCCGTGGCCGAGGTTGGCGTGCCGGTCGGCACCGGAGTCGAAGGCGTCGCGACTGTCGTTGCCGTGCACGAGGTCGATCCGTCCGGTCACCGCACGCACCCTCTCGACGACCGTCTCCAGGTCGTTGCCGCCGGCGTGGGCGTGGCAGGTGTCGAGGCAGAAGCCGACACGGTCGGCCCCCTCGGCGCTGCTGATTGCCTCGAATACGCGGCCGATGCGGTCGAGGTGGCGCGTCATCGCGTTGTCACCACCGGCGGTGTTCTCGATGAGCACCGGCACGGCGAGGTCGGTGGCCTCGATGGCCTTGCGCCAGTTGTCGAAACCCTTCTCGGGGTCGTCGGTCTTGTTGACGTGGCCGCCGTGCACGACCAGGCCCTTGGCGCCGATCGAGGCGGCCGCGTTGACGTGCTGCTGCAGCAGCTTGCGGCTGGGGATCCGGATGCGGTTGTTGGTGGTGGCCACGTTGATCACGTAGGGGGCGTGCACGTAGATGTCGACCCCGGCCTCCTCGGCCGCCGCCTTGAGCGCCTCCGCTCCGCCTGCGTACTCCACGACCGGGCCCTTGTAGCTCTGCGGGTCGCCGAGGAACATCTGGACGACCGACATGCCGCGCGCCTGCGCGTGCTGGACCGGGTCGTCGGAGGCGACGTGGGCACCGATGGCGAAGGAAGTCATGCGGCCAGCCTAGGGGCGGACGCCGACGGCTCCGGGTGGGCCTGTGCGTGGATTCCCCGGGTGCTCGACGCCGCTGGTAACCTGCTCCAGTTCTCTGTGTGTCCTCCTCAATAGGGGGAACCGCCGGGAGCCGTGGCTCGGTCCGTCCAGTGGATCGGCGCCGCGAACGCAAGCCCTCCTGCCACGGAAAGTCCGTGGCCGCCTGAGTCCAGAGGAGGTGGAGACCGCTTTGCGTAAGTATGAAGTGATGGTCATCCTCGACCCCAGTCTTGAAGAGCGCACGATCGAGCCTTCGCTCGACAAGTACCTCAACGTCATCCGCACCGACGGTGGAACCGTCGAGAAGGTTGACGTGTGGGGACGCCGCCGTCTCGCCTACGAGATCAAGAAGAACGCCGAAGGCATCTACGCAGTCATCTCGATCGAGGCCGAGCCGGCCACGGTCAAGGAGTTCGACCGCCAGCTGACCCTCAACGAGTCCATCCTGCGCACGAAGGTCATCAAGCCCGGCAACCGCTGAGCTTGTGCACAACCCTTCATAGACGTCGGCGACATCGGCAACGATGTCGTTCGGCAAGCCAGTGGCGGATTCACACCCCGCAACACCAACCGATGGACTAACCAAGGGAGACCTTGAATGGCAGGCGAGACCGTCATCACCGTGGTCGGCAACCTGGTCGACGACCCGGAGCTGCGCTTCACCCCCTCGGGTGCACCCGTGGCGAACTTCCGGATCGCGTCCACGCCGCGGACCTTCGACCGGCAGACCAATGAGTGGAAGGACGGCGACGCGCTGTTCCTCTCCTGCTCGATCTGGCGTCAGGCAGCCGAGAACGTTGCCGAGTCGCTCCAGAAGGGCATGCGGGTCGTGGTGCAGGGACGGCTCAAGCAGCGCCAGTACGAGACCCGTGAAGGCGAGAAGCGCACGGTCGTCGAGCTCGAGGTCGAAGAGATCGGTCCCTCGCTGAAGTACGCCACCGCCAAGGTGACGCGTGCTTCCGGCGGCGGGGGCGGCGGCTTCGGCGGAGGCGGCGGCAACCGTGGCGGCTTCAGCGGCGGCGGCGGCCAGCAGGGCGGCGGCTTCGGCGGCGGCCAGCAGGCCGACGACCCGTGGGGCGCTCCGGCGGCCCCGCAGGCGCCCCAGGGCGGCGGCGGTTTCGGCGGCGGAGGCTCCCAGGGTGGCGGCGCACAGCCCGACCCGTGGGGCGCTCCGGGCGTCGGCTCCGACGAGCCCCCGTTCTGATCGCCAGATCGGCTCCCTGACGGCCAGGTCCGTCAACCCATCCGAATACACCTCAACCATTCCGGCCTCACGGCCGGGCTTCTAGAAAGGAAGCACCACAATGGCCAAGGCAGTGATTCGCAAGCCCAAGAAGAAGGTTTGCCAGTTCTGCAAGGAGAAGGCGACCGGTGTCGACTACAAGGACACCACGCTGCTCCGCAAGTTCATCTCCGACCGTGGCAAGATCCGCGCGCGTCGTGTGACCGGAAACTGCGTCCAGCACCAGCGCGACGTGGCCATGGCAGTCAAGAACGCCCGCGAGGTCGCTCTCCTGCCGTACACCTCGACCGGACGCTGAAGGGAGCCAGGAACATGAAGCTCATCCTGACCCAGGAAGTGACCGGCCTCGGTGGCCCCGGTGACATCGTCGAGGTGAAGGACGGCTACGGCCGCAACTACCTCATCCCGCGCGGCGAGGGCATTCGCTGGACCAAGGGTGGCGAGAAGACTGTGGACGCCATCAAGGCTGCCCGCAAGTCGCGCGCCGTCCGCGACCAGGCCCACGCCGAGGAGATCAAGGGCAAGCTCGAGGGTGCCGCTGTGGCGCTCAAGGTGCGCGCTGGTGAGGGTGGTCGCCTGTTCGGCGCCGTCACCGCCAACGACATCGCCGAGGCTCTCTCCACCGCTGCCGGTGAGTCCGTGGACAAGCGCACCATCGTCCTCGGCAACCCGATCAAGTCGCTCGGCACCCACGCGGTGTCGGTCAAGCTGCACGACGACGTGACCGCCCAGGTCTCGCTCAACGTGACCTCTGCCTGACCTACGGCGTCTGACGCAAGGCCCGTCCACCCTCCGGGGTGGGCGGGCCCTTGTGCTTGCTGCTTGTTGCCCTCAGTCGGCCCCGAGGACCATCCACTTCTCGCCGCGGGAGCGCTGCAGCAGCAGGGCGCAGCGCACGCCCATGAAGAGACCGCTGAAGAGCACCCAGATCCACAGCAGGGACTGCGCCTGGGTGGCCACCAGCGGCACGGCCAGCACCGGGGGCACGTACGCCACCAGCGTCCACACGCCGGCCCACGCCAGGAAGCGTCCGTCGCCGGCCCCGATGAGCACCCCGTCGAGGACGAAGACGACGCCGGCCATCGGCTGGCTCAGGGCGGCGACGAGCAGGATCGGCACCAGGAGCTCGTGGACCGCGGGGTCCGGGGTGAAGAGCGGCCCCAGCCACGGGCTGGCCACCGCCAGCACGAGACCGGCGACGATCCCCGAGGCCCAGCCCCAACGGATCATCCGACGGGTCAGCCCCCGGGTGGCCTCGCGGTCGCCCGCGCCGAGGGCGTGACCGGTCAGGGTCTGGGCGGCGATGGCGATGGCGTCGAGCGCGAAGACGAGGAAGGTCCAGATGGTGAAGGCGACCTGGTGGGCTGCCACGGCCTCACCCTCGGGGTCTCCGCTGCTGGCGACCGCCCAGGCGCCGACGACGAGAGCGGCGCGCAGGGCGAGCGTACGCACGACCAGCGGCACGCTGGCGCGTCCGGCGTCGAGGATCCCGGCGAGGTCCGGGGCCAACGAGGCGCCCTCGGCGCGAGCCGCGCGGACCACCACGGCGACGAGCACCGCGGCGCTCACGACCTGCGCAATCACCGAGCCCAGGGCGGAGCCGGCCACCCCCAGCGCCGGGAAGGGGCCGTAGCCGAAGACGAGGACGAGGTTGAGCACCACGTTGATCGCGTTGCCCCCGACCGCCACCCACAGGGGCGTGCGGGTGTCCTGGAGCCCGCGCAGCACTCCGGTGGCGGCCAGCATGACGAGCAGGGGCGTGATGCCCAGCAGCGCGATGCTGAGGTAGTCCCCGGCGTAGCCCGCGACGGTGTCCCCGACGCCGAAGGCCGCGATCAGGTGCCGCGAGGAGGCGAGCAGGACGGTCGTCACCAGGACGCCCAGGCCCACCGCCAGCCAGATCCCGTCGGCACCCAGGGTGAGGGCTCGGCGGGAGTCGCCTGCCCCGAGGTGTCGTGAGACACCTGCGGTGGTGCCGTAGGCCAGGAAGACGCACAGGCCCACGGCTGTCTGCATGACGACCGCGGCGATGCCCACGCCGGCGAGCTCCGGGGTGCCGAGGCGCCCGACGATGGCGGTGTCGGTGAGCAGGAAGAGGGGCTCGGCGACCAGGGCGAAGAACGCCGGAATGGCGAGTCGGAGGATCTGCCGATCGGTCGTGTGCACAGTCATTGAGTTTAGGTATGAGAAGAGTGTGACCTGCGTCACGACCACCCTCGAGGTAAAACCGCAGGTCAGAGCCGAATTTGGCCCCCGAGGGCCCTCCCCAGACCCTGTGGAGAGCCTTGGGATATCACATGCACGGGCAGGGATTCAGCGGCTTTGCCACAATTTTGTGCAGCAGTTCACATGCCGAGAAAACAGTGGCGACAATCTTTTCCTACACAGGCTGTGGATTGCATTTGTGCAGGTCAGGGGCGGTATCACCCCTACCTGCACGTAGTTGTGCACAGGCCACCCCACAGATGCAGGGCACTTCTTGGGGATGGTGCACCGCTCATGCCCAAGTTATCCACAGGGCCTGTGGATACGCCGGTGGTGGCGAGGGCCCTTCGGCGCGTACGTTCGCGACGTCCGCAGTTCTGTCGGCGCCCCCTTCTAGCGTGGGAGCGCGGGGTTCGGTGCGGCCCGCGTCAGCAATCGTCACCACGTGTCCGGAGGACCGTATGAGCATCTCTGAGCAGGACCTGCTCGGCCCCCGAGAGCCGTCGTTCGAGGACTGGGGTGACGGCCCCGCGTCGTACGAGCCGGGCCACGCTCCGCGCGGAGCCAACGACCGTACGCCGCCGCAGGACAACGCCGCCGAGCAGAGCGTCCTGGGCTCGATGCTGCTGAGCAAGGACGCCATCGCCGACGTCTCCGAGGTGCTGCGCGGAGTCGACTTCTACCGGCCCGCCCACGAGCAGATCCACGACGCGATCATCGACCTGTACGGCCGCAGCGAGCCCGCCGACCCGGTCACGGTCGCCGCCGAGCTCCAGCGTCGGGGTGAGCTCGCCAAGGTGGGCGGCGCTCCCTACCTGCACACGCTCGCCGCCAACGTGCCGATCGCGGCCAACGCCGGCTACTACGCGGAGATCGTGCGCGAGAAGGCGATGCTGCGACGGCTCGTCGAGGCGGGCACCAAGATCGTCCAGCTTGGCTACGCCGGCGAGGGTCAGGTCGACGACGTCGTCGACCAGGCGCAGGCCGAGGTCTACAAGATCACCGAGAAGCGCGCGGCGGAGGACTACGTCCCGCTGAGCGACATCATGAACGACGTCCTCGACGAGATCGAGGCGATCGCCAACCGTGAGCAGGGCGTCTACGGCGTCCCGACCGGGTTCGCCGACTTCGACGAGCTCACCAACGGTCTGCACTCCGGTCAGATGATCATCGTCGCGGCCCGACCCGCGATGGGTAAGTCGACCCTGGCCCTGGACTTCTGCCGGGCCGCGTCGATCCACAACAACATGACCAGCGTCTTCTTCAGCCTGGAGATGACGCGCGCCGAGATCGTGATGCGTCTGCTCTCGGCCGAGGCGAAGGTCGCGCTCAACCACATCCGTACCGGCAACATGACCGAGGACGACTGGGAGCGGATGGCCAAGAAGATGGGCGAGGTCTCCGCCGCGCCGATGTACATCGACGACTCACCCAACATGACGATGATGGAGATCCGGGCCAAGGCCCGCCGCCTCAAGCAGAAGCACGACCTCAAGCTGATCGTGATCGACTACCTCCAGCTGATGAGCTCGGGCAAGAAGGTCGAGTCGCGTCAGCTCGAGGTCTCGGAGTTCTCCCGTCAGATCAAGCTGCTCGCCAAGGAGATCGAGGTCCCGATCATCGCGCTCTCGCAGCTGAACCGTGGTCCCGAGCAGCGCGGCGACAAGCGCCCGATGATGTCCGACCTGCGTGAGTCCGGCTCGATCGAGCAGGACGCCGACATGGTGATCCTGCTCCACCGCGAGGACGTCTACGAGAAGGAGTCGACCCGCCCCGGCGAGGCCGACCTGATCGTGGCCAAGCACCGCAACGGCGCGACGCGTGACATCACCGTCGCCTTCCAGGGCCACTACAGCCGCTTCGTGGACATGGCGCACTGACGACTGCCCGTGCCGACGATTGGTGAGTCTGCAATCTGCACGCTGAATCTGAAACCGTTGCAGATTGGGGTGCGCGAGGGGCGAGATTCCACGGGCCGTGACTGACAAGAAGTTGTTCGACGCGATGGGGCGCTCTGCCCAGAGATGTCGCAGGGAAAGCTCGAACGACTCGGATCGCTGTCAACAAGCCCCCGCCCAGTTGATCTTCACGGCCCGTAAGCGTTCGGGCGCCCCGTCGCGCGGTGTTCTCGGACCTATTCGCGAACTGCCAAGAAGTGTCGGTGCTGAGCATTACGTTCGGGGCCTGACGACTCGATCAAGGCTTGGTGGGTGTGATGGTGATGGAGACACTGTTTGGCGACGCGTTCGAGCACCCGGCGAGCAAGCCGTCCGGCCCGGCGCGCCACCGGGTCCTGATCACGGTCAAGGCAGCCCCGAATCCGTCGCAGACCCATGGCGAAACGGTCTGCGTAGCTGGCGTCCTGCTCGGTCCCTACGGCGCGACCGGATGGATCCGGCTCTATCCCATCAACTTCCGGCATCTTCCTGCAGCGACGGAGGCCTTCAAGAAGTACGACATCGTGACGGTGGACTGCCAGCCCGCCGGTGAAGCCCGGCTGGAGTCGTGGAAGCCGAACATGTCGACCCTCCGCGTCGAGACCCACCTGCCGCCCTGGCGGCGGCGGCAGGAACTTCTCGAGCCCATCATCGACGACTCCATGTGCCGTATCCGCAACGCTGCGAGCGCTGACGCACGAGCTCGCTCACTGGCTCTCGTGCGGCCGACCGAGATCCTCGGGTTCCGACTGGAGCCGCATCCCGGATGGAGCAAGGGAGAGCAGTCGAAGATCGACGCCTACGTCAACCAACTCGAGCTCGACGTCTTCGAGGAGGCCCAGGACAAGACGCCTCTCGAGCCACCTCGTTACCGGGGCTTCTACAAGCGGCGCTGCGCCGATCCTCAGTGCACAACCCACGAGCAGTCGATCATCGACTGGGAGTTCGTCGCGCTCCAGCGGCACCTGTGGAACCGCTCCGACGCGGATGCGACAGCCGCGATTCGCAAGCGGTTCTATGACGAGATCTGCGCGTCGGGCAACGACGTCGCGTTCTACGTCGGCAACCAGGCCAAGCGTCCGCAGACGTTCAGCATCCTCGGCGTCTACTACCCGAAGAAGGCGACTTAGACGGGAAGTGCCGCGACTGGCGCGTTGGTGGTTCCGACGATCTCGTCGATGATCACCTTCCGATGGCACTTCTCGACGTCGGTCTCGAAGCAGAGCACAGCGACGACCTGGTCGCGCACCAGTGCGGAGAGCTCATGGAGAGAAGACTCGGCCTCCGGGCTCGTAATGGCCTGGCGGAACACACGTCGGCCCTCGTCCACGCGGCCCTCCCAGAACGGGCTGCGGTTCTCCCTTGCGTTCCCCAGGCTCCGCATGTGGCGGTAGTCGATGCCGGCTGCGGCCAGGGCATCTCGGAGGCGGGTCTTGGAGAAGCCCGCCTTGCGGCTGATTGCGTTGAGCCGTACGTCGGCGACGGTCTGGACGCCCGCCTCCACGAGGGCGGCAACGAAGTCGTCAATGCCGCGACCTTCGTATCCAACGGAGACGATGCCATGGGTCATGGGCGTGTCCTCCCGATCTCGTCGACGTAGGCCAGCAGTAGAGGTGATTGTTTCCTACGGCTCCGACAGCTTGGTGGAGCTGGGAGAAGAGGCCGGAGACGGCGAAGCCCACGCCTGAGCGTGGGCGACTCGAATCTGCGACCGGGAACTGTTGCAACCCTAGCTACCTGCGGTGAATGGTAGGCCAAGCGAGTCGCTGACTCAATCGGACGTGGACGTACCTCCCGGCATGGCCGGGTCGCCTAAGACCAGAACTGGCGAGTCCTATGAGCCGAGTGTGCCAGCGCGGCACAATGCCGAGGTAAGTCCCGGACCGACCTGGTGCCGGGACTCCTACGCGCCGCTCGGGTCGGCCGCCGCCCGGTTCGCAGACGCCTGGCACGCCGCCCAGGCGACGAAGGACAAGGCCCGCGTGGACGAGCTGGAGCTGTTCCGCAAGGACGTCGGCTCCTACGTGCGGCTCTACGACTTCCTCAGCCAGATCGTGAACTACGAGGACCCCGATCTGGAGAAGCTCGCGCTCTTCCTACGCCTGCTCAAGGGCCGCCTCGTACGCCCCGAGGCCTCCGACATCATCGACCTGTCCTCGGTCGAGTTGACCCACATCAAGCAGGCCCGAGCCAAGGACCAGACCTTGGACCTCAACTCCGGCGAGACCGTGGCACTGATGCCGATGACCGCCGCCGGTTCGGGTCAGTCCCGCGACCCCCACATGGTGCTGCTCGAGGAAGTGCTCGCCAAGGTCAACGCCCTCTTCGACGGCGAGGACTTCACACCCGGTCAGCAACGCTCCTGGGTCGAAGGCCTCGTCACCGTCCTCGGCGAGAACGCCACGGTGCGTTCCCAGGCAGCCGCCAACACGTCCAAGCAGTTCGTCGAGTCCCCAGACCTCTCGGACGCCGTGACCGGCGCCGTGCTCGACGCGGGTCGCGCACACCAAGATGACCGAGAAGTTCTTCAGCGACGACACCTTCAAGGCCAAGCTCGTGAAGCTGCTGGCTGAGCTCGTTCACTCCGACGTCAATCGCGGTGCCTGAAACCTCAGAGGCAACCGAATGGTGACCCCACCCACTGTGGCCTCCTGATCGGGGAGCACGTGTGTGACCTGTGGGATCACGCTGACCTGCACGGGCGATCAAGGTGCGAAGGTCATTGCTTGTCGACGCACTCGTCAAGCTCGGCAAACGCCAAACCTCTGCGTTGTGCTCGGCCGGCTCCTCGACTCCATATCGGTGGCTGCTCAACGCTAACGAACGACTCCCCCGGGGCGTGGACCGGTCAAAGTTCGAGGGCATCGACCTTCGACTCGGCGAGGCGCCTTGGCTCGACGTGCTCTCGTACGGTGGCAGCGTTTTGAAGCAGACAAGGCGGCTGTGCTTGCACCTGAGCGCGTCAGCCTTTTATGCGTGAGGTGTCGTCTCCTTGCCCGCGGTCTTGCGCACATCCATGGGCTCCAGCGTGCCGAAGGAGGTGAGGAAGTCTCCCTCCGTGTCCGGGTCTACCCAGATGATCGGTGCGCCCTCGGGCCGGGGGACGGACGTGTGGGGCTCATATGCGCTCGTGACGAGGTAGCGCGGGCCACGCTCGGGTCCGTCCGCCTGTGCCTTTCGGGTGAAGTGAAGGGCAGAGACTTGGCGCCGCGCTAGGGCGACCCGCTCATCGAACGTGTAGTCGGCGTAGTCGGTGGCGATATGGGACATGAGAATGCGCAGCGTGCCCTCGTGGATGTTTCCACCTCGGAGCCGGAAGCGGAACTGCCGATTCGGGGCCGCCCCCGCCTCGTCGTCCGCTGCCGAGGTAGTCCCCTTCGCGGCACTTGGGAGTGCCCCCTCGAGGAACTGCTTCGACCGGAACTCCTTAAGCGACTGGTCGCCCGCGACCATCTGTGCAGCACGGTCGACCGCGCTGTTCACGGCGTCCACGACGTGGCTCTCCGCCGCAGCGAAGAACGCGCTGGCGGCGTTGGCGGCGTCCTCCCGCGGGAAACCGGGAATTTCGTTGAAGAGCGAGTCAATGGCGAACTCCCGGAGTCCTCCGTAGGACTCCTTGAGGAGCCAGTCGACCATGCTGAACGGTGAGTCGGACAACTCATCGCTTGAGACGAGCGCGGAGTACGGCGCGAACCAAGCGGCTTGGGTGAACCCCAGGATCCACGCCTCAAGGCGCTTGATCTCCGCCTTCTCCCAGGCGTGCGGCGCGAACGAGTACATCGCGTTCAGCTCAGAGACGAGGGTCCGTCCCAGTCCGGTCATCAGGTGGGCCTGGGCGTGCACCTTGATCTCTTGTTGGACCCAGGCGTCGCCGATGACAGCTGCTCGGTCCGGGTGCTCGACAGGCGCGTGCTCCGCCGACCTCACCTTCCAGTAAGGCAGTAGCTCGGCGTTGAACTCGCTGGTCGCAGTGGTGAGATCGGCGAGGGCCCGGCGGACGTTGACGGTCACGTCCTGCAGCGTGGCCTTGCGCTGTAGCTCCACGGCGTCCCGGGCGAGGTGGATGGCCCACCACGCCAGAGCGACCGCAGCGACCGTGGCCAGGGTTGTGATTGCCTCGAGCCACAGCATCCAGTCCATGGGCAACGAGCGTAGGTGCCGCCCGGCGCGTCCGCAGGCGATCGCGACGACTTACGGTGGCTCTGGCCACAACACGCCGTCGGCTGGCGAGGATTGCGGATCCTTCCGCACATTGGGGCTATTCGCCTCCGGCAGGAACCGATGCAGCCTTAGCTCGCAACACTCGCCCAGCCAGTGCTGGTCGTCCAGCAGTGAGGGGCCGAGCAGCCACCAAGGACGCCTAGCGCCAGACCACCGGCTTCTCGGTCCCGACGAAGTAAGGGGTCTCGAACGGCCCCCAGCGCAACCCGACCACGTCGGTGCCCGGCGGGGTCCGGAAGACGACGCAGTCCTTCACACTCTCCCCGGGAACCGGCGGACTCGACAGCCCCAGCGACGGGCACGGCGCGAAGTCGAAGAGGTAGCTCACCTGGTTGTGCCCCCCGCCGCCGCGGAGCACCGGCTCCACGTCGGAGTCCAGGTAGTAGCCACCGATCTTCCCGGACAGGTACCTGATCGTGACGTCGACGTACCAGATCTGCCCGGTCTCGAGGCGTTGGCGGAGATCGGCGGAAATTTCGGGGTCCGCGAGCAGGTCGGCGGTGTCGCCGCGACGTACGGCCGTGACGGTGAGCTCGACCTTGCCTCGCCTATCGGCGTGCTCGACCGGGACCCGTGCCGTCTCGCCGATGTCCAGCAGTGAGCCGGGCGACGTGAACTCACTGTCCTTCGGTGCCACTGGGCTGACCTTCGGTGCCGGCGGACTCACGGGTTCGAGCAGGCGGGGCTCTTCCGACTCCCACGGACGGACGGTGAGCGCCGTCGCGGAGACGACGAGCACCAGGGCGAGGGCGGCACCGGCGCGCACGACGCCACGGCGTCGTACGCGGCGACGCCCGGCGTGGACGACGTCGAGGGCGTCGACTGCGCGCCCGTCCTGGCGGCTGGCGTCGTCCAGCAGGTTCTTGAGATCGACCATCACTCACTCACTTCCAGTTCCACCTCGTGGTGCCAACCGGCCCCGACCAGTGCGCCGCGCAGGGCGTCGAGCCCGCGTGCGGTCTGGCTCTTCACGGTGCCCTGCGAGCAACCCAGGACCTCGGCGGTCTGCGCGACGCTGAGGTCCTCGAAGTAGCGCAGGACCACCACCGCCCGCTGCCGGGGCGCGAGCCCGCCGAGCGCGGCCATGACCGCGGTGCGGTCGGCGTGGGCCCCCGCGACGTCGGGCAGCGGCGGCGGCACCGACTCCTTCGCCTCGTAGCGTTCCCGCGTCCCGC
The DNA here is from genome assembly GCF_006007965.1 of Nocardioides jishulii. Lineage (NCBI taxonomy): Bacteria > Bacillati > Actinomycetota > Actinomycetes > Propionibacteriales > Nocardioidaceae > Nocardioides > Nocardioides jishulii. The sequence continues at coordinate 3,478,314 of NZ_CP040748.1, read as the reverse complement.
GGCGGCGTGCGGCGTCGATGGCGACGTTGACCACGGTGCGGCGCGCGTACCCGAAGAGGCTCTCCACCTGGCCCAGGCGGGGCAGTGCGACGTACATCCGCACGAGCGCCTCCTGAGTGACGTCGTCGGCGAGCGCCCAGTCACCCGTGATCAGGAAGGCCGCACGTCGCAGACGCCCCTCGTAGGCGTCGACGAACTCCACGAACCCCTGTTCGTCCCGGCGCGCCATCGCGACTCCTTCCCGAGGGTCGAGCATCGCCCCTCGACCACAGTGACGTACGCCGAATGGAAGTGGTTGCCTCACCTCAGGCGCGAAATCGATCCATCTGCACGACCTCGGCGAGCGGCCGGGGCGGGCGCCATCGGTGGCGTACGTCCCCGTCCCCGCACACCGTGACGTATGCGCACCTCCGTGAGACCGTGGAGGGCAAGGGTTCGGACGGCGTACGGGCGTACCAGCAGCTCGAGAACGGGGTCTCGCTGGACGGGCTCCTGGCCGTCCACGTCCGAGCCGATCACGAGGAGGTTCCCGTGAAGCCACGCTCCCACCCGGTCCTCGGGATCACCCTGGCGACGTCTGCCCTGGCGACGTGCGTCGCCGTCGTCGCCCCGCCAGCCTCTGCCTCCGCGCAGGACCGTGGAGCACTGGTCTCCGGGGTGTCGCAGGCTGCGCAGAAGGCGTCCAAGCGCCCCAACATCTTGATGATCACCGCCGACGACGCCACGCAGGCTGACCTGGCGTACATGCCGAAGACGCGCAGGCTCATCGCCAACCAGGGCACGACCCTCACGTCCGGCATCGCGCCCACACCGATCTGCGTCCCTGCCCGCGCGACGCTGATGACGGGTCAGTACGCCGCCAGCCACGGCGCCCTGTCGATCAGCGGGCCCTACGGCGGAGCCGCCTCGTTCATGGACCGCGAGACGCTGCCCGTGTGGCTGCGTCGCGCCGGTTACGACACCGTCTTCGTCGGCAAGTACCTGAACGGGTACGGCACGCACACCACGCAGAGGTACGTCCCGCCGGGCTGGTCGAACTGGCAGGGCTCGGCTGCTGCGACCTACAACTACTCCACGACGGTCATCAACGACAACGGCAGGCTCGAGCGCCGCAAGCGCTACCAGACCGACGAGTTCGCTCGACGCACGAACGAGAAGATCAACGCGAAGTCCAGCAATAAGAAGCCCTGGTACATGTGGGTCAACTACGTCGCCCCGCACCACGGCGGACCCCGCGACCCCGACGACCCGGAGACCTGGAAGGACGTTCTCGCCAAGGACGTCGTCAAGAGCCCCTCGCCGGCCAAGCGTCACCGCAACACGTTCAGGCTCGTGAACCTGCCGAACAAGCCGAACATGATGCGAGTCCACCCCGACAAGATCTTCCCCAGGTCCGCGACCCCACGCTCGGCGACGGGCCGGAGAGCGATGCGTGAGTCCTACCAGCAGCGGCTCGAGTCGCTGCTGGCGGTCGACGAAGCGGTCGCTTCCCACATCAGGGCGCTGAAGAAGACCCGCCAGCTGTCGAGGACGATCGTCATGTTCTCCTCCGACAACGGCTACTTCAACGGCGAGCACAACCTCTCCGGCAAGCTGTTCTGGTACGAGGAGTCGCTCAAGGTGCCGATGACGCTCCGCGGCCCCGGCATCCCGAAGGGCAAGAAGGTCTCCACGCCCGTCACGAACGCCGACATCCCGGTCACGTGGGCTGCGATCGCCCACGCAAGGCCGACCCGCACGGTCGACGGCGTCGACTTCCGTCCGTACCTGAAGCGTGGCGAGGTCTCGCGCACCATCCCGCTGTCAGGGTGGCCGCACCACACTGGCCCGACGAAGCCGGACCCGCTCTACACCGGCGTGCGCGTCGACAACCAGTGGACGTACGTGAACTTCCGCGGCCACGAGGAGCTGTTCGACCTCGTCAGCGACCCGTACCAGCTCAGCAACCTCGCCAAGAACCCGTCGTACGCCGCGAGGCTGAACGAGCTGCGAGAGACGAACGAGAGGATCAACGAGGCCGCGCAGTGACAGGCGTACGCACGTCACCGTCCTCCAGCAGGTCCTGGGTGGCCACGCCTGACGCGGCCGGTTGCTCGGCGCCAGCGGAGGACGGCGCCTTGGTCACACAAATCTGAAAACCGAGCGCTGCACCGTGGTGCTGATCAAGAATCGCTTCGAGGTTCTTCCGACCTCCCCAGGCATGCGGGTGCGTGCCCGCGTCTCCCCGGGGAGCCTGCGCGGGCTGACCGTGCATGCCGGGCACGACTGCCCCTGCCGCACCAAGGACACCGATGACCAAGAAGAGCCTCATGATCACCGCTTCGAGCGTCGTGGGCGTCGCAGCCCTGACGGTGGGCGGCTTCGCTGCCACCTCGTTCCTGTCCGGGGGCGGAGCCCAGCCTGAGGACGTCCTCCCTGCGAACACGCTCGCGTTCGTGAAGGTCGACATGGACCCCGCCGCCGGGCAGAAGGTCAACCTCTACAAGTTGTCGAAGAAGTTCGAGGACGTCGAGGTCTCCTCGGAGGACAGCATCAAGGACGACCTCCTGGAGCCGCTCTTCGCCGACAGCTTGGACGGCATCGACTACGACAAGGACATCAAGCCGTGGCTCGGTGACCGGGCAGCCCTCGCGGCCATCCCGGACGGCCAGGACAGCGTCACGCCGGTGATGGTGGTCGAGTTCACCGACGAGGAGAAGATGCAGGCCGGGCTGGAGAAGGTCGAGGCGAGCGCCGCGTCGGACCTCGAGACCGACCCGCCGAGCGCCGAGGAGATCGACGACGTCGCATGGGCCGTCAGCGGTGACTACGTCGTCATCGCCGAGGACCAGAAGATCGCCGACGAGGTCGCCGGGACCGAGCAGGTGCTCGCCGCCGACGCCGACTACCAGGGCGACATCGAGGCGCTCGGCGGCGACCAGATCGTCACCGCCTGGGCCGACGTCGAGGCCACCTACGACGCCATGCCCGAAGACGTGACCGCGGACCTCCTCGACCTCTACGACGTGGACACCGACGCGGCCGACCCCATCAAGTTCGAGCCGACCGGCAGCCTCGTGATGGGCATCAACGCCCAGTCCGACCACATCGAGTTCGTCACGAAGGCCCTCGACCTCTCCACCGGCATCGAGCAGCCCGCCTCCGTGCCCGGCACCGGCCTGGTCAACGAGTTCCCCGCCGACACCGTGGCTGCCGTGTCGGTCTCCGGGCTGGGCGAGGCGGCGGTCTCGCTGTACGACTCCCTCGCCGAGAGCGGCGCGGTCACCGACGAGATGCTCGCCGAGGCCGAGGGCAGGCTCGACCTGGACCTGCCCGACGACCTTCGCGCGATCCTCGGGACCGACCTGGCCGCCGGTGCCACGATGAGCCCCGGCGACCCCGAGGACCTCACCGTCTTCGGCAAGGTCCGCACCGCCGACGCTGCGAGGGTCCTGTCCCTCATCGAGACGCTCGTGGGCGAGACCGGTGCCGCTGCCGACGACGTGTACGCCGAGGCTCGCGCCGACCACTACGTCGCCGGTTCCTCCGCTGACGCGCTCGCCCTGGCCGAGGCCGGAGGCCTGGGTGGGAACGAGCGGTTCAGGAAGGTCGTCGCCGACGCCTCCACCGCCTCCGCGGTCGGGTTCGTCGACATCGGCCGTCTCTTCGACGAGCTGGTCACCGCCGAGGAGGACCCCGACCGCGGCTTCGCACCCCTCGACGCCTTCGGGTTCTCCGTCTCCGGCGACGCCGAGAGCTCCACCTTCACCGCGCGGTTGTCGCTGCGCTGAGACCCACCCAGAAGGGCCATCGTGACCACCCGGTCACGGTGGCCCTTCGGCGTTTCACGGCCTCCGCGGCCGTGATCGACGCTGACCCCCTGTTCGCCGCGGATGACGGGGACAACGTCAGGCAGGACGGAGGCAAAGGTCACGGCCCACCGGGTCCTAGGACCGTGCCGTGCACCCCTCTTTCGGACGGAGGCTCGACGTGTCGAGCCCCCAACCCAGGAGAGCACCATGAAGGCGATGACCTATGACGGCCCCGGACGACGGATCTGGAAGGACGTCCCCGATGCCACGGTGGAGAGCCCGGAGGACGCGCTCGTCAGGGTGGACGCGGTCACCATCTGCGGCTCCGACCTCCACATCCTCAAGGGCGACGTGCCCGAGGTGACCCGGGGAACCATCCTCGGCCACGAGGCCGTCGGCACGGTGATGGAGATCGGCACCAGCGTCAGTGGGGTGAAGGTGGGAGACCGGGTGCTCGTCTCCTGCGTCGGAGGGTGTGGCCGTTGCCGCTTCTGCCGGGCCAACCAGGACGGCCAGTGCCTGCGCGGCGGCGGCTGGGCCCTCGGCCACCTCATCAACGGCACCCAGGCTGAGCTGGTGCGCGTTCCCTTCGCGGACCGTGGCCTCCACAAGCTCCCCGAGACCATCCCCGACGAGCAGGCACTCCTGCTCGCGGACATCCTGCCCACGGCGTACGAGGTCGGCGTGCTGAACGGCCGGGTGGCGCCCGGGTCGAGCGTGGTGATCGTCGGGGCAGGCCCCGTCGGCCTCGCCGCCGTGATCACCGCGCGGCTGCTCACTCCCTCACGCATCGTGGTCGTGGACCCTGCCAGCAGCCGGCGTGAGGCGGCGGTGCACTTCGGGGCTGACCTCGCGGTCCCCGGCCCGGACGAGGTACGCGCCGAGCTGGAGGCCTACACCGAAGGGCTGGGCTTCGACACCGTGATCGAGGCCGTCGGCATCCCGGCGACGTTCGAGCTGTGCACCAGCCTGGTGCGCCCGGGGGGCACGGTGGCGAACGTCGGCGTGCACGGCTCGCCGGTGACGTTGCACCTCGAGGACCTCTGGATCAAGGACGTCACCATCACGACCGGGCTGGTCGACACCTACTCCACCCCCACGCTGCTGCGGCTGATGGGCGAAGGTCGGGTGAACACCGAGGGCTTCGTGACGCACCGCTTCGGCCTGGAGGAGATGCAGGACGGCTACGACGTCTTCGAGCGCGCCTCCGACACCGGCGCGCTCAAGGTCGCGCTCTTCCGCGACTGAGCCCCATCCGCCGCGTGGTGCCGACCCTGACTCCCAGGATCGCCTGGACGCTCGCCGCCGTGTCGGTGGCCTGCCTCCTGGCGCTCCGGACGATCCAGGGCGACCTCGTACCCGACTTCTACGACCTGGGCATCTACCGCGCTGAGGGCATGGCACTGCGGCACGGGTGGGACCTCTACGGCCCCCTTCCGGGGGTGACGGGTCTCGCCACCTACCCGCCGTTCGCGGCGATGGTCTTCGTGCCGGCGACCTTCCTGCCGATGGGGCTCCTCGAGCCGGCATCGGTGCTCGCCAACGTGTTCCTGCTGGCGGTGGTGGGTCACCTCGCGCTCCGCCTCGCCGGTGTCGAGGGCCGCCGACTGACCATCGGTACGGCGGGCGTGCTCGCCGTCGCCGTGTGGTGCGAGCCGGTGCAGTCCACCCTCGGGTTCGGCCAGGTCAACCTGCTGCTCGTCGCCCTCGTCCTCGCCGACCTGACCGTGCTGCGAGACACGCGGTGGGCCGGCGTGGGCACCGGCCTGGCCGCCGGCCTGAAGGTGACTCCGGCGATCTTCATCGTCTACCTGCTGCTGGCCGGGCCCCGCCGGGCCGGGGCGACGGCCGCCGTGACGGCGGTCGGCACGGTGGCGCTGTCAGCGCTCGTCGCTCCCCGTGCGACGTGGGACTTCTGGACGCGCCACCTCGTCGACGACCGACGGGCCGGGCGGCCCGAGAACGTGTCGAACCAGTCGGTGCGGGGATGGCTGGTCCGCGCCTTCGGAGACCGCGACCCCGACGCCTGGCAGCTCGCCGTGACGCTCGTGGTCGTGCTCGCCGTCCTGCTCGTGGGGACCGTCGTGGCTCTCCGGGCCAGCCGCGCCGGCGACGAGCTGGGCGGGTTGGTGGCCATGGCCGCGACCGGGCTCCTGGTCTCGCCCATCTCGTGGACGCACCACTGGGTCTGGTGCGTGCCGATGCTGGTGCTCGGGTGGCAACGCTCGTGGCTGCTCCTGCTCACGGTGCTGGCGACTACTGCGACGTACGCCGTGTGGGCGCTCCCCGGCAACGACTCCGAGCTCTCGTGGGACCCGCTCCAGGTGGCCGCCTCAGGTCCCTACGTGGTGCTCGGCGTGGTGGCGCTGGGGGTCGTCGCTCGTCGACGGTTGCCAGACTGCACGGCGTGTGCGCACCATCGTTGAACGACAGCGTTGTCCTCCGACGGTCTGCTGATGCCGGCCGTCGCCCCGCGAGGAGAGAAGGCTGATGAGCCAGACGTCCGGGCAGGCGGACCGCCCCGTCATCCGCATCGAGGGGCTCGTGAAGAAGTTCGGCTCCTTCACCGCGCTCGACGGGCTCGACCTCACGGTGGCGCGGGGAGAGGTGCACGGGTTCCTGGGGCCCAACGGGTCGGGCAAGTCCACCACCATCCGGGTGCTGCTGGGTCTGCTGCGCGCCAACGGCGGGACCGTCGAGCTGATGGGCGGGGACCCGTGGCGCGACGTCGTCGAGCTGCACCGACGACTGGCGTACGTGCCCGGGGACGTCGTGCTGTGGCCGGCGCTGTCGGGTGGGGAGGCGATCGACCTGCTCGGCAACCTTCGCGGCGGGTTGGACGCGCGGCGCCGGGACGAGCTGATCGAGCGGTTCGAGCTCGAGCCCAGCAAGCGGGGTCGGCAGTACTCCAAGGGCAACCGCCAGAAGGTCGCGATCGTGGCGGCGCTGGCGGCTGACGTCGAGCTGTTGATCCTTGACGAGCCGACCTCGGGGCTGGACCCCTTGATGGAGGCCGTCTTCCAGGACGAGATCGCGAAGGAGAAGGCGAAGGGGCGCACCATCCTGCTGTCGAGCCACATCATGAGCGAGGTGGAGGCGCTGGCCGACCGGGTCAGCATCATCCGGCAGGGACGGATCGTCCAGACCGGCACCCTGGACGAGCTGCGCGGCCAGACCCGGGTCACCATCAACGCGACCCTGGCGAGGCCGCCCGCCGACCCGAGCTCGCTGAGCGAGCTGCACGACGTCGTGCTGGACGAGCACCACCGGCTGACCGCGACGGTCGAGCCCGGGCGGGTCAACGCGGCGATGGCCGAGCTGGTGGCGTACGAGATGTCCCACCTCACCGTCACGCCGGCCTCGCTGGAAGACCTCTTCCTGCGCCACTACGCCGACGACCTGGCGGACCCGGAGTCCCGCCCATGAGCGTGCCCCTCGCGGGCGTACGACCGCTGCTCAAGGTGTCGCTGCACCAGGACGTCCGCAACGTCGTCCCCTGGGTGGCGATCGTGACGGTCCTGTCGGCGACCTCGATCCTGGCCTACGAGTGGATCTTCGACGAGCCCGAGGAGCGGGTGGCCCTGGCGAGGACCCTGGGGGCCAACCCGGCCCTGTCACTGGTCTTCGGACCCGCCAAGGACCTCAGCACGGCCGACGGGTTCAACGGCTGGCGCGCGGGTCAGCTCGGTGCGTTCTTCACCGGCCTGATGGCGGTGCTGACGGTGGTGCGCAACAGTCGCGCCAACGAGGACTCCGGTCAGGCCGAGCTGATCGCGTCGGGGGTCATCGCCCGGACGTCGCGGCTCGCTGTCGCGGTGGCCATCGCCTCCATCGCCTCGGTCGCGCTCGGAGTCGTCTGCTTCCTGGTCACCGTCCTGTGCGGTGGCGGGGTGGCCTCCACCGCCGTCCTGTCAGCGTCGTACACCGCCGCAGGACTGATGTTCGTCGGGGTGGCGACCATCACCGCGCAGCTCGGCGCAGATGCCCGCGCCGCCTCCACCTTCGGCGTCGCCACCCTCGGGATCGCCTACGTGCTGCGTGGTTACGTCGACATCTCCGACGCGCCCGACTGGGCCACCTGGGTGACTCCCTACGGCTGGCTCGAGGAGAGCGGACCCGGCGCCGACAACAACCCCTGGCCCCTGCTCCTCGCCCTCGGGCTCGCGATCGTGCTGGTGGCCGTCGGGTTCGCGTTGCAGGAACGTCGCGACTTCGGCCAGGGGATGGTCGCGCAGCGCCCCGGACCTCGTGAGGCCGGAGTCGCCGGCCACGTCTGGGGTCTGGCACTGAAGCTCAACGCCAGCTCGCTGGTCGGTTGGCTGGTGGCGTTCGCCGCGCTCGGAGCGCTCTTCGGCACCGTGGCGACCTCGGTCGGCGAGCTCGTCGCGGGCAACCCGGGGATGGGCCAGGTCCTCACCTCCGGAGCCGAGGGTCCCTCCGACCTGACGTTCGCGTTCGTGGCCACGATCCTGCAGATCATCGCGATCATCGCCGCGACCATGGGTGTCCAGGTGGCGCTGCGGATCCATGCCGAGGAGGTGGACCACCGGGTGGAACCGTTGCTCGCCGCCTCCCTGCGGCGCCACACCTACCTGGCCTCGAACGCACTCGTCGCGCTGGCCGGCACAGGGGCCGCGATGCTGGTCGCGGGCACCGCCCTGGGGGTGGTCGCCCACGCGCGCGACAGCTCGACCGACGTCGGCGACGTCGTCCTCCAGGCCACGGCCACCGTCCCGGCCGTGTGGATCCTGGTGAGCATTGCGTTCGCGGCGGTGGGCGCTCGCCCTGCGGTCCGGATGCTGGGGTGGGTCGGCGTGGTGGCGACGTTCGGACTGACCATCCTCGGACCGACCTTCAAGCTGCCCGACTGGGCGCTCGACATCAGCCCCCTGCGTCACGTCCCCCAGGTCACGGCCACCGACCCTGACTGGTCCGCCCTGGGCTGGCTGGGCTTGGTCATCCTCACCTTCCTGGCCATCGCCTTCGCCGGCTTTCGACGCCGCGACCTGATGTGACGGCGACCAGGGCCGCCTCCTCCCCGGGGCGGCGCCGCAGGACTGGACGTGCCATTCCCCTGACGTCCGCGCGGGTGTAGACAGGTCGCAGACAGGGCGTCGCGACGTGTCGCGGTGCCCCCGGGGGCGAGGAGCGGCATGACGCGATACCTGATCTCGTTCACCGAGGACTCGGTCACCTTCGCCGCCGAGGACCTGCGCCAGGTCGTCACCGACGCCGCCGAGGTCACGGCAGCGGCGAAGGACGCCGGCGTCTGGCTCTTCGGCGGAGGACCCAAGGGCTACGACACCATGGTGGTCGAGCCCGACGGCACCCTGATCGCGAGCTATGCCCTGATCACCGCCAACCTCGCCGGCTTCACCATCATCGACGTCGACAGCCCCGCCGATGCCTACGAGTGGGCGCACCGCATCGCCGTCGCCTGTCGCTGCGCGCAGGAGGTCCGGGAGCTGCTGGACGACCCCACCCAGCGCCACGGCGTCGACCAGGCCGTGCAGGACTAGACCCTCCCGGAAGGAGGCCCGATGGCCACCCGGATCCACAACTTCTCCCTCTCCCTCGACGGCTTCGCGGCTGGCGACCCCCAGTCCTTCGAGACGCCCTTCGGGCACGCGGGCCAGCGCTTGCACGCGTGGATGATGGCGACCCGGGTCTGGGACCCCGAGCACGGCACGTCGGGGGTCGACGAGGCCTTCGCGCAGCAGTACTGGCGCGGCATCGGCGCCGAGATCATGGGCGCCCACAAGTTCGGCCCGCCGGGCTGGCAGGACGACCCCGACTGGCGTGGCTGGTGGGGCGAGGAGCCTCCGTTCCACACCCCTGTCTTCGTGCTCACCCACCATGCCCGGGAGCCCCTGGAGATGGGCGACACCACCTTCCACTTCCTCACGGCCACCCCGGCCGAGGCGTTGCGCATCGCCTCCGAGGCGGCCGGAGGTCAGGACGTACGCATCGGGGGCGGCGCCACGGTGGCGCGCGACTTCATCAGCGCCGGGCTCGTCGACCACGTCCACCTGGTGCAGGTGCCGATCGTGCTGGGCCGCGGGACGCAGCTGTGGGAGGGACTCGAAGGGTTCGAGGAGGCGTACGACGTCGAGACGACCGCCTCACCCAGCGGCGTCACGCATCTCGTGTTCACCCGGAAGTCGCCCCTGGTCACGTCCTGAGGGGCTCGCTCGTCAGGCCAGGACCGACCCGACCGAGAGAGGGAGCACCCAGTGAGCACCATCGACCAGACCGCCGCCTTCGAGGCCGAGCGACCCCGCCTGGTCGGCCTGGCCGGCAAGGTCCTCGGCGACCACGCCGAGGCCGAGGACGTCGTGCAGCAGGCGTGGCTGCGCCTGGCCCGCACCGATGCCGCGATCGAGAGCCTCCCGGCCTGGCTGACCACCGTCACGACGCGGCTGTGCCTCGACCGCCTGAAGGCGCGCAGCCCCTTGCTCGTCGACGACCTCGCCGAGCACGAGCACGGCGTCGCGCAGGTGACCGCCGGCTCCAGCGCCGAGGACCCCGCCGACCACGTGGCCCTGGCCGACGCCGTGGGGGTCGCCCTGCACGTCGTGCTCGACCGGCTGACCCCGGCGGAGCGCGTCGCCTTCGTGCTCCACGACAGCTTCGGCTTCGAGTTCGCCACGATCGCCGGCGTCCTCGACACCACCCCGGTGGCCGCTCGCAAGCTCGCCTCGCGGGCCCGGGCGAAGGTCGCCCAGCCTGCCGCGGAGGACGCGCTGGCCGACTGGCAGGTCGTCGACGCCTTCATGGCGGCCGCCCGCGAGGGCGACTTCGAGCGGTTGCTGACCCTGCTGGCACCCGACGCCGTGGTCCGTGCCGACCGGGCCGCCGTGCTCGTCGGCACCCCCGACCGGATCGAGGGCCGCGACGCAGTGGCGCAGTTCTTCAACGGCGCCGCCCACGCCGCACTCGCGGTCTTCGTCGGCGACCGTCCGGCGTCGGCCTGGTTCGACCGCGGGCAGGCCAGGGTGGTCTTCGACTTCACGCTGCGCGAGGGGCGCGTCGAGCAGATCACCTTCCGCGCTGCTCCCGAGACGCTGGCCGAGGTCGTACGCCGCAAGGGCGCCGACCGATGGAACTGAGCCCGCGTCACATCTCCCACCCCCGGCTCGTCAGCCGGGTGAAGGCGGCTCTCGCCGCCACCGTCCCGAGAGAGGAACTGCCATGAAGACCATGACCTGCCGCCAGTTCGGCGGCCCCTGCGACCTCCCGCACCGTGGCGAGAGCGCCGACGACGTGATCGCCGCTCAGGACAAGCACCTCAAGCAGGCCGAGAAGGCCGGCGACGCCACCCACCAGGAGGCGCGCGACGCCATGAAGGGCCGCTGGAAGCACCCCAAGCAGTCGTTGGGGTGGTACCGCGACATGAAGGCTGCGTTCGCTGCCCTGCCGGAGGACTGATTCCACCACCCGCCGCGACGGTTGGCGGGCAGAATGGCGGCGGTGGCGACGGGTCAGGTCGCCGCCGCCGGGCACCTCCTCGGGGAGGATCTGCAACATTTCCACCGCCCGGTCCCTCTAGAAGGGTGTGAGCACAACAACAGCCCAGTGGGGCACAGAGATCGGGACCGAGGTGCGCGCGGGGAGCTTCGAGGAGTTCGTCCACGCCACCGGCGCCCGGATGCTACGGACAGCGGTCCTCCTCTGCGGGGACCGTGACCAGGCCGAGGACCTGCTCCAGAGCACGTACGCCTCGGTCTTCGCGCGTTGGCGCCTCGTCTCCCGGGCCGAGAACCCTGTCGCGTACGCCCGCACCATGATGACGCGTCTCTACCTCGCCGAGCGCCGTCGCAAGCGGGTGGTCGAGCTGCCGATCACCGTGGACGCGCCCGGGCGCGGTGAGGGGTCCGACCTCCGGCTCTCGCTGCTCCAGGCGCTCGACTCGCTCGCTCCGCAGGACCGGGCCGTGGTCGTGCTGCGCTACTGGGAGGACCTCAGCGTCACCCAGACCGCCGCCCAGCTCGGCCTCAGCGAGTCGGCCTGCCGGACGCGCAGCTCGCGTGCGCTGGCTCGACTCCGTGCTCTCTATCCCACACTCGCCGACACAGAGGACTGACATGACCACCATCCACGACCAGCTCCACGACGAGGTGACGGGCGTGCGCCCCGACCTCGACTCCCTCGCCTTCTCCGCCCGCCGGCAGGGGTTGGCCAAGCGCCGCCTCGCCCGGTCGCTGACGGCCGTCGGCACCGCCGCCGCCGTCAGCCTCCTCGCCGTAGGGGGATGGGCCCTCACCGGACTCGGAGGCACCTCGGACCCGGCCAACGTGGTCGCCCCCGCCGCCGAGCCCACGGCCCCGTCGACCCCGCCGGCGCCCGAGCTCGTGCCGATCACCGGACGGACGACTGCGTGGCTGCTCAACGACCTGGTGAGCACCTACACGGCTCCGGGCGGCACGGCCGACGACTTCGAGGGTCAGGGCGGCGGCGACTTGGTCGACGAGGCGGGCAACGTCGTCATCCCTGCGGAGAGGAACAGCCAGACCTTGGGCTCGCTGACCCTGACCAATGCCGTCGGCCGCTCGGAGATCGGGCTCAACGTGCAGAGGCTCAGTGCCTTCGGAGGCCCCCTCGGGGGAGACATCGGCGACGACTGCTCCGACCCCAACTATGAGGGGACCGACTGTGAGGTGACCACGTTGCCCAACGGCGACATCCTGCGCACCTACACCGACCGCTCCGACAAGCCCGGGCGCACGCGGCTGGTCGCCGAGGTGCTGAGCTCCTCACGCGACCTCCGGGTGGTCCTGAGCGCGTCAGTGCCGACCGGCACCGCCCAGGCGATCACCCCGGCACAGATGCAGGCCGTCGTGACCGACCCGGTGTGGGCCCACGAGGTCACGGCCGAGGTGGCCGCAGCCGCTGAGGCGCTCGACTTCATCAACGCCGACGACTCGTTCGACGCGGGCATGAAGATGGACGCCCCGCCGGCTGACTGAGGACTGACGGTGGCGGTCACGGGGTAGGAACCGCCTCGTGACCGCCACCGAGCACCGTTTCCATGAGCACCGTTTCCACGAGACCTGGTTCGTCGACGCCTCGCCGATCGACGTCGCGGCGGTGCTCGACGACCTGGCGGCCTACCCCACCTGGTGGCCCGAGGTCGTCGCCGTCGCGGCGCTGGGCGGTGAGAGTGCCCGGGTGCTCTGCCGCTCCCGCCTGCCCTACGTCCTCGACCTGGTGCTGATCGCCACCACGCGCTCGACCGAGCGGCTGCAGGTCGAGGTCGACGGTGACCTGGTCGGCTGGGTGCGCTTCGACCTCAGCGAGGAACGCGGCGGCACCCGGGTGGAGTTCCAGCAGGAAGTACGCACGTACGGCTGGCTCGGGCTCGCCTCACGCCTCTTGCGGCCGGCGCTGCACTGGAACCACCACGAGATGATGCGCGGCTGTCGCGAAGGTCTCGCTGGCGCGGTCAGGGTGGCGGCCTGATGAGCGTCGACCGGCGCGGACTCTCCGTGGTGGGGTCGAACACGGAGGTGGGGTCGAGCACGGAGGTGGGGTCGAGCACGGAGTCCCCGGCCCGGGCGCCCGGCCAGCCACCGCACCACGCCTTCTCCTACGTTGAGCTGACCGTGACCGACCTGGTGGCGGCACAGGCGTTCTACGAGGCGGCCTTCGGGTGGACGTTCGTGGACTACGGCCCTGGCTACGCCGGCATCCTCGACGGCAGCGAGGAGGAGGTCGGTGGTCTGGTCGTCCAGCCCGCGGCCAGGCCGGTGGGCGGACCCTTCGTGCTCATCCACTCCGACGACCTCGACGCGACCCAGCAGGCCATCGTGGCCGCGGGCGGCGACGTCGTCGCCGGGCCGTACGACTTCCCGGGTGGTCGCCGCCTCCACTTCGTCGACCCCAGTGGCAACGAGCTGGGCGTCTGGTCCCCGGTCGAGTCGACCGGGTAGGGGTCAGGCGTCGAGCCGGTGCACCAGCTCGACGACCTCGCGGCCCAGGCCTTCTTGCGTACGACGTCTCCTCGCCCACGCGCACGAACCCGGCGCGCTCCAGCACGGTGATCGAGCCCAGGTTGTGCTCGGCGACGCGAGCCGACAACGGGCGCCGACGCTCGACCTGCAGGAACTCCCCCAGAGCGGCTGAGGCGAACCCGCGGCCCACTTCGCTGGGTCGATCCAGTAGGTGACCTCGAGGTCGCCCTCCATCGGATAGCTCCCCACGGTGCCCACGAGCTCCCCGTCGGCCTCGACGGCCAGAAGGGTCTGGTCCGGGTTGTCGCGGATCCGGCGGTGGTGCGCGTCGAACGCCTCGCGGTCGCCCACGTCGGGCCGGGTGAAGGCGGCCATCGCGCGGGCGCGCGGGTCCTGCTCCCAGACGAAGAGCAGGTCGAGGTCGCCGTCGGTGAGGTCACGCAGGCCTACGAGGCTCATGCTGCGCCACGCTAGACCCGCCGGGCGGGGTGGAGAAGAGGTTCCGGCTCAGGCTGCGACCTGGCCCACCAGCAGGTAGGCGCCGATGCCGACCATGGCCGCTCCCGAGAAGCGGCTCACCGCCCGGGCCGCGGCCGGCCGGGTGGCGAGCACGACCCGCGCCCCCACGGCGACTGCTGTGTAGACGATCGCGGTGGCGACCAGGTGGATGCTCGCCAGCGCCATGATCTGCGCCGGCACCGGCCACGCCGCGGCGGGGTCGGCGAACTGCGGCAGCACGGCGAGGAAGAGGAGCACCACCTTCGGGTTCAGGCCGCTCACGCCGAACCCCTTGGCGAGCCGGCGCAGCGCCGAGCCCTGCACGACCTCGCCCTCCTGCGGCGTCACCGGGGAGCGCAGCACGCCGATCCCGAGCCAGACCAGGTAGGCGGCGCCCAGGACGGTGAGCGTCGTGAGCAGCGCCGGGGCACCGGCCATCACCGCCGCGACGCCACCGGCCACGGCCAGGGTCGCCGTCAGGTGGCCGAGGAGCATCCCGGTGATCGCCGGGGTGACGCTGCGGTGCTGCAGTCCTGCGGAGATCGCGTACGCCCAGTCGGCGCCGGGAGTGAAGACGAAGAGCAACGTCACCATGGTGAAGGCGACGACCTGGGCGAGCTCCATGCGGGAAGGCTAGGTGGGGCCTTCCGCGTGACGTGCGCCGGGCGCCTGCTGACGTCCGCAGCGACTCGTTCCAGGCTCGATGTAACGCTTCGGCGCGCTGGTGACAGGTAAGAGGTGTCAGCACCGAGGGTGCGCCCTCACAGGACTGAGCGAACGTCCCCCCGAGACGTCGCCCAGGAGGACGGGCGGCGGGACTGCGGTCCCGTCGCCCGTCGGGGTCTCCGCAGCGTCCTCCCGACGTCATCAGGAGAGCCGCAGTCCCGCGTACGGATCGTGATGACGTCCGCGTCAGGAGACGGCGGCCGACCCCGGACCAGCCTGGGGAGGGGTGTCGCGCACGACGGTGAGGTGGCGCTCGCCCAGCGAGCTGTTGAGCCGCTTGAGGCCACGGTGACGTGCGACCCGCAGGGCGACCGCGTTGATGCCGAGGATCTCCGCTGCCGTGGCGGTGTCGATGCCGAGGCCGTCGACGAGGCCGATCACCGAGCGCTCGCGCGGCGGGAGCGTGGAGATCGCTGCGCGGACCCACTCCTTGGCGGCCACGTCGGCCTGCGGCTCCGCCACGGTGCCGACCAGGTCGGACAGGTCGGACACGTCACCGGGGGTGGTGGCGCGGCGTTCGGCGGTCCGCCTCGCGGTGGCGCTCATGTGCCTCGCGATGCCGAAGAGCCACCCGGCGAAGTCCGAGGACGACCCCTCGAAGTCGGCGATCTTCTGGGCCGCCACGAACCAGGCCTCGGCGGCGATGTCCTCCGCAGCAGCGACCGAGTCGCCGGTGGGACGCGTCCGGAGCCACGCGACGAGGCGTCCGGCGTGCTGGCGGTAGAGCACGCGCCACGCCTCCGGGTCGCCCTGCTGGGCCCGGAGGACGAGGTCGTCGCTCATCGACGTACGCCCGACTCAGGCCCGACGACAGGGTCGCCGGCGCGCTCGCGCTTCCACTTGCTCTTCTTGTCCTGGTGCTTGCCCTGGTCGGAGTCGTCGTCCCGGTCGTCGTCCCGGTCGTCGTCCCGGTCGTCGTCCCGGTCCCGGTCCTTGTCCTTCTTGGGCTTCTCCCCGGGACCCTTGCCAGGCTTCTCCGAGTCCTTGTCGCCCTTGTCGCCCTTGTCGGCCTTGTCGTTCGGGTCGCCCTTGCCCTTCGGCTCGCCCTTGCCGTCCTGACCGGGCTGACCTTGACCGTCGCCCCTGTCGCTCTTCCCGGCCCTGTCGTCGTTGCTCTTCTTCTCGCCGTCGGCCGACCCGGCCGCGCCCTGGGAGTCGCCCGGACCGCCGACGCGCCCCTCGGACTCCTCGGCGGGTTTCCCGCGCCCGGAGGTGTCGCGTTGTCCGGCGTCGTCCTCGGGAACGACCGGGGCGACGGGGGCGTGCCTGATGGGGGACGGCAGGCCCGGCACCTCGATCACGCCGGTCGCCCACGAGCCACCCACCGAGGCGAGGACTGCGGCGGCGGTGGCTCCGGCGACCACGCCAGCGCGACGACGCGACCGGGCGGGGGTGCTGGGCATGCTGGCCCGCGCCATCTCGGCCAGCTGGTGCACGAGGTGGTCGGGCGGCTCGACCTCCGGGGCGGGCAGCCGCAGGTCGGGGGGCTTGGGTGTCATCAAGGACCTTCGCTGGTGGTGCGATCACGATAGCGCCGCACCTGCCGCCGGGTACACGATCACGGAGCGCCGCCCCGTCGCTCCCGCGGAACGGGTCGCTACGGTGGGCCCGAGACCACCCACCGAAGGAGCACCTGATGGACCTGTTCGACATCGACGACAAGCAGCGCCTGTCCCGCGAGGCCGCCGCCGACAAGCTGCGTGCGCTGGCCGACTCCCTCTCGCGTCACAACTCGGTGGAGTTCCAGCGCGGTGGCAAGACCTTCACCGTTGCGGTTCCCGACGAGGTCGAGCTCAAGATCGAGGTCGAGCTGGGCGACGGGAACGAGCTGGAGATCGAGCTCACCTGGTGAGCTGAGCCGGGTCGCGCTCGGGGGCGGTCAGAGGCCGATGGCCTCGCAGAACTCGCCCTCGAGCAGCTCGGCGAACCGGGTGGCTGAGCGCCGCGGTACCTCGAAGGCGACGTCGCCGTCGACCTGCTGCTGCCACGTCCAGTCCTGGAAGGCGACCTTCTCGCAGACCACGACGGCGTGCTTGAGCCGGTCGGCGTCGGGATAGCCCTCGAGGTACTTCACGCGCTCGGTGACCCTCAGCAGCTTCCTCGCCGCGTCGGCCGGGGCCTGGTAGTCGTCGAGGGCGCCCGTCACCGGGATGGTGTCG
This sequence comes from Nocardioides jishulii, assembly GCF_006007965.1. Taxonomy (NCBI): domain Bacteria; kingdom Bacillati; phylum Actinomycetota; class Actinomycetes; order Propionibacteriales; family Nocardioidaceae; genus Nocardioides; species Nocardioides jishulii. The sequence continues at coordinate 3,461,190 of NZ_CP040748.1, read as the reverse complement.
GCTCCGGGATCCTCACCGGCGCCGGGGAGGTCGGCAGGATCGCCGGCGGGCAGGTCCGTCGACCCGTCGGACCCCTCGGGACCCCGCTGCTCACGCTCGCGCTCGGTCGCGTCCTTGGCCTGGCCGACGCTGTCCTCGAGGGGCTTCGGAGCGGTCGGGACGGCGACCCGGTCGCTGTCGTCGGACTTCTCCCCGGGTGACGTCGACGCCCAGAAGAGCACGCCGATCACCGCCACCAACGCCAGGACCAGCAGGATGCGCAGCGGTGCGATGGCAGGGTGCACCCTCACGGCAGTCCTCCTCGACACGGGAACAGGACGCTCGGCGGAGCGACCGCGGCCATGCTAGTGGCGCGAGGAGCGGCTGCACAGCGATTCCATGGGCGTGGACCCCCCGCTCACGACGCGTGCAGCGACACCTCGGTCGCCTTGACGCTGAACCAGACGCGCGCTCCCGGTCGGACCCCCAGCTCGGCAGCGGCCTGGGCGGTGACGTCGGCCGCGAGGTGGCCTGCGCGGATGCGCACCAGGTCACCGTTGGGTTCCACCGAGGTCACCACGACCTCGAAGGTGTTGCGCGGGGAGCCGTGCACCGGGTGCGCGTAGACGGAGACGGCGGTCGGGCGGAAGACCGCCACCGCCGCGGTTCCCGGGGTGAGGTCTTCCGCCTGGCCGTGCACCCGCTCGCCGGTCGTGGCCACCAGCTCGCCCGATCCGCCGTCGTGCCGCCAGGTGCCGCGCAGCAGGTTGAGCCCCGCGATCCGGGCACCGAAGACGCTGCGCGGACGCGCCAGGACGTCGGGCGTGGCTCCCTGCTCCACGACCCGCCCGCCCTCGACGACGGCCACCCGGTCGGCGAGCAGGGCAGCGTCGAGCACGTCGTGCGTCACCATCACGCACGTCACCTCGGCCAGCACCTGCCGCAGGGTCTCCCGGACCGCAGGGGTCGCCGCCGCGTCGAGCGCCGCCATCGGTTCGTCGAGCAGGAGCAGGGCGGGCTCCGCCGCCAGTGCGCGGGCCACCGCGACCCGTTGCGCCTGGCCGCCCGACAACGAGCCAGGACGTCGCTCCGCCAGGTCGGCGACGCCGACCCGGTCCAGCCACTCCTGGGCGACGGCCCGCGCCTCGCGCCGCGAGCGTCCTTGCGCGCGCGGGCCGAACTCGACGTTGGCGCGCACGGACAGGTGGGGCAGGAGCAGCGCCTCCTGCGACAGGGTGGCGACGTGGCGGTCGTACGCCGGCACCCAGGTCTGCGTCCGCCCGTCGCGGACGTCGGTGAGCACCCGCCCGTCGAGTGCGACGGTGCCGTCGTCGGGACGCAGGAGTCCGGCGGCGAGCGCGAGGACGGTCGACTTGCCGGCCCCGTTCGGACCGAGCAGCGCCAGGGTCTCGCCTGCCGCGACCTCGAGCTCGACGACGACGTCGCGGTCGGTGACGCGGGCCGAGAGGGACAGGCTGGTCACAGCGCGCTCCGGGTGCGACGGGTCAGCGCGATGACCGCGATCGCGACGGCCACCAGGACGAGCGACAGCGCGACAGCGGCGTCCGGGTCGACCTCGCGCTGGAGGTAGATCTCCAGCGGCAGGGTGCGGGTCACGCCCTGGAGGCTGCCGGCGAAGGTGATCGTCGCCCCGAACTCGCCCAGGGCCCGGGCGAAGGCGAGGAGCGTGCCCGACGCCAGGGCCGGCCAGGTGAGCGGCAGCGTGACGCGACGCAGGACTGTCGAGGGGCGGGCACCCAGGCCGGCGGCGGCCACCTCGTAGCGGGTCCCGGCGGTGACCAGGGCGCCCTCCAGCGATATCACCAGGAAGGGCAATGCCACGAAGGTCTGCGCCAGCACCACCGCCGTCGTGGTGAAGGCGACCTGGATCCCGGCCACCTCGAGCGTCTCCCCGAGCAGGCCGCGCCGCCCGAAGGCCGCGAGCAGCGCAATGCCGCCGACCACGGGCGGCAGCACCAACGGCACCATGACCAGGCTGCGCAGGAGGGAGCGTCCGCGGAACTGCCCACGAGCCAGCACGACGGCGAGCGGGACGCCGAGGACGAGGCAGGCCAGGGTGCTGAGGGCAGACGTACGCAGGCTGAGCGCGAGCGCGGTGCGGGCGGAGTCGCTGGTCACCAGCGCCGGGAAGGAGGCCCAGTCGACCCGGGCGGTCATCGCGAGGAGCGGGAGCAGCAGCAGGAGCGCGCCGAGCATGGCGGGCAGCCACACCCAGCGGGGCAGGCCGCTGTCCGGGCGGCTGCTGGCCCTCCCGGGAGACGACGCGCTCATGGCCGGCGGAAGCCCGCCTCGGTCAGCACCCGCTCGCCGGTGGGTGAGGTGACGAGGTCGGCGAAGGCGCGCGCCAGAGCCGGGCGCTCACTGCCGGAGGCGACGGCGACCGGAGCCACGTTGACCGCCTCGCTCGCCTCCTCGAACTCGATGACCTCCAGGTGGTCGCCGGCGCTCAACGCGTCGGTCACGTAGACGAGTCCGGCCTCGGCCTCGCCGGCCCGCACCTTGCCCAGCACGTCGGTCACGCTCTGCTCCTCGCTGACGGGGGTGAAGGCGACTCCCGCGGCCTCCTCGACCCGGGCAGCGGCGGCGCCGCAGGGCACCTGGGGCGCGCACACGACGAGGTCGACGTCGCCGGCGAGGTCGCGCAGCCCGGCCACGTCGGCCGGGTTGCCGCGCGGCACGACGATCACGAGGGTGTTGGCGGCGAAGGGCGTCGGGTCGGTGACCAGACCGTCGGCGGCGAGTCGCTCCATGGTCGCGGTGTCGGCGGTGGCCACCACGTCGGCGGGGGCGCCCTCCTCCACCTGGGCCACGAGGTCGGCCGACCCCGCGACGTTGAGGCGGACCGTGACGTCGGGGTGCTCCTCCTCGAACAGCTCGACGAGTTCCTCGAAGGGCCCTCGCAGCGAGGCCGCGGCGTGCACGGTCAGGGTGGTGGAGCCCTCCGCCGGCTGGCTGCAGCCCGGTGCCACGGCCAGCAGGAGCAGGACGGTGAGGAGCCGCAGCCGGGCCGCCGTGCTGGCCGAGGTCATGACTGGCTCACCGGCGGGTCACCGGTCGAGGCGTCTCGACGACGACGGTGGTCGACTTGATCGAGGCCACCGCCACCGACCCGAGCTCGAGGCCCAGGTCGCGCACGGCCTCGCTGCTCATCAGGGAGACCACCCGGAAGGGGCCGCACTGCAGCTCGACCTGCGCCATCACGGTGTCGGTCACGATGTCGGTGACGAGCCCGACGAAGCGGTTGCGGGCCGAGCTCGTGACGCCGGAGGGGAGGGCGAGCGTACGCGCGTGCTCGCGCGCGGCGAGCGCGACCTCGTAGGCGTCGACCACCATGCGCCCGGCCTCGTCACTGGTCGCGGTGAGCTGTCCGCGGTCGATCCAGCGGCGCACGGTGTCGTCGCTGACCCCGAGGTGGGCAGCGGCTTCGGTGATCCTCAGTTGCGGCACAAAACCGACGCTATCACCGCAAGTGAGTCAGAGAATCCGTCCTTTTTTCCTGTCCTGCGCCGGCGTCATCCGGGGTGTTCCGGGTGGCGCGGAGGTCCCTGGCGAGCACGGGGGTGGGAGGGTCCGGTCAGTTGGCCTCGGCCTCGGCCGCAGCCGCCGCCCGGGCTCGGCGGGGCCGGGAGAACATCTCCACCACGAGGAGGGCTCCTCCCACGGCCAGGAGGCCGAGGCACCAGAGCAGCGACGTGGGGTCGTTGACCACGACGTAGACAAGCACCAGGCCGTTCGCGAGGAGCCCGGGTACCAGGAGCCACCGTGGCGCGCGGAACGTACGGTCCGAGACGTCTGAGTCGGTGAGCTTGAGCGTGGCCAGGATGACCAGGCAGTAGATGAAGAGGAGGAGCACCACCGTCACCGTCGCCAGGCGCTCGATGAGGTTGATGCCGCCGCCGCCCTGGACCACCAGGGTCCCGATCACGAGGAGACCGGCGACCACGGCGAAGGAGAAGAGCAGGCCCACCCCACGGACTGCGGCGGTGCAGGCGCGCGAAGATCGGCGGCACGACGTCCTCGTTGGCCATGCCGTAGAGGACACGCGGCTCGGTCACCGCCGCCACGAGCGTGGTGTTGGTGATGGCGACGCAGGCGATCACCGCGAAGAGCGTCGTCATGAGCGTGACCGGCAGCGGCACGACGTCGGCCTTGACCACCTCGAGCAGGGCCACGTCGGAGGTGCTCAGCTTGGCGGCACCGACCACGAGCGAGGCCACCACCGCGACGGCCACGTAGATCAGGCCCGCGGCGATCATCCCGCCCACCAGCGCCCGGGGGAAGGCGCGGTGCGGGTCGACGGTCTCCTCGGCGACGTTGACGACGTTCTCGAAGCCCGTCATCGCGAAGAACGCCAGGGCGACGCCGCCCACGATGGCCCAGATCGGGTTGGTCGTGGTCTCGAACTGGACGAGCCGACTGAAGTCGGGGTCTCTCTGCACGACGTACCAGATGCCGATGATGAGGACGAGGACGAGACCGGCAATCTCCACGAAGGTCATCAGCATCGTGATCCACACCGACTCGGTGATGCCGATGTAGTTGATCAGGCCGAGCAGGGCGAAGAAGGCCAGGGAGACCAGCAGGGCCGGCGGCGCGTCCCACACCTGGAGGAAGTAGCTGGCGAAGCCGACGCTCAGGGAGCCGGCAGCCGCGAAGCTGGCCGAGAGGAACGCCACCATGACCAGGAAGGCCAGGGTGCGGTTGTGGAAGGCGCGGTTGACGTAGAGCGCCGCACCCGCGGCGTGGGGATACTTGGTCGCGAGCTCGGCGTAGGCCAGCCCGGTGATCGCGGCGACGCTGACGCCGACGGCGAAGGCGATCCAGAAGGCACCGCCGACGGCACCGGCCACCGAGCCGATCAGGACGTAGACGCCGGAGCCGAGCACGTCGCCCAGCACGTAGAAGAAGAGCAGGCTGGTCGTGATGGTGCGATTCAGCTTGACCGGCTCGTCGCCGTCAGCGGTCTTCTCCGTCACGTGGTCCTCCGGGTGAGTGGTTCTGGGACCAGTCCCCCGGCCGGTACCCCTGAAACGCGAGACGCAGACACGCGACGTGGTGGCCGCCGGCGGCGGCCGGTTGCACTCAACAGACGGGCGTGGGCTCCTCGACGTCGACGTCGTCACCCAGCTTGCTGAACCCGGCCATCACCGGGACCTCGGCGCCGCTCTCGACGAGGCGCTGGGTGTCGCCGTCCAGCTTCACGCCGGCGTCGGAGAGGCCCTTCAGCACCGTCACGAGATCGGTGCTCCAGGCCATGACGTTGTCGCCGTCCAGGAGGAAGGTGACGTCGACGCGGCCGCTGGTGTCCTCCGCGGAGATGCCCAGCGAGGCGACGGCGTTGCCCAGGGTCGACGCGACGGCGTATAGGTCGGCGGTGCCCTTCACCGTGTTGCTCTTGCTGCCCTCCGTGCTGGCTTCGGTGACCCACTCCTCGCCGACCGCGGTCGTGACCACGCCGACGACCGGCGGCGCCACGAACGGTCCCGCGGAGCCGGTCAGGGGGATGCCGGCGAGGTTGGCGCCCCGGGGCGGCGAGCCCGTGCGCCAGCAGCCGGCCGGCGCGGCGTCGTTGCGCTTCGCCGTCCGGAACCACCTGCGCTCGCCCAGCCGCACCTGCTGCGACCGCTGGCGGCGCTGGCCGTTGGAGAGCGTCAGGTCGACCGTCGCGACGTCGTCCTCGAGGTCGAACTCACCGCTGCTGCGCATCAACGGGTCGCTGTCGTCGCCGAGCTGGAACGTGTAGGAGCCGGACTCCTCGGCGGAGAAGTTGCTGACTGCCTGGTCCAGGGCGTCGGCGGCACGCGTGGCGTCCGGGGAATCGCCGTCGTCGTCGGAGCATCCCGTGAGCGCGAGGGTCGCGGTCAGGCCGAGGGCGAGGGCGGCCCGACGGGCACGGCGGTGAAGGACGGTGATGGACATGTGGGGTCTCCTCCTCGTGCCGTGGCGGCGCGACACTGGCAGCGTAACCCTCGCCGCGGGGGCCGTGGAGGCCTGCGAGCACGGCAATCTCGACTCAGCGAGCTGCCTTGACCCAGCGTCGCCAGTCTGGCTGCGGGGTGTAGCCGAGCGCCTGCCACAGGCCGTTGCCGTCGTTGTTCTCCTCCAGCACCATGGCGTGGATGCGGGTGGCGCCCAACGCCTTGAGCCGTGCCTCGGCACGCCCTACCAGCAGGCGCGCGGTGCCGCGGCGCCGGTGTTGGGGAGCGACCGCGAGGCGGTAGAGGCTGGCCCGCCAGCCGTCCCACCCGGCGATCACGGTGCCGACGACCTCACCGTCGTCCACGGCGAGCAGCAGGGCGTCGGGGTCGCGCTCGATGAGCAGGCGTACGAGGTCGGGCCGGTCGGCGGGACGCCCCCTGTTCTCGGCGGCGAGCGACCAGAGCGCGACGACGTCGTCGACGTCCTCGTCGCGCGCCGCGCGAATCTGCGGCAGTCGGGAGGCGGCGGTGGAGCCCTGCACGAGGTTGGCGAAGGGGAGTCGGCCGTAGTCCTGCTCGAAGCGGGCGATGAGCTGGGCCGACACCACCTCGGGGTCGGTGTCAGGGGTCTCGAGCCAGGCGACGAGCAGCTCGTCGGAGTCGGAGAGCTGCCAGATGTAGCGCCCGCCCCAGTGGTTGCCGGTCTGGCCGCGGCCGAAGCGCAGCAGCTCGCCGAGCCGCTTGGCCAGCCCTCGGCGCTTGCCGACGCCGCTCGTGGCGCGGCCGATGTAGATCACCTCGGCGCCGTCGACCCACGCCTCCCGCAGCTCGGTCGCGGGGACAGTCGGGTCCTTCTCGCTCGTCCTGCCGCCGGGGTTGGTCGGGCGGAAGCGCGGCGGCGCCACGCCGGGACGGACGACGACGTAGACGCCGGCGCCCGAAGGCACCTCGGCGCGCGGCAGGTCGGCGATGCGGACCCAGCCAGCGAAGCCCTCGGCGGTCAGTGCGGAGCGGTCCCAGGCCATGGATGCCAGTGTGCCCTGTCGGGCCACATCACCCTCGGGTGCCCGCCTCACGAGACGACCCGTCGGACGAACGCGTCCAGGTTCTCCTGGAGCCTGGCGATGCGGGCCTCGGTGGTGGTCGTCTCCTCGGGCTGCACGCGCGCAGGCCGCTTCAGTCGACGGACGTAGAGCGAGCAGGCCAGGTCTGCGCACAGGTAGGTGCCGACCGTGTTGCCGTTGCGGCCAGCCGCACCGGCGCGCGGCGCGACCATCAGGTCCATGTCGGAGGAGGAGTGAGTGGTGAGGCAGAACGCGCACATGTTCTTGCGGCCCCCGTGACCGGCGCGGTTGCCCACCCGCAGCACGAGCCCGGTGAGCTGGCCGCGCCACGGAGCCACCAGGTGGGCGGTGCCGGGCGCTGCCGGGTCACGCCACCCGAGGAAGTCGAGGTCGGCCCACCGGATCGCGTCGTACGCCGTGGGCAGCCGCAGGCGCTTGGCCTCGCCCTTCGAGCAGTTCACGAAGCAGGCGCGGATCTCCTCGGGGGTGAGTGGCTCCATGGCGATCAGGGTGCCACGGGCGCTAGCGTCACCAACGTGGCCCGTGCAGGGAAGCGCGTCGTGCGGTGGCTGGGTGTCGTCCTGGCCCCGGCGGTGGTGCTGGCCGGTCTCACCGCCTGCACCTCCGACGACGAGCCGCCCGGTGAGCCGAGCGGGTGGACCTTCCTCGGTGACGAGGTCGTCGACGTCGACGAGTCGCTGGCTGCGGCTGACCGGATGTGGCAGCAGGCATGGTCGTCTTGGGACCAGGTCGTCGCGGTCCCCGACGACTCGCGCTGCTGGTTCATCGCCGACGACGCCGGAGCACTGGAGCAGCAAGGGGTCTGTGGCCCGTTCCGCGGCCTGGGTACCCCCGCCGCCGAGTGGGTCCAGGTCCAGTTCACCCCGGAGGCTCCCGAGACCGAGACCGAGACCGGGACGGTGCGGATGGTGCCGACTGCGCTGTCGCCGGTGCAGCCGGGCGTCGTACGCCGCTCGCTCACCCTGGTGCGGCCCGCGGGCGAGGGGCAGGGGAAGGACAGGAAGGTCGAGGAAGGGGAGTGGGACCCCCGGGTGGCACCGCCGAAGGGATGGCCGCGCACGCTGCCGGTGGGCCGGGTGAAGTCCGGACCCGTCCAGCGGTTCGGTGCCGAGGTGGTGGCCCGTGGGCGCGTGCGGGTCGACGGGTTCGTCCAGACCGTGCGCGTCGTACGCCCTCGCAAGGTGCAGCTGGCCGACCGCGGGACCTACGTGCCACGCCAGGGCCAGGCGTTCGCCGAGTTCCGCTTCGCCCCGTTCGACTCCCACCGCGCCGTCGAGGCCGGGTTGGCCCTCGACCAGAGCATCGAGGCGGGGGAGATCCGGCTCGGGGTGGAGTCCGGCGGCCGTTCGTGGAGTGGCGTCTACACCACGCCGGTCGCTGGTCCGGTCGGTCAGGGTCAGGCCGTGGTGGTGGAACCACCCTCAGGGCTCTTCGTGCTGCCTCAGTGGCCGTCGTGGGACGACCCCACCTTCACCGTCGTCGTGGGCCAGAAGACCTACGACCTCCGGGGGGTGCCCTGACGGCCACGACGCGGGCCAGACGCGCGGATGTGAGCGGCGTCATGCTTGGTTAGGGTTCGCTCATGCGTCGCCTTGCCCGGCTCCTGACGGCCCTCGCCACCGTCCCGCTCGCGACGGCCGTCCTGGCCGTCCCGGCCCACGCCGACGAACCGCCCGCGCACGTGCCGGTCTGGGACAAGGGTCCGGGCGGGGAGCGCTACGTCGCGTTCGGCGACTCCTTCGTCTCCGGGCCGGGGATCACGCCCCAGCGAGCCGTCGGCTGCAGTCGCAGCGAGCGCAACTTCGCCACGCTGGTCGCCGAGGGCCTGGACGTCACGTCCTACGTCGACGCGTCGTGCGGCGGAGCGACGACCCGTCACTTCACCGAGTCGCAGGGCAGCAACGCACCGCAGCTCGACGCACTGAGCGCCGACACCACGCTGGTCACCTTCGGGACGATGGGCGGCAACGACATCGGCCTGGTGCAGCTGGGCCGGGCCTGCGCGGCGTCCGCCGAGACCAGTTGCGTGCCCGGGGCCGGCCCCGACCCACTGGCGGCGCGCTTCGAGGCGGCGCGCAAGGGTCTGGTCTCAGGCCTGGCGGCCACGAAGGAGCGGGCGCCGAAGGCCGAGGTCTTCGTCGTCGGCTACGGGACGTACGTGCCTCCGGGCGGCTGCCCCGGCACCTTCCTCGGCCTTGTGGACCCGGCCGAGTTCGACTACCTCCAGGGCCAGATCGACCGGCTCTCCGACCTGCTCCAGCAGGTCGCCCGCGACGCCGGCGTGGCGTTCGTCGACCAGCGCAGGATCCCCGGCGCCATCGACCACACCGTCTGCGCCTGGCCCGACCAGCAGTGGATCCGCGGCATCAACGACTTCGGCGACGGCTCCCTGCTGCACCCCTCCAGTGCGGGGATGAAGGCGACGGCCGACTACCTGCTCGCCCGGATCGCCGAGGAGCGGGTGACGCCTGCCCCCGCCCCGACCACCCCCACGAAGAAGCAGCGGCTCGCCGCCCTGAAGGCGAAGGCGAAGACGGTGCGCGCCGGCGTCACCTGCCAGCAGCGGGGTCGTACGGTCCGGGCTCGCGTCACCGGCGGCAGGGGTGCGGTCGCCCGCGTCGAGTGTGGAAGGTGGGCGCCCGGCGCCTGGGCCTGGACCGCGCGAAGCCCTTCGTCCTCACCACCAGGGCGAAGAAGGTCCGCCGGCTCGACGGTCGCCAACGCGTCGTCGTCACGCTGCTCGACAAGGGTGACAAGGACGTGCGCGTGGTGCGCACCTTGATGCCGCGTCGTCCGCGCTGCGCACGCTGACGTCGTACGCCCGTGGCGGGCGCTGCCCGATGCAGGGGACTGACGTGGGTCACACCGAGTCCTGGTGTCGGAAGATGCGCCGACTCCCTCGCGTCTGCTCGCCACCGACACGGCCGCGCCGTGGCTGCCTCAGTTGAGCCACGGGCAGACGAGGTCGCGGGTCTGGAGCATGTGGTGCGACTGCCGGTCGACCTTGGGACGAGCGTGCTCCGACGGGCGCACCAGCGGCACCCGCGACCCCTGTTCTCTGGCCGGCTCGGTGGTGGGCTCGGAGGTGGGTCCTGGGGTCTGACGGGCGGCGTCGAGGTTGACCTCGACGTCGTACGCCCCGTGCCCGTTGGGCTCGACCTTCGTCGGCCCGAGGCGACGCAGCATGGCCAACGAGGCCGCGTTGGTGCCAGCGACCTCGGTCACCAGACGCGTGACGCCCTCGGGGCGGTGGCGCACCAGTGCGGCCAGGAGGGCGGTGGCGATGCCGCGGCCCTGCCACGAGTCCTTCACGGTGACCGCCACGTCGGCGGTGTCGGTGACGTCGGGGTAGCGCACCATCCGGGCGATCGCGACCGGGTCGAAGACGTCGGGGGAGGTCTCGGCGCTGAGCACCAGGGCGACGTGGTTGATCCCGTCGACGTCGTCGACCAGGTGGTGGAGCATCGCCTCACTGAGGTGCTTGACGGGGGCCAGGAAGCGCTGCCGCTTGGTCTCGGCGCTGAGCTCCTCGAAACCTGCGGCCAGGAGGTCCCGGTCGTCGCGCATCAGCGGACTGATCCACGCCGCGGTCCCGTCCTTGAGCTTCACCTGCTCGAACATCCCGGCTCCTTCGGCTCGCCCTCTCCTCGCACCCTAGGGCGATCGGCGTGAGGTCTCGGGGCATGGCCGCATTTCGGTCGGTCCTCGTCCCCGGTGCGAGACTGGAGCACCCGGGCCGTCGAGCGAGAAGGAGTCGACCGTGGAGCTGCGCCAGCGCATCGCCGAGCGCCGAGGTGGCATCGTGCTCTTCGGGATGACCCCGCCGCGGCACGGCACCTCCCAGGAGGCCGTCCGTCAGGTGGCCCAACGCACGGTGCAGCGGCTCGAGCCGCTCGACGTCGACGCCCTGGTGCTCTACGACATCGACGACGAGTCCGACCGCAACCCCGCCGAGCGCCCGTTCCCCTACTCCGCGACCCTCGACCCGGCCCACTTCGCCGAGCAGCTCGAGGGCTGGAAGAAGCCGGTCGTCATCTACCGCTGCGTCGGCAAGTACACGCCCGACCACCTCGGTGAGTGGCTCGGCGCGCAGGACCCCGAGCGGGTGATGACCGTCTTCGTCGGCGCCTCCTCGCGCGACAAGGAGGTCGCGGTCAGCCTGGCCGAGGCGCAGGAGCTGCGTCGCCAGCTGCAGCCCGACCTGCTGCTGGGCGGCGTCGCGATCCCCGAGCGCCACCAGCTCCGCGGCGACGAGCAGGCCCGCCTGCTGGCCAAGCAGTCGGCCGGCGTGAGCTTCTTCGTCAGCCAGGTCGTCTACGACGTCAACGCCGCCAAGGACTTGCTCTCCGACTACCACTACGCCTGCCGCGAGGCCGGCGTCGATCCGGTGCCGCTGGTCTTCACGCTCTCGGTCTGCGGCTCGCTGAAGACGCTGGAGTTCCTGGAGTGGCTGGGCGTCAACGTGCCCCGGTGGGTCCAGAACGACCTGCGCCACTCCTCCGACACGTTGCAGCAGTCCTACGACCAGTGCGTGGCCACGGCCGATGAGCTGATCGCCTTCGCTGACCGGCTCGGGCTGCCGATCGGCTTCAACGTCGAGTCGGTGGCGATCCGCAAGGCCGAGATCGAGGCGTCGGTCGAGCTGGCGGGCCACATCCGCAAGCGGCTCGAGGAGTACCGCGACTTCTGAGTCGCCCGCCGGGGGATGATGCCGCCCATGGACGTCACCATCGAGACCCCCACCCAGGCCGGCGTCGAGCAGGCGCTCGAGGTCGCGCGTCGCTGGCTGCCCGCCTTCCTGGCCGGCGAGCGCGCCCCTGACGAGCTGTACGCCGACCCCACCGTCACGTGGCACAACGTCGGCGAGCGGGAGGTCGAGGTGCAGCGCACGCCGTCGCGTACGCGCAGCAACGCCGCGGGCGCCGACCTCTCGGTGACCGAGGCGCGGGTGAAGGTCTTCGACGGCGGGTGGGTCTTCCAGGGCACGACCGTGGGCACCAACCGGCGGGGTGAGCAGGTGCGCATCCCGGTCTGCCTCGTGGTGACGTTGCGCGACGGCCGGATCGCCCGCTTCGAGGAGTACGCCGACTCCCGGGCGGCCGAGGCGCTCTTCGCGACCGACTGACGGCCGAGACGTCGCGGGGTGATGACAGTCACGTTCCTCTCGACTACTGTGACAGTTCTACTGTCACAGTGAGGCGTGCGCGCCTCGAGCAGGGAGGTACGCATGCCCACCAGGCCGTCGATCTACGAGACCGAGCACGAGGACTTCCGCTCCACCGTGCGCTCCTTCCTGGAGAAGGAGGTCGTGCCGCACCACGACGCGTGGGAGGCCGCCGGGCAGGTCGACCGGGACGTCTGGCTCAAGGCCGGCGAGGCCGGGCTGCTCTGCCTCGACGTGCCCGAGGCGTACGGCGGTGCCGGCGTGAAGGACTTCCGCTACACCGCCGTGATGGCCGAGGAGATCATCCGGGCCGGCGCCAGCGGACTGGGCTTCGGCCTGCACAGCGACATCGTCGTCCCCTACGTCACCGCGCTCGGCACCGACGAGCAGAAGCAGCGGTGGCTGCCCGGTTTGGTGAGCGGCGAGACGATCTCGGCCATCGCCATGACCGAGCCCGGCGCCGGCTCCGACCTGCAGGGCATCGCCACCCACGCGGTCGACAAGGGCGACCACTTCGTGCTCAACGGGTCGAAGACCTTCATCTCCAACGGCATCCTCTCGGACCTGGTGATCGTGGTCGCGAAGACCGACCCCGAGGCCGGCCACTCCGGGATCAGCCTGCTGGTCGTCGAGCGTGGGATGGAGGGGTTCACCCGTGGTCGCAACCTCGACAAGATGGGCCTCAAGGCGCAGGACACCGCCGAGCTCTTCTTCGACGACGTCGTGGTGCCGAAGGAGAACCTCCTGGGCCAGCTCGGCGGCGGCTTCATCCACCTGATGGAGAACCTGCCCCAGGAGCGGATCTCCATCGCCGTCATCGCGGTCGCCGCGATGGAGCACGTGCTCGACCTCTGCCTCGACTACGCCAAGGAGCGCAAGGCGTTCGGGCGTTCGATCGGCAACTTCCAGCACAACCGCTTCCTGCTCGCCGAGATGGCGACCGAGGCCCACATCGCGCGGGTCTTCGTCAACGACTGCATTGAGCAGCTCAACGCCGGCACCGCCGACGCGAGCCTCGCGTCGATGGCGAAGTGGTGGACCACCGAGCTGCAGAAGAAGTTCGTCGACGCGGGCGTCCAGCTGCACGGCGGCTACGGCTACATGATGGAGTACCCGATCGCGAAGGCCTACCTGGACAGCCGCATCCAGACGATCTACGGCGGCACCACCGAGATCCAGAAGGAGATCATCGGGCGGATGCTCGGCATCTGAGCCCACCGCCCGCCCGGGTCACTCCTTCAGGAGCAGCAGCTCCCCGTGGACCATGGAGAAGTACGCGTCGGGGTGCTCGCCCCACGCCCGCCAGTCGGCGGCCATCGCGGCGATGCGGTCGTCGTCGAGGCCGAGCGCCCTGAGCTTCGCGTTCTGCTCCGACTCCAGGATCCGGGCGGACTGCACGTCGCCCCACCAACGGGTCACCTCGGGGCTCGCGTACGTCCACGTCGTGGCGTCGACGCTCACCTCGCCGAGCGCGGGGAGGCCGGCGGCGTTCGACCAGGCGCGCAGGTGGCGCGCGGCGTCCGGCTCGCCGCCGTTGTCGCGCGCGATCCGGCGGTAGCACTCCAGCCAGTCGCTCATGCCGGGGTTGGCCGGGTGCCAGTGCATCACCGCGTAGTCGACCTCGCGGACCGCGACGACCCGGCGGGCCACCCGCGCCATCTCGCGCAGCGCGGCCGGCGGGTCGGTGAGGTACTGCAGCACCTGGTGGCAGTGCACGACGTCGAAGGAGCCGTCCTCGAAGGGCAGCTCGTAGACCGAGCCGGTCCGCAGGGCGACGTTGTCGACGCCACGCTCCTCCATCAGCGCCTGCGCCGCAGCGAGCGCGTCGGGTGCGGCCTCGATGCCGACCACCTGACCGGGCGCCACGATCCGGGCCAGGCCGGCGGTGATGCTGCCCGGCCCGAAGCCGACGTCGAGCAGGGTCGTGCCCGATGAGAGGTGCGGCAGCAGGTGGGCCGCGGAGTTCTCGGCCGTGCGGGCGCCGTGGGCGGCCAGCACGCTGGCGTGGTGGCCGTGCAGGTAGTTCTCGTCAGCGGGGCGTGTCATGGGCTGATCCTCTCCCGCGAGCGCGCGGACCGCTCACACCTTGCGCACGTAGAACAGCATCCGCGAGCCGTCCTCGACGTTGGTGAAGCCGAGCCGCTCGTAGAAGCGGCGGGTGTCGACGTCGACCTCGTCGACGTTGATCTGCACCTCCCCGGCGCCGATCTCCTGCACCCACGTCGAGAGCGCCGCCATCAGTGCGGTCCCGACGCCCGTCCCGCGGCGGGCCGGGCGGGCGTACAGCTCCTCGAGGAGGACGATGCCGCCGTCGTAGTAGGGGCTGGGGCGCAGGGTGGCGAGGGCGAAGCCGACCGGATCCCCGTCCGCCTCGGCGAGCCACGCGCGTACGTCGTCGCGCCCCAGCTGGAGGCCGAGGCGTCGCGTGAAGTCGCCGACCGGCGGCGTCGGTGCCTCGAACTCCACGTTGAAGTCGTGGAGGAGGCGGGCGATCGTGGCGGCCTCACCCGCACCGGCCACCCGCGCCCCCACGGGTGCCCGGCTCACCGGTGCACCCCCGCCAAGGTCGTACGCAGCGCGGCGACCCGCTCGTCGTCCCAGCCGTCAGGCTGCAGCATCGCCGCCCACGCCAGGGTCGGTTGGGTGCCGTACATGTGTCCCTGCTCCTCCTCGAAGGCGTTGCTCACGGCCATGTCGACGGCCAGGTTGAGGAAGGTGGTCACCGGATACCACTCCATGTCGGGGTTGACCGCCGGGTCGAGAGGCTCCCGCAGCCAGTCGGGCTCCTCCCAGAGCACCGGCCAGTCCCACCACACGATGGGGTCGTCGGCCTGCTGCAGGAAGACCGAGCGTGGGTGGCCGGTGATGTCGGAGGCCCGGTTGGCGAAGAGCACCTCCGGCCCCAGCTCCGGCTTGATCTGGAGAGAGCCGGGCGCGCGCTGCTGCTCCGCCTCGCGGCGCAGGTGCATCGTGGCGGGTGGCCCCACCCACAACGACGCATCGGCGTCCGCGAGCAGGTCGCCGAGGGAGGCGTACGCCCTGCCGCCCCCGAACGAGCCGAGCGACTCCCCGGCCACCAGCAGCCGGGGGCGCTCGGCCTCGGGCTCCTGCTGGATCCGCTCACGGACGGCGTCGACCAGCGCGGCGCCTGCGTCGCCAGCGGCGTGCGACTCGGTCAGGAAGGCCAAGGGGCTCGGCAGGTGGGAGTACTGCACCGAGACCGTGGCCACGTCGCCGCCGTAGAGGTACTCGAGCGGCTGCACGATCTGCTCGTTGACCCACCCGGTGCCCGTCGGGACCACCACCAGGATGGCGCTGCGGTCGAAGGCGTCGAACCGCTCCATCTCCTCGAGGGCGAGGCCCGCCTGCTCCTCGGGGTCCGACGTCGTCGCCCGGCCCACGAAGACCCGGACGGGCTCCACGGCGGCCGGCTCGCCGTCGCTGCGGAACTCCTGCAGCCGCTCCACCGACGGTCCGCGGGTGAGGAAGCGCCGGCCCTCGTCACCGACCTCCTCCCACGCCACCTCGGAGGCCGGACCGGTGGAGCGGAGCATCGACTCCGGTGCGGTCACCCCGTCCTCGATCTCGAGGTCGCTCAGGGTGAAGCTGGCGTTGAGGCCGTCGAGGGTGCGCTCGTAGACCCACGCGTTCAGGGCCGAGGCCAGCGCCCACGCGACCAGGACGGTGGCCATGGCACCGGCGATCCAGCGGGGGAGCACCCGTCCCCAGGCGCGTGCGGTCGAGCGTCGCAGCCAGGCCACTGCGAGGCCGACGGCCAGGAGGAGGCCGGCCACCAGCAGCGTCACGCCGATCGTGCCGGCGTAGACGAGCCACGACGACGACGGCGAGTGGTCGAGGCGCTCCCACGTCCACCGGTGCTGGGCCACGGCGTGCCGGGACATCAGCGCGACGAGGCCCACGAGGGCGACGAGCACGCCCAGCCGCAGCCGCTGGTCAGTGCGACGCGTGAGCCGCGGCGGGGTCCAGGACGAGCGTCGTACGCCCCACGCGACGAGGCGGGTGACGCCAGCGCCGATGCCGTAGCCCACCGCGACCGCGACGCCGCTGACCACGCCTTGGAAGTACCAGTCGCGCACGAGCAGCGACGGTGCCAACGACTGCTGGAAGGCGACCAGTGCCAACGCCAGGCCCAGGAGCCGGGGACGCGCGAGGGCCTTCCAGAACAGCGCCGACTCGTCCATGGCCGCTCCTCGTGCGGAATCCTTCTCGGACCCTAGCCGTCGGAGCGGTCGCCCGGGTGGGTCATGCGCGCCGCACGGCCTCGGCCCAGGCGCTCACCCACTCGGGCAGGTCGAGCTCGGGGGCCTCGGGGATCAGCTCCTTCACCTCGTCCGGCGCCACGTCTCCGCCCTTCTTCCGCAGGAAGCGGACCTGGGCCACCGCGTGCGCCGCGAGCGTGCCCCGCTGCATGAAGCGCGACTCGATGTACATCGCCTTCTCGTCGAAGCCGATCACCTGGGTCTGGAGGTCGAAGCGCTGCCACGGCTTGAGCGAGCGGCGGTAGCGGATCGTCTGGCTCGCCACGACCGAGTACCACCCACGCTCCTGGCACATCTGCCACAGCCCGGAGCGCAGCATCTGGTCAACCCGGCCGAGGTCCATGAAGCCGAAGTACTTGGCGTTGTTCATGTGGCCCAGGCCGTCGAGGTCGCTCGGCAGCACCCGGAAGGGCGATCGGGTGGTGCCCCACAACAGAGTCCGAGGGCGTCGTTTGGTGGTCAGCACGAGCCAGATGAGGCGCCAGTAGAGGTTCACCGGCGAAGTCTCCGCCGTGGGCCGGCAGGGCGCCAGCGAAGGTCCGATGGGTGGGCCAGCGGACGTATCCTGGACGAATGCGGCCGTTCGGAGCCGTACCCCCCAGTAGGTGCCCCTAAGTCTGTGTGATTGTCGGACGAGCCGCATACGATGCGAAGCCTGTCCGCTCGACGTCTTTGGGGGAGAAGGAACTCATGCGACCACTGACCAGAACCACGGCTGCGGCGGGGATGATCCTCGCGCTGACCGTGTCCACCGCCACGGGACTCGTGTCGACCTCCTCCGCGGCCCCGTCCGACGAGGGGTTCGGGGCCCGCGCCGAGGTCCACGGCGAAGGCGGGGTCGTGAACTTCGTCGGGACGAAGGCCGGCAAGCCCCTCGCTCCGCCGAAGGGCATCCGCGCCTCCTCGAGCCCGAAGACTGCCGCGCGCGCCTTCGTCGAGCAGCACGCCAACGAGTTCGGCCTGGGCAGGCGCTCGGAGGTGAAGGCCGACCGCGTCCACGAGCAGGTCACCGGCAACACCACCGTGCGCGTCGTGCAGGAGATCGACGGCGTCGAGGTGCTCGGTGGCGAGCTCGCCGTGCAGCTCGACGAGGACAACCGCATCGTCTCCGCCTCCGGCGAGGTCCTTCCGGACGCCAGCACCCCCAACGTCGGCCGGGCCACCGTCGGCCAGGCTGTTGCCGTCCGCTCCGCCAAGGCCTACGTCGCCCGCGGCGCCGGCGTGAAGCCGAGCCAGGTCACGGCCGTCTACGAGGGCCTGAAGGTCTACGACCCGAGCATCATCGGCAGCGACAAGCTGCCGGGTGCTCGCACCGTCCACGCGGTCGAGGTCTCCTACTCCGACCACGTCCGTCGCCAGGTCTTCGTGGACGCCCAGCTGGGCGCGATCGTCGATGCGTTCGACGAGATCCACGCGGCCAAGAACCGCCGCGTCTGCGACGCGGGCAACACCCCCAACGGTGTGCCGTGCTCCAACTCGGTCCTCACCGAGGGCGGCAACGTCAACGCGATGAACGCCGAGGTCCGTCAGGCCTACACCTACTCGGGTGCGACCTACGACTGGTTCAAGGCCCAGTTCAACCGTGACTCGATCGACGGCAAGGGCATGCCCCTCGTCTCGACCGTGCGCTACTGCGACCCCGACAGCGGCTGCCCCTACGCCAACGCGTTCTGGAACGGCTCGCAGATGACCTACGGCGCGGGCTACGCCTCCGCCGACGACGTGGTCGGCCACGAGCTCGCCCACGGTGTCACCGAGCGCTCCTCGCGCCTCTTCTACTCGTACCAGTCCGGTGCGATCAACGAGTCGATCTCCGACATCTTCGGTGAGTTCGTCGACCTCGCGACCAGCTCGCCCAACGACGCGGCCGCCGACCGGTGGAAGCTCGGCGAGTCGTTGCCGATCGGGGCGATCCGCAACATGGCCAACCCGAATCAGTTCAACCAGCCGGCGCGGATGAACGACCCGCTCTACTACCGCGGCAGGGGCGACAACGGCGGTGTCCACTACAACAGCGGCGTCGGCAACAAGGCCGCCTCGCTGATGACCGACGGTGGCTCCTTCAACGGCCAGACGGTCTCCGGCCTGGGCGTCACCAAGACTGCCGCGATCTGGTACGAGGCCAACACGGGCATCCTCACCTCCGCCAGCGACTACCAGGACCTGGCCCGTGCGCTGCGCCAGGCCTGCAAGAACCTGGTCGGCACGAAGGGCATCTCGTACAGCAACTGCACCCAGGTCGACAAGGCCGTCAAGGCCACGCAGATGGACATCGCGCGTTCCAACGCCAAGGACATGAAGACCTGCAAGAAGGTCAAGTGGAGCTTCTCCGACGGTCTGGAGAAGGGTGGCAAGAAGTGGAAGGCGCAGCGTCCGTGGTTCGCCCCCGGCAACCCGAACAACCTGGGCTTCGACGCGACCTACGCCAGCACCGGCAAGAAGAACCTCTGGGGCTTCGACCGCCCGGGCAACTGGTTCCCTGACTCCAAGAAGGGCAAGTCGAAGGACTACTCGGTCAGGACGAAGAAGAAGGTGAAGGTGCCCAAGCACAAGAGCTCCTTCCTGCGCTTCAAGCACGCCTACCTCTTCGACACCGACAACGGCAAGAACTACGACGGCGGTCGGGTGGAGTACTCGCTCAACGGCAAGAAGTGGTTCGACGTCTTCAAGGGCAAGTACCCCAACAAGGTGCACAAGGTGTCTGCGAAGAAGTCGTTGAACTCCAAGTTCGCGGGCAAGCGCGCGTTCGCCGGTGAGAGCGGTGGCTACCGCACCACGGTGGTGAAGTTCCCGAAGAAGGCCCGCGGCAAGAAGGTCTTCGTCCGGTTCCGCATCGCCACCGAGGCGTCGGTCAACATCTACGCCCTCGGCTGGTTCATCGACGACATCGGAGTCGGTCGCTGCAAGTGACCCCCTGAGTCGCGCAGACGACGACGCCGGGAGCGAGAGTGATCTCGTTCCCGGCGTCGTTGCGTTTGCGGTGTCGGCGCGTTCGCGGCCGTCGTGCCCTGGTGACGTGTGAACCGCGCTCAGGTGCGCTGGGCGCGCTCCGGGGCAGCCGGGTAGACCCCCAGCACCTTGATGTCGGTGGTGAAGAAGGCCAGCTCCTCCAAGGCTCGCGCCAGGGCCGGCTCGTCCGGGTGGCCGTCGACCTCGGCGAGGAACTGGGTCGCGGCGAACTCGCCGCCCACCATGTAGCTCTCCAGCTTCGTCATGTTGACGCCGTTGGTCGCGAAGCCGCCGAGCGCCTTGTAGAGCGCGGCCGGCAGGTTGCGTACGTTGAAGATGAAGCTCGTGACGACCGGCCCCTGCCCCGCGGGCGCCTTGACGTAGTCGGGCGAGAGCACCACGAAGCGGGTGGTGTTGTGGTCCTCGTCCTCGACCTCCGTACGCAGCACCTCGAGCCCGTAGATCTCGGCGGCCAGCGGCGGCGCGAGAGCGGCCTGGGTGATGTCGCCGGACTCGGAGACCTCGCGGGCCGCTCCGGCGGTGTCACCGGCGGTGACCGGCCTGGCGCCGAGCTCGCGGATGACGTTGCGGCACTGGCCCAGCGCGTGGACGTGGCTGTGCACGGTGCGGATCGTCGACTCGTCGGCACCCGGCAGCGCCATCAGGTTGAAGGTAATGCGCAGGAAGTGCTCGCCCACGATGTGCAGCGACGAGGCGGGCAGGAAGTGGTGGATGTCGGCTACCCGACCGGCCAGCGAGTTGTCGATCGGGATCATCGCCAGGTCCGCGTCGCCGCCCTCGACGGCCGCGAACACGTCCTCGAACGAGGCGCACGGGACGGCCTCGTGGTCGGGGTAGTGCTGGGCGCAGACGATGTGGGAGTTGGCGCCCGGCTCACCCTGGTAGGCGATGCGGCGGGTCTTCTCGGTGGCACTCACGCGGACCACTGTCCCACGCCGCCCGTTGGTGTCGCGTCGAGGCCGTTCACAGGCCAGCCGCGACTAGGCTGCCGCCGTGTCCTACCTCGCGGTCCCCGCCCTGCTCCTCTCCGTCGTCGCCGTGGTCTTCTCGGTCGTCGCCCTGCGGCGTACGGCCGGCTCCCGCCCCGCCGTCGCCGGCGCGTCCCCGTTGCCCGAGGACGTCGTCGGCCTGCGCCGGGAGGTGGCGGCGCTGCAGGCTGCCTCGCAGGGCGCGCTGCGACACCTCTCCGTGGTGCGGTACGACGCCTTCGGCGACGTCGGCGGGCACCTGTCGTGGTCGGTCGCGCTGCTCGACGACGCCGGCGACGGCGTGGTGCTCAGCTCGATCCACGGCCGGAGCGAGGCGCGGACGTACGCCAAGACGATCAGCAGCTGGTCGAGCGAGGCCCAGCTCTCTCCGGAGGAGCAGGAGGCCGTCGCGCACGCGCGCGGCTGACCCAGCTCTGCTGATCAGCGCGGAACGCGGCTCTACCGATCAGCGCGGAACGCGCACGAGCAACCGACCCGGCACGCAGGTCATCGTGAGTTCCTTGCCCTCGCCGATCGAGTCGCCGTCGAGCTGGCGTGGCGTCGCGATGGCGGCGCGGATCGAGACCGAGGCCCCGGTGAGTCGGTCGATCGTGGAGTCGGTGCGCTTGCTCCGGACCATGACCCGGGCGGCCAGCGGCACCCAGGAGAGGAAGCGCTTGGGGTGCAGGAGCACGACGTCGATCTGGCCGTCGTCGATGGTCGCGTCGGGCAGGAGGGGCATGCCGGCCTGGAGGTAGCCCACGTTGCCGACCACGACGGTGCGGACCCAGTGCGTGGTGGGCGGCTCGCCGTCCATCGAGATCTCGACCTTCACGGCCGGGAACATCAGCGACTTCAGGCCCGACAGGATGTAGGCCATCCAGCCGATGCGCTTCTTGATGTCGTCGTTGACGCCCTCCATGATCGCGGCGTCGAAGCCCATGCCGGCCATCACCATGAAGTGACTGGTGTCGATGCCGTCGCCGGTCACCTCCACCATGTCGATGGCACGGTCCTGGCCGTTGAGCCCGACGTCGATCGCGGAGCGGATGTAGAGGGGGATGTCGAGGTTGCGCGCCAGCAGGTTGCCGGTCCCGGCGGGGATGATCCCGACCGGGATCCCGCTCCCGGCGAGCTCGGCGCACACCTCGCGCACGGTGCCGTCGCCGCCGCAGACCAGGACCAGGTCGACGCCGTCCGCGGCGGCCGCGGCCGCCATCCCGGTGCCGGAGTCCTCGACCGTCGTGTAGTGCCAGCTCGGCTCGTGCCAGCCGGCGTCCCGCGCCAGGTTGGTCACCAGGTCGCGGAAGGCGCCCACGTCTTCGACCTTGATCGGGTTGAGCACGACGGCGAGCCGCTTGCGGGAGGAGTAGACCTCCGGCAACGGCTCGATCTTCTGCGCGATGCTCCGCGGTCGCGGGTCGAACCAGACGAGCGCCACGAAGAGCACGGTCAGCGCCAGCAGCGCGCCGGCGATGACGTCGGTGGGGTAGTGGCGCCCCAGCAGCACCCGGTCGAGGATGACCAGGAGCCAGACCAGTCCGAGTCCGGTCACCGCGATGCGCCGCATCGTCTGCTTGCGCACGAAGATCACCGCGAGCACGGCCAGGAGAGCGGTGTAGGCGGTGATCGACGAGGCGTGGCCCGAGGGGAAGCTCAGCGTGTCGTGCAGCCCGAGCGCCTCCTGCCAGTCGGGGCGGTCGCGGCTCAGAAGGAGTTTCAGTCCGGTGGTCAGCAGCGAGGTCACGGCCATCACGACGACCGTGATCAACGCGGCACGGGGGTGCTTCTTCCACAGCAGCGCGCCGGCGAGCAGGAGCGTCAGGATCGTCATCCCGATGGTGTTGAAGACGTCCTCCACCACCAGGAGCACCTGGGTCAGCAGGTCGTGGCGCGCCGTCCAGGCCGCGGCCTCCTGACCGAGGTCGTCGAGACCGGCGAGCGGCGTACGCTCCCAGGTCACCGCGAAGGCGAGCGCGACGAAGAGCAGCGCGCACGCACCGGCAGCGGTCAGGAGCTTCGGTCGGGTTCGATCCAGCACACGAGCGAGTATGCCCAAAGGCTAGCCTTGCAGCATGATCGATCCCCGTCTGTTGCGCGAGAGCCCCGACCGTGTACGAGCCAGCCTGGCGAAGCGTGGACACTCCGACGAGGTCGTCGACAGGGCACTGGCCGCCGACACCGCGCGCCGCGAGGCGATCGCCGCCTTCGAGGCCAAGCGGGGAGAGCAGAAGCAGCTCGGCAAGCTGATCCCGAAGGCGACCGGTGAGGAGAAGGCCGAGCTGCTGGCCCGCACCAAGACGCTCGCCGCCGACGTGAAGGCGGCCGAGGCCGCCCAGAACGCGGCCGAGGAGGCCTGGCAGACGGCCATCCGCGAGATGCCGAACCTCACCCACGACGACACCCCCGAGGGGGGCGAGGACGACTCGGTCGTCATCGAGACCGTGGGCACCCCGCGCGACTTCGCGGCCGAGGGCTTCGAGCCGCGCGACCACATCGAGCTGGGCAAGATCCTCGGGGCGATCGACCTCGATCGCGGTGCCAAGGTCTCCGGCTCGCGCTTCTACTTCCTCACCGGCGTGGGCGCCGAGCTCGAGTTCGCCCTCGTCAACATGGCGATGGAGCAGGCCCGTGAGGCCGGCTTCACCCAGGTGATCGCGCCGTCCCTGGTCAAGCCCCGTGCCATGGAGGGCACCGGCTTCCTGGGCCAGGCGGCCGACGACGTCTACCGGATCGAGGGCGAGGACCTCTACCTGGTCGGCACCTCCGAGGTCGCGATGGCCGCCTACCACTCCGACGAGATCCTCGACGCCACGAGCCTGCCCCGCCGCTACGCCGCGTTCAGCCCCTGCTTCCGCAAGGAGGCCGGCTCGCACGGCAAGGACACCAAGGGCATCATCCGGGTGCACTGGTTCGACAAGGTCGAGATGTTCGTCTACACGACGCTCGAGGAGGCCGAGGCGGAGCACCAGCGCCTGCTGGCCTGGGAGCGCGCGTTCATGGACAAGCTCGAGCTGGCCTACCAGGTCGTCGACATCGCTGCGGGCGACCTCGGCCTGAGCGCGACCCGCAAGTTCGACCTCGAGGCGTGGATCCCCACGCAGGGCAAGTACCGCGAGCTCACCTCGACCTCCAACTGCACCGACTTCCAGGCGCGCCGCCTCGACATCCGTACGCGGACCGACGAGGGATCGACGGTCCCGGTCGCGACGCTCAACGGCACCCTGACGGCCATCACGCGTGCCATCGTGGCGGTGCTCGAGACGCACCAGCAGGCCGACGGTTCGGTGCGCGTGCCCAAGGCGCTGCAGAAGTGGCTGGGACGCGAGGTCCTGGAACCGGTGAACCCCGTTGGCTGAGACGCAGATCCAGCAGGAAGTGTCCCGCTCGGGCGCCGAACCTGCCCCGGGGTGGCGCCCTGCCCTGGTCGCGCTCGACATCGACGGCACGCTGCTGGCGTGGGTCGACGGCCAGGACGTCCCCTACGAGACCATCCGCCAGCCCGTGTACGACGCGGTCCACCGCGCCCGTGACGCCGGCGCCCACATCGTGCTCGCCAGCGGTCGCTCGCCGCACGGCATGACCACGATCGCCGACCTGCTCAACCTCCCGCTGGAGGGCTCCCCGGAGGATCCGACGCCCGACGTCGACGACCGACTCTGGGTCGTCGCCTCCAACGGCTCGGTGATCTTCCGCTACCCGCCGCAGGAGGTCGTGCACGAGGAGGTCTTCGACGCGGCCCCCGCCGTGCGCGCCATCCTGGAGCACCACCCCGACGCCCTGGTGGCGGCCGAGGAGCGTTCGCTGGGTGGCTACCTGGTCAACCGGCCCTTCCCGCCGGGCGAGCTCAACGGCGAGCAGGTGATCACGCCCGTCGAGGAGATCGTCGGCAAGCCGGTCAACCGCGTCGTGGTGCGCGACCCGGAGTCGACCGCCGAGGACTTCCTCGACACCGCCGCCAAGCTGGGCCTGCACGGCACCGACTACGTCGTCGGCTGGAGCGCCTGGATGGACTTCGCCCCGGCCGGGGTCTCCAAGGCCTCGGGCCTGCAGCACGTCTGCGACGCCCTGGGTGTCGACCCGGTCGACGTCCTCGCCATCGGTGACGGTCGCAACGACCTCGAGATGCTGGCCTGGGCCGGCCGGGGTGTCGCGATGGGTCAGGCGATCGAGGAGGTCCGCGCAGCCGCCGACGCCGTGACGGCCACGGTCAACGACGACGGCGTGGCCGTCGAGCTCAACCGCTGGTTCGGCCGGGACTGATCCGGTGACCACCAGCGACGCGCCGAAGGCGGACGAGGACGGAGCCTTCCCGCCCCCTGCGCCGCCGCGACTGGTCGCGACCGACCTCGACGGCACCCTGCTGGGTCCGGACGGCGCGGTGAGCGCCTACACCCGCGAGGTGCTGCTGGCGCTCGAGGAGCGCAACGTGCCCGTGGTCTTCGTGACCGGCCGACCGATCCGCTGGATGGAGCACCTGTGGGAGGAGGTCGGCGGTCACGGGCTGGCGATCCTCAGCAACGGCGGCATCGTCTACGACGTCGCCTCCCACTCCGTACGCCGTGCGCGCACCATCGCTCCCGACGTCCTGGTGCGGGTGGCTCGCCTGCTGCGCTCGGCGGTGCCCGGGACGACGTTCGCCCTCGAGAAGACGACTGGCTTCTCCCGCGAGCCCGACTTCATGCCGCGTCTCAAGATCGGCACCGATCCCGGAGTGCCCGTCGCCCCGCTGGAGGAGCTGGTCGACGGCGAGGTGGTCAAGCTGCTCGCCCGCCACGAGGCCCAGGAGCCGGAGGAGTTCTGGCGCCTGGCCGAGGAAGCGGTCGGCCACGAGGTCACCACCACGTGGTCGTCGGTGGGCACGCTCGTGGAGATCTCCGGCGCGGGCGTCACCAAGGCCACCACGCTCGCGGAGCTCTGCGGCGACCTCGGCGTCACCCGGAGCGAGGTCGTCGCCTTCGGCGACATGCCCAACGACCTGCCGCTCCTCGACTGGGCGGGGCACGCGTACGCGATGGAGAACGCACATCCCTCCTTGCGCGCCGGGGCCAGGCACGTCGCACCCCACCACGCCGCCGACGGAGTCGCCCGCACGCTGGCGCGACTCTTCGGGCTGTGACCTCGCCCCTGGGGCGGCGCTACGCTGTCGCCATGCCGCGCACCGACCGGGTCAGTCGACCTCTCCACGGAGACCGTGTCCGGGCGATTCCGCGGGCCGGGCTGAGCCTGCTCCTGGCCGCCCTGGTCGCCCTGGTCGCGAGCGCCGGGATCCTCGCCGTCCAGGCACCCGCCCAGGCCGCCTGCTCCTGCAAGACCCAGGACCTCAAGAAGCTCACCAAGCGGGCCGACGTCGTCTACACCGGCGTCGTGCAGGGCACCTCGACCTCCAGCGACGGCAAGCAGCAGCTGCAGGTCGTCGCCCAGCGTCTCTTCAAGGGCGAGTTGTCCAGCGCGCGGGTCACGGTCACCAACTCGCTCGGCAGCTCGTGCAGCCTGGGCGAGCCGAAGGAGGGTGACCGCTGGCTCTTCCTGACCACGACTGCCGCCACCACGACGTCCTGCGCCGGGACGCGGCCGCTGCGTCCGCGCGACCTGGCCGTCGTGCAGAGGTCGCTGGGCGTGGGCGAGCGCCTGCCTGAGCCCGACCCCGAGAAGGCCGTCCGTACGAAGGTGGAGAAGTCTGCCCCCGACGACTTCGCGCGTCTCGCGGCGCCGGGCGCGGCGGCGATCCTGCTCGGCCTGCTCGGCCTCGCCGTCGTCGGACGGGTCAACCGCCACTGACGTCGGCCTCGCCCGACGCTCAGCCCTGACGCTCAGCCCTGACCATGGGCCGGGGCTCGCGTCCGTCAGAGGTACATGCCTCCGGACGGCTGGCCGCTGTCGCCACCCGGCTGGGGACGGTGCTGCGGGCCTGGACCGGGCTGTGCACCGGGGACGCCGGGCTGTGCACCGGCCGCCATGCCGGGCAGCGCCCGACGCATCTGCTCGAGCTGCGCCCTGCTGGCCATCTGCTGGGCGTAGATCGCGGTCTGGATGCCGTGGAAGAGGCCTTCCAGCCACCCGACCAGCTGGGCCTGCGCGATCCGCAGCTCACCGTCCGAGGGGGTGGCGTTGTCGGTGAAGGGGAGCGCGATCCGCTCCAGCTCCTCGATCAGCTCGGGGGCGAGCCCCGTCTCGAGCTCCTTGATGGACGCCTGGTGGATGTCGCGGAGGCGGGCTCGGCTGGCCTCGTCGAGGGGAGCCGACTTCACCTCCTCGAGGAGCTGACGGATCATCGACCCGATCCGCATCACCTTGGCGGGCTGCTCCACGAGGTCGGTGACGCTGGAGGGGGACTCGTCCTCGCCCTCCGCCTCCTCCTGGGCCTGCGCGACGACCTCGGCGGGGACGGTGCCGACGGGCTCCCCGTCGGGACCGATGACCAGGACGTGGCCCTGGGGGACCTCGACCTGCACCTCGCTCGCGAGGTCGTCCCGGCCGGGACCGGACGGGTTCTGGGCGTTGGGGTCAGTCATGAGCCCACACTAGTTCGCGTCCGGTCAGGGGTCAGCCCCAAGAAGGGCCTCAGTCGGCGACCTTGAGGACGATCTTGCCGACGTGGCCGCTGTCGTCCATCAGCTGGTGGGCGCGGGCGACGTCGGCGAGCGGAAGCACCTCGTGGATGACCGGGCTGACCTGACCGTCCTCGACCAGGGGCCACACGTGCTCGACGACGTCGGCACAGATGAGCGCCTTCTGTGCGTCGGGGCGCGCCCGCAGGGAGGTGGCGATGACCGACCCGCGCTTGGCCAGGAGCTTGGAGATGTTGAGCTCGGCCTTGACGCCACCCTGCATCCCGATGATCACCAGGCGGCCGTCGTCGGCGAGCGCCGAGACGTTGGCGTCGAGGTACTTCGCGCCCATGTTGTCGAGGATGACGTCGACGCCGCGTCCGTCGGTGACCTCCCGCACGACGGTCAGGAAGTCCTCCTCGCGGTAGTTGATGGTCACGTCGGCCCCGAGCTCGGCGCAGACGGCCAGCTTCTCCGTCGAGCCCGCGGTCGTGAAGACCTTGACCCCGAGTGCCGAGGCCAGCTGGATGGCGAAGGTGCCGATGCCGCCGGCGCCTCCGTGGACCAGGAACGACTCACCCGGCTCGAGGTCGGCGGTCATGAAGACGTTGGACCACACGGTCGTGGCGACCTCGGGCAGCGCGGCCGCGGAGACCAGGTCGACGCCCTCGGGCACGGGCATGAGCTGACCCGCCGGCACCACGACCTGGCTGGCGTAGCCACCGCCGGCGAGCAGGGCGCAGACCTCGTCGCCGACCTCCCAGTCGGTGACGCCCTCACCGAGCGCGGCGACGCGGCCGCTGCACTCCAGGCCGAGCACGTCGGAGGCGCCGGGCGGCGGTGGGTAGAAGCCCTTGCGCTGCAGGGTGTCGGCCTTGTTGACCGCGGTGGCGACGACCTCCACCAGGACCTCACCCGCTCCGGGCGTGAGGTCGGGCAGGTCGACGACGGTGAGGACCTCGGGCCCTCCGGGCTCGGTGATCGTGACGGCGCGCATGGCCCGAGGGTAGCGGGACGTGCGGTCAGGTCCGGTCCGGTGACTCCAGAGCCTCGACGTCGGCCCAGGTGTCCAGGTCGCTGGCCTCGGCGCCCTGCGCGACCACCGGGGCGAGGTCGAGCCCGGCGAGCAGCCGGAAGAACCCGAGGCCGCGGGCGTCCGCCGGGCGTACGTCGTCGAGGCGGGAGGTGCGCAGCGCCACGCAGAGCTGGCGGTGACCCTCCGCGTCGACCAGCACAGCCCCGTCGTGCCCGTCGGCGGCGACGAGCAGGCGGCGTACGGTCGCCGGGGTCACCATCGGCATGTCCACCGCCAGAGCCACCAGCCACTCGGGCGCCACCCCCTCGGACGACAGCGCGTCCCGGCCCGCGAGCAGGCCAGCGGCAGGTCCGCCCCCCGCTGGCTCCTCGCGCACGGTCCGCACGCCGGGCGGTGGGCGGCCCGACCACCACGACCTCGTTCGCCTCGACGGTCGCGGCCAGCGCGTGGTCGAGGAGCGTACGACCGCGGAACGCGACCGCGGCCTTGTCGGCCCCGCCCATGCGTACGCCCGTCCCGCCGGTGAGTACGACGGCACCGAAGGTGGGGGGCAGGGCGGGCATGCGGACCATCGTGGCACCTGAGGCCCGAGGGCGGGTCTACGCTGGGGGCATGGCACCGGGACAGGACCACCAGACGTTGCGGGTGCGGTTGGTGCAGGCGGCGTCGAGCCTGGATCCCGAGGAGAACCGGCGGCGGCTGAGCGGCCTGGTCGCCCACGCCGAACCGGGTGAGCTCGTGGTCTTCCCGGAGGTCTTCGCCCGCGACTTCGGGAGCCCGACAGCGACCTGGCGCCCTTCGCCGAGGACCTCGACGGCCCGTTCGTCACCGCCCTCACGGAGACCGCCGCCGAGCGCGGCATCACCATCGTGGCCGGGATGATCCGGCGCTCCGACGATCCTCGGCGCCCGCTCAACACCTTGGTCGTGCGCGGAGAGGCCAACGCCGAGTACGACAAGATCCACCTCTACGACTCCTTCGGCCACAAGGAGTCCGAGCGCCTGAGCGCAGGTGAGTGGAAGCCGGTCGTCATCGACGTCCAGGGCTTCAAGGTGGGCCTGATGACCTGCTACGACCTGCGCTTCCCCGAGCTGGCGCGGGCCCTGGTCGACGCAGGCGCTGAGGTGCTGGTGCTGCCGGCGGCGTGGGTCGCCGGCGAACACAAGCGCGACCACTGGCGCACCCTCGTCCATGCCCGTGCGATAGAGAACACGGTCTACGTGGTCGCCGTCGGGCAGCCGGAGCCCCGCTACACCGGTCATTCGACCGTGGTCTCCCCCATGGGCGACGTGCTGGTCGAGCTCGGGTGTGGTGAGGGCAACGTCGCGACGCTCCTGGATCGCGACCAGGTGGTCCGTGCCCGCAAGGTGAACCCTTCGTTGGCGAACCGACGCGGGTAACCTCACTGCGTGTCCCAACGCCCAGGTCGTCGTGCTGCCCCGAAGCCGTCCCGCTTCGGTGGCTTCAAGGTCACTCGCCACGGCAAGCCTCCCGCGGGTCGACGCATCGCCGGTCCCGGTGACACGACGACGTCGATCCCCGTCGTCCAGGAACCGCTGCTCGGGACCGAGCCGGCCTCCGTCGCGTCGTCGGCACCGCAGGTGGACCCGCTCGACCGTCCCCTGCTGGACGCCGACCCCTTCGGCATCCGTGCCGCGCTGATCGGCTCTCCCGGCGTCCCGCCGGTCGTGCCCGCTCCTGCAGCCCCCGTCGTGCCGCCGGTGGTGCCGCCCGCCGTGGCCCCGGTGATGCCGGAGGCGGTGCTCCCGCCCGGCGCGCCGGTGGTCAACCACGTCTCCCAGGACGCCGTCGTCGGAGCGGTGCTCCCGGTCGCGGAGCCCGTCGTCGACCTGGCGCCGGCTCCGCTCGACCTGCCCCCCGCGCCCGACCCCGACTTCCGTGCCCCCGAGGGCTACGTGGTCGACCCGCCCATGCCGACCGCCGTCGAGGAGGAGAGCCCCGAGGTCGCACGCGCGCATCGGCGCGAGGCCCTGACGCGCGTCTTCTTCTGGGGCTGCGTGTGCCTCACCGGGATCATCCTGCTCGCCGCAGCCGCCCTCCACCGGGGCCCGGAGTGGCTCGACGGCGCGGGTGCGGTCTGCGTGATCGCGACGTACGCCTGGGCGGTGATGGCACGCACCGGCGGTCGCCAGGTCGTCTTCTCCGCCCTCGCGGTCGCGATCGGCGTGACCGCCGTTGTCTCCGACGTGGAGGTGCTGCGCAGTGGGGCGGCGGTGCTGACCTGCGTGGTCAGCGGGCTGCTGGCGGTGGTGATCACCGTGCCGGCGCGCACCTTCCCGGCGGCGGTGCGCGAGGTGGTGGTGGCCACGGCGGTCGCCTCCGTCGGCGCCTTCGCGACGGTCGGCTTCGAGCCGGTCGCCTCGACCACCCGCTTCGGCTACGTCACGTTGGCCGTGGGCTTCCTGCTCATGTTCGCGCTGGTGTGGCGCTTCGCCGCGGGCCTCCACGGCCTCGGCACGCGTGGCCTGGTCATCGTCGTGGTCGGCACCCTGGTGCTGGCCGTCAGCCTCGTCTACACCGAGCTGCTGCGCAGCTATGCCGGCAACGGGATGGCCAGCGGCAGCGAGCTCTCGGAGTGGTTGCGCTCGACGATCGGCGCCGTGCCTCGACCGCTGACGATCTTCCTCGGCGTCCCCGCGCTGGTCTGGGGCGTCCACATGCGAGCCCGTCGGCGTCAGGGGTGGTGGGTCTGCGCCTTCGGTGCGGCCGCCACGCTGCCCGTGGCCCAGCGCCTGGTCAACCTGGACACCTCCTACGTGGAGGCGGGCCTCCAGACCGCCTACAGCGTCGCCCTGGGCCTCGTCGTGGGCTACCTGATCATCCGGCTCGACCTGGCCTTCACCGGGCAGCGAGGGGCGCGGGCGCGGGCGGCCGAGGAGGCCCACGCCGTACGCCCGGAGCCGCCCCGCTTCTCGTCGCTCTGATTCTCGTGCTCTGAGCGCGCGCGGGTCGCGTCGAGCTCCCGGTTTCGGGTACCTGCGGGTAACGCTTAGCGTCCCCCGCATGGCCCGCAACAAGATCTTCCCCGTGACCGCCGAGATGGCCTCGAACGTCCTGGAGGTGCCCGTCACCGTCGGCGACTCCGTCGAGGTCGGTGAGACCGTGGTGCTGCTGGAGTCGATGAAGATGGAGATCCCGGTGCTCTCGGAGGTGTCGGGGGTCGTCACCGACGTCCGGTTCGAGCCGGGGGCCGTCGTCCAGGAGGGCGACGTCCTTCTCGTCCTGACCTACTGAGGCCTGACCTACTGAGCTCGGGTCACTTCTCGCCGCGGAGCCACTTCATCAGGCCACCACCGGCCAGGGCGGACGGCTTCACGGCCTCGGCGGTCTTCTCGCCGTCGTGGC
Source organism: Nocardioides jishulii (assembly GCF_006007965.1). Classification (NCBI taxonomy): domain Bacteria; kingdom Bacillati; phylum Actinomycetota; class Actinomycetes; order Propionibacteriales; family Nocardioidaceae; genus Nocardioides; species Nocardioides jishulii. The sequence continues at coordinate 3,429,852 of NZ_CP040748.1, read as the reverse complement.
CGGGGCACTGCTGGTCCTTCGGCACGTTCGCCATCACCTGGGCGACGTGCATGCCGCAGCCCTTCCAGGTGGTCCTGGCGCACTTCTTGCAGACGGTGGGCTGGCACATGGGGCTCTCCTTCGGTGGTCCCGGGTGGGACCGGTGGGGGTGTTGTCGTGTCGAGGTGGAGTGCGGGTCACAGGCCGCTGACGGCCTGGACGGCGGTGAAGATGCCGACGGCCAGCACGAGCGCCGCGAAGGCGCCGGAGAGCGCGCGTCGGTTGACCCGCCCGGCCAGTCGGGTGCCCAGCAGGGCGCCCACGACGGAGGCCGCGGCGAGGGGGAGGACGACGTCCCAGTCGGGGTGGCTGCCCAGGCCGGCGCGGGTGGCCAGCGCCGTGGCGCTGGTCAGGGCGATCACGACCAGTGAGGTCCCGGCCGCGTGGCGCATCGGGAGACCGAGTGCCAGCACCAGGGCGGGCACCACGAGGAAGCCGCCGCCCACTCCGAGGAAGCCGGTGAGCAGGCCGACCACCGTGGCGGTGACCAGCACCTTGGCCGCTTGCGGCCAGTTCACCGCGAGGCGGGGGTCGAAGGTCAGGATGGGTTCGGCGAAGTCGTCCGCCTCCTCCTGCTGGCGTCCACGGTCGACGAGCTGACGCACCATCAGCGCGCCCACGAGCAGCATCAGCACGGCGAACGCGGCCGTCAGCACGTCCTCGGGCACCCGGGTGGAGGCCAGGGCGCCGAGCACGGTGCCGCCGGTCGCGGTGGCGCCGAAGACCACGCCGCGGGCGACCAGCGCCCGCCCGGCCCGGCGGGCGGAGGCCGCGCCGACGAGGGCGGAGACGCCGACCACGATGAGCGACCCGGTGGTGGCCGTCGAGGGGGACTGGTCGAACAGGTGCAGCAGCACAGGCACCGCGAGGATCGACCCGCCGGCACCGAGCGTGCCCAACGTCAGGCCGATCGCCAGACCGATGGCGATGGCCAGGAGCGCGGTCGCCACGTCAGGCGGAGGCGCGCACGTCGTCCCCGACCAGGGGCAGGCCGACCGCGCCGGCGTTGTCGAAGGCGTCGTCGACGGCCACCACGTGGCGACCGCCCGCGGCGAGCAGCGACGCCGCGATGGAGGCCCGGTAGCCGGCCGCGCAGTGCACCCACACCTCGCCCGCGGGCACGTCACCGAGCGAGTGGGTCAGGGCGTGCAGCGGCACGTTGACAGCCCCTTCGACGTGCGCGGCACCGAACTCGTCGGCGCGGCGTACGTCGAGCACCACGACCTCGCGGTGGTGGCGCACCTGGGCCAGGTCGGCGAAGGAGGCGGTCTCGAAGGAGGCCAGCGGACCGTCTGTCCACTGCTCGGGTCGGCCGGTGGCGTGCGCCTCGAGGCGGTCGATGCCGATCCTGACGAGCTCGCGCTGGGCCTCGGCGACCTGCTCGGCGCTCTCGCCGAGGAGGGTGAGCGGGGTGCCCCACTCCATGAGCCAGCCGAGGTAGGTGGCGAACTGGCCCTCGATGCCGAAGTTGAGGCTGCCGTGGGCGTGGCCGGCGGCGAAGGCGGTGCGGTGGCGCAGGTCGACGACCCACTCGCCGGCCTCGATCCGACGGCGCAGCTCGGCGGCGTCGGCCTCGGCCGGGAGGTCGAGGGACGGAGCCTCGGGTCCGGACAGGTTGGCCGGAGCCATGTGGGCGTAGTAGGCCGGCCAGGCGGAGAGCCCGGCGAGCAGCTCGGCCACGTAGGTCTCCTCGTCCTGGGTGAGGACCGGGTTGCTGCGGCGTTCCTGGCCGATCGTCGAGGAGGTCGCGTCGGACTGGCTGGCCGAGCAGAACGACCCGAAGCCGTGGGTCGGGAAGACCTCGGTGGCGTCGGGGAGCAGCTCGGCGAGGCGGTGCGCCGACGCGTGCTGGTGGTGCACGAGGGTGTCGGTGTGGTCCGGCCCGAGCAGGTCGGGTCGTCCGGTGGCGCCGTAGAGCAGTGAGCCGCCGGTGAAGACCGCGACGTGGACGGGCGTGCCCGAAGCGTCGTCGTGGGCCAGGGCGTAGGACAGGTGCGTGAAGGTGTGGCCCGGCGTCGCCAGGGCGGTGACCTGCATCGAGCCGACCTCGATCACCTCGCCGTCACGCACGCCGTGACGCTCGAAGCTGACCGGGTCGTCGGCGTTGACGACGTACGTGGCACCCGTGGCCTCGGCCAGTGCCAGGCCCCCGGTGACGTAGTCGTTGTGGATGTGGGTCTCGAAGACGTGGGTCAGGCGCACCCCCAGCTCGTCGAGCAGGGAAGTGATCCGGTCGATGTCGCGCTGCGGATCGACCACGAAGGCGACCTCGCCGTCGTGGGCGAGGTAGCTGCGGTCGCCGAGGCTCGGGGTCTCGACAGGGACCACGGAGACGGTGCGGAGCTGGTTCACGGTGATTCCTTCCTATCCCCCGGGGGGGTTCTTTTCCACGTTAACACCCTCCGTCAACCGTGGCGACTCGTCGGTGGAGACCGGTCGGGAGGGGGCCGGGAACAGCGATGAGTACCACTGCCCATTCCCCGCTCCGGACAAGTCCACGAGGATGTGCCCATGGATCCTCACTCCACGCCTGCGCCACCGGCCCCCACACAGACAGCGTCCGGGACCTTCCCATGCCCGGAGTGCCGCTCCACGCTGCCCCTCGGCACCCGGGTCTGCCCCACCTGTGGGATCCGGCTCACCGGGCCGCTGGCGCTGGAGCTGTGGCAGGTCGAGCAGCGCATCGGCGCGCTGTCGGCCGAGTCGAAACGGCTGCGTGCCCTGCTCCTGCAGCCCCCCGGTGCCCAGGAGCTCGCACGGACCCCGCAGCGACCGGCGCCCCCTGCTCCGGGCGTCCGCCAGGTCCCCTACCCGGCGCCCAGTCCGACGGCTCCGGCCCAGAAGACGCTGAGCGGTCAGCAGGTCCTGCTCGGCATGGCGGCCTTCCTGCTGCTCTCGGGCCTCTCGTTCTTCCTGCTCGTCGTGTGGAGCCTGATCGGCCTGGTCGGTCAGGCGCTGGTCATGGTCGTGCTGACCGGCCTCGCGGCGGGCGGTGCCGTGCTCGCCACCCGCAAGCGCCTCCCGGCAGCGGCGGAGACGGCAGCCGTGATCGCCTCGGGACTGGTGCTGCTCGACCTCTCAGCGGCGCACCGCCTCGGCCTCGCGGGCCTCGACGCCTTCCCGGCCGAGCAGTACTGGACCGTCGCGGGCCTCCTCGGGGCCGGGCTCCTGCTCGGCTTCGACGCCCTCGTGCCCCGCAGGGACGCCGCGGGCGACCTGCGCCGGATCGTCATCTACCGGCCCGTCGCGGTGCTCTTCGCGCTCGCCGCTCTCTGGGCCGGCGCCGAGCTGATCGACTCCGACGGCCTCGCCCTCTCCGTCACGGGCCTGGCGCTGGCCGGGATCAGCGTCGCCCTGGCGTGGGGCGCGGTGCGCCTGGACGGGCGTACGGGGCTCGTCTCGCCCTCCTCCGTCGCGCCGTGGCTCTCCGCAGCCCTCGGTCTGCTCATCCACCTCATTGCCGCCTTCGACACCGGCTACTCCGCCGAGGCCTCGACCCCGGCGCGCTACGCCGCGATGGTCCTGCTCGCGCTGGTGCCCAGCGCGCTGCTCGTCCTCCAGTCGCGCGCCGGCCTGCGGATGGAGACCCGCTTCGCCCTGCGGATGGTGGGCCTCCTCGGCCTCCTCGTGACCTTCGGCATCCCGCTGTACGCCGCCCCCCGCGGCGCGGTGGCGGTCGTCGCGGTCGCCGTCGGCGTGGCGTTGCTGGTGCTCGCGCTGCTCGGCCAGGACGGGATGGGCGGCCGCATGCCGCTCACGTGGGGCGACCTGTTCAGCTGGATCGGGCGACTGGCCCTGGTCCTGCTCTTCGTCCTGCTCCTCGCCCTGGTCGAGGGCGGTCACGCGAGCGGGCTCGACCTCCAGCTCATCCGCGGTGGCGCCGGTCCCGCCGCCTGGTGGCTGCCGGTGCTGCCGGCCGCCGCGCTGGCCGTGCCCTCGGTGGTCACGGCCGTGCGCCGCGACTCGCTCCTCATCGCCGCGTTGGCTCACGCGTCACTCCTGGCCGGCGTTCTGGTCGGGCTGCGCGACGCCGACGGGATCACCTGGGCGGTGACCGCCCTGGTCGGCGCCGTGCTCTCGCTGGCCGTCGCCGGTGGTGCCCGCTGGGCGGCGATGGAGAGCCGCAACCCTGCCATGGAGCCGCTCGCCTTCGCCGCCGCCACGGTCTACGCGGTCACGGCGGTGCTCGCGGCCGCCGACGTCGACGACTTCGTGCTCGCGACAGTGCTGGTCGTCCTCGGGGCGTTGCTCGTCGCGTACGCCGCCCTGCCGGGCCGCCTCGAGGTCGCCTACCTGGCGATCCTGGCGCTCGCCTCGGGGCTGTACGTCCAGCTCGTCGCCCGCGACGTCTCCACCGTGGAGTGGTACGCGCTGCCGGTCGCCGCCATGCTCGCCGTGCTCGGTGCCGTGCAGTGGCTGCGCGACCGGAAGGCGCCGACCTTCCTGACGATGGCCCCCGCGATCGTCTTCGGCCTCTTCCCCAGCCTCATGGCGGCGATCACCGACGGCCCGGTGTGGCGGCTGCTCGCGGTCACGCTGGCGGCGGCTCTCCTGCTCGTCGTCGGCATCGCCGGGCGGTGGAAGGCGGCCGTGGTGCTGGGCGCGGTGGCACTCGGCATCCTGGCCGTCACCCAGGGCGGTCCGCTGGTGGCCTACGTGCCCGGGTTCCTGCTGCTGGTCGGCTCCGGAGCCGTGCTCCTGGTCATCGGGGTGCTGTGGGAGCACTCGATCGCGCTCGGGCGGCGGACGTACGTCTGGCTCGAGGCCATGCAGTGAGGAGTCGCCGGATCATCCCCCAGGGGGGATGTAACCTCGTGGTGAGAGAAGGAGCCCCCCATGGAGATCGACCCCACTGACATCAAGAGCGTCATCGCCCGACTCAAGCGGGCCAACGGCCACATGGCCAGCGTGATCCGGATGCTCGAGGACGGAGCCGACTGCGAGGACGCCATGACCCAGCTGGCGGCCGTCAACAAGGCAGTTCAGCGCGCGAGCTTCTCCCTGGTCGCGACCGGGCTGCAGCAGTGCCTGGTGAGCGGCGACGGCATCGACGACGAGCAGGTCCAGCGCCTCCAGAAGGTCTTCCTGTCGATGGCCTGAGAGGGCCGGGAGCGAGGGCGCCCCGTGGTCACTCGACCTCGGGGACCTCGCCCAGCTGGGGACAGGTGGCCGCCGCGCAGTCGCGGTAGCGCTCGTCGAGCGCGCGCAGCCGTGAGGTCAGCTCGGGTCGACGCTCGGCCAGGTTGGTGAGCTCGTAGGGGTCCTCGACCAGGTCGTAGACCTCCTCGAAGCCGCTCTTGAGGCGTGCGTACTTCCAGCGGTTGCCGACCCGGACGCCGGAGTAGAGCCGCTGGTCGGTCTGGGCGTCCACCGCGTATCCCTCGATCGGGACCACGCGGCCGACGTACTCCTCCGGCCGCTCCAGCAGGCGTGAGACGTCGAGGCCGTCGACCGGACGGGTCGGGGTCGCACCCGCCATCGCCGCCAGCGTCACCGGCAGGTCGGCGTGGGTGACGACCGACTCCACGTCGGTCCCGCGTGGGATGCCGGGGCCGCGGATCACCAGCGGCACGGTGAGCTGCGGCTCGTAGAAGAAGAGCTTGCCGTCGAGGTTGTGCTGCCCGACGCTGTAGCCGTTGTCGGAGGTGAAGACCACCACGGTGTCGTCGAGCTGCCCCGACTCCTCCAGCACCTCGATGTGGCGCCCGACCGCGCGGTCGACCGCCTGGAGCGACTCGATCCGCTGCTGGTTGAGCTCGCGCAGGTAGCGCTGGCGCTTGGGCTTGGGCGTGAACTTGCGCTCCTGGCCCGCCTGCTGGTCGGGCACGTCGTAGAACATCGACGGGTCGTCGGGGAGGTCGCGCGTCGCGAAGGTGTCGCGGTCGTCGGGGTGGACGTACGGGGTCGGGGGGAAGCGCGGGTTGGTCCGGGCGCTGTCGTTGCCCCGCACCTCCTGCTCGAGGTACTTGGGGTCGTCGTCCTCCCACGGGCCGCCGAAGTGGGGGGCCACGTAGTTGACGGTCATGAACCACGGGCGTGAGGTGCGGCGTGGCTGGCTGAGGAGGTCGTCGACGCGCGCGCCGAAGCCGTCGGAGTTGTAGGTCGTCTCGACCTGCTCCACGGCGCCGTTGTTGGTGAGCTGGGTCTTGTCGTAGTCGTACGTCGTGGTGTCGACGCTCGCGAGCCACCGCGTCCAGCCCGGCGGCACGTAGGTCGCGGTCTCGTCGCTCTTGCCGTAGCCGTTGAGGTACTTGCCGACGAAGAAGGTCTCGTAGCCGGCCTCGTTGAGCCACACCGGCAGGGTGTCGTCGTCCTTGTCCTCGCCCATGAACGACGTGACGCTGCCGTAGGGGCCGGAGATGCCCAGCGCGCCGTGGTTGTGGGTGTACTGCCCGGTCAGCAGGGAGGCGCGGGCGGGCACGCAGATGGGGGTCGGCGCCACCGCGGTGTCGACCGTGGCCCCCTGGTCGGCGATGAGGCGCTGCACGTGGGGCATGTCGAGGACGTCGGTGGCCGAGGCGTCGTCGACGGTGATCAGCAGGATGTTGGGCTTGTCGGTGCGCGACGACTCCGGCGCACGCGGCACCTCGGAGGCGGTGCCGGGGCCGGGCTTCGCCGTCGCCTCGTCGGTGGCGGTGCACCCTGAGGCGAGTGTCGCCATGGTCGCCGCTGCGGCGATTCCGACCACCCATGGCCGCTTGATCATGCTGTTCTCATCTCGCCTGTGCTGTGCTGCCTCGGTCGAGACTAGCCGCTGAGCCCTGAGGTCAAGGCGTCGTTGGCGCAGCGGAAACCGAGATTTGCGGCACTCGAATCGGGGGGTGACGACGTGCGCGCGGCGACCCGGTAACGGTGGCAGTAGGAGTCGTGGCAGAGGTAGGAGCCGCCCCGCATCACCCGGGTCTCAGCCTCAGCCGGACCGGTCGGGTCGTCGGTGCGGTGCTGCGGCGTCTCGGGGGAGAACCAGTCGGCGCACCACTCCCAGACGTTGCCGGCCATCTGCCACAGACCGTGGCCGTTGCGTGTGAAGGACTTCACAGGAGCCGTGGTGAGCCAGCCGTCCTCGAGGGTGTTGCGGGTCGGGAAGTCGCCCTGGAAGAGGTTGGCCATCCAGCGGCCCCGGGGCAACAGGTCGTCGCCCCACACGAAGCGCGCGCGGTCGAGGCCGCCGCGGGCTGCCTTCTCCCACTCCGCCTCGGTGGGCAGACGCTTGCCGGCCCACGCGGCGTACGCCAGCGCGTCGGCGTGGGAGACGTGCACGACGGGGTGGTTGCCGCGGCGCGTCACGTCGCTGCCGGGGCCCTCGGGATGGCGCCAGTCGGCGCCGTCGACCATCAGCCACCAGGGCGTCTGGACCGGGCGCCCGCGCACGTGCCGGGCCTCGCCGTCGTACGCCAGGTGGAAGACCGCTGAGAACCCCTCGGCCTCCGCGGTGGTGACGTGGCCGGTGGCCTTGACGAAGGCGGCGAACCGGTCGTTGGTCACGGTGGTCTCGTCGATCCAGAACGACGGCACCGTCACGACGCGCGCCGGACCCTCACCGTCCCCGGCGTAGCCCTCGCCGAAGGAGTCGCCCATCCAGAAGTCACCACCGGGCACGAGGACCTGTCCCTTGCGGTTCGGTGTGCTCGGTGAGGCGGGACGCGGGGCGTCGACCCAGGCGTCGGCCGTTGGCCCTGGGGCAGGGCGGGCATCGTTGCGGGCGGGACCGCAGCAGTCGTTCGACATGCCTCCACCTCCTCGACGCGGGCGCTCTCGACGCTGGTTCTCTGAACGGTACGTCTCCAGGCACAGGCGTCGCAGACGCACCAGCGCCCCGTGCATCGTGGCACGGGGCGCTGGAAGGCTGGAGAGTCGTGACGCTCAGGCGGCGCCCTGCGAACGCCAGTAGTCGTTGATCGCCTCGTTGGTCTTCACGAACCAGACGATCGGGAGCACGAGGAGCGCGGCGCCGGGGAAGTACCAGAGCCCGGTGACGGCGGAGACCTTCGGGTCCTGGCCCGCGCGCTCGCGCAGGGCGCCGATCTCGTGCGACGTGATGAAGGGCATCACGACGCCGACGACGATCGCGAGGAGCAGGGCGAGCACGCCCCCGATGCCGGCGCCGGAGTGGGTCTTCATCTCCTGGTGGACCTTGTAGAACCAGTAGATCGAGTAGATCCCCAGGGTGACGATGCACAGCAGGATCGCCACGCCCGTGCCGCGGACCTGGCCGATCGGGCCGGTGCCCGGGCCGGCGAACTGCTCCCCGGCGGGCGGGGCGTACGGGGCGGATCCGGAAGTGGTGGTCATGATTCCCTCGAGTTTTCGTTCGGTCTGCTGACGGAGTGCTACGGCCCGCAGGCTAGTGCCTCGGGGCGACGGTGGGCGCCCAGTCCACCGTCCTCGCCCCGGGTGCTTCAGCGTCCGCGGGCGGTGGTCTGGACCAATCCCCAATGCGGGAGGTGGTCACAGCGCTCCAGCGGGGTTAGACAGGAAGTGGACATTTCGGGGGAAGGTCCACTGCGGTCTCCGGCCGTGACCACCGGCGACGACTCCGTCGACGGTGCCACATCGCGGTCCGACATCTGGGTGACACCGCCGCCCCGGCGCCACGTACGACGTGGTGAGCGCCGCCGCGAGGGCGACGCCGTCTCGTGCTGCGCACGACCACGTCCGCCGGGGAATCGTCCCCGGCGGTCCGGAAGCACCCTGCCCAGATCTCACACGGGCCCAGAGCACACACGGAACGGAAACAATCATGGACATTCGGGGGAAGCGTCCACTGCTGGCGGCGCTGATCAGCGTCCTGGCCCTCTGCGTCATCGCGCCATCGGCGTACGCAGCGGTCATGGTGGGCACGAAGAAGGCAGACAACCTGCGTGGCACACCGCGCGCAGACACGATCTCGGCGCGCGCCGGCAACGACCGCGTACGCGCCTTCGGCGGCAACGACCGGATCTACGGCGAAGCGGGTCGTGACCGCCTCGTCGCCGGAGCGGGCAACGACGGGGCGTGGGGTGGTCGCGGCAACGACGAGCTCCTGCTCGACGCGGGCGACGACCGTGGCTACGGCAACGACGGTCACGACACCGTGCGGGGCGGCCTGGGTGCCGACCAGCTCTTCGGCCAGAACGGCGACGACTCGCTGATCGGCGCCGACGGCAACGACGTGCTCGACGGCGGCAACGGCTACGACACGCTGCAGGGCCGTGACGACGACGACACGTTGCGCGGCGGCAACGACGGCGACTCGGTCTGGGGCGGCGACGGCAACGACGCCATGGAAGGAGGCGACAGCTACGACTTCATGCTCGGCGAGGAAGGCAACGACGCGCTCGACGGCGGCTCGGACAGCGACTACCTGGAGGGCGGCGAAGGCGATGACAGCATCTCCGGCGGGACGGGAGCGGACTCCCTGATCGACGGTGAGGGCTACGACGACGTCTACGGTGGCAGCGGCCAGGACCTGGTCTACCTCGGCGAAGGCAGTGACTACGTCTCCACCGGCGACGGGGGCGACACGATCTGGGTCCTCTTCGACTCCGGCTCCGACTCGGTCTACTGCGGCGACGGCGACGACATCGTCTACATCGTGGCGCCGAACGGCACGCCGACGGGCGACTACTTCAGCGTGTTGTGTGAGTCGGTGGTCTACCGGACGTCGGCGCCGGACGACTGGCCCTACTGAGTCAGCGCGACCACGAGTCCCGGCCGGAGCGCTCCGGCCGGGACCCTGGCACGGACCACGATGCCCGGCGCGACCGCCTACGGCCTGAAATGAGTGAAGCCCCGTCCTGGGACGGGGCTTCACTGCTGGCGGTGACGGAGGGATTTGAACCCTCGGTGGACTTGCGCCCACAAACGCTTTCGAGGCGTTCTCCTTAGGCCGCTCGGACACGTCACCGCGACGAACGTTACCGGACCCCTCGGGCGGTCACTAAATCGGATCCCGCATCGGAGCTGGTGGGCTGGTGGCGCTCCTAGACTCACCCCATGCCCCGGGTCCTGATCATGTTGCTGCTGGTCCTCGTGCTCGCCGCGCTGGTCTATTACTACTTCAGGACGCCGTCGGTCTCGCCGCGTCGTCTCGCGGCAGCGCGGTGGCGCGTCAAGGCGGCGACGGACCTCGCGTACGCCCACGACGAGATCTCCCCGCACCTCGCCGGCTCGATCATCGCCCGGACCCGCGGCCTCAACGAGGACGACGATGTGTCGACCCTCGAGGACGCGGTCGAGGACGTGCTCGCCCTGGCCCGGCAGCACCGCGCCGAGGAGCCGGACCTGGCGGTCATCGTCATCGACACCCTGCGTCGCGACGAGCCGCCTGCGCTGAGCTGACGACGTACGTCGGGCAGCAACTGGCGACCTGGAGACGCCCACACGGCGTCCAGCGTCTCCCAGCCGCCAGTTTCCGCCGGTCGAGCTCAGCCCCGGTGGCGCGCGAAGAAGGCGTCCAGACGCTGCGTGGACTCCTCGGCCAGCACCCCGGCGACCACCTCGGGACGGTGGTTGAGCCTGCGGTCACGCACGACGTCCCACAGCGAGCCCACGGCGCCGGCCTTCTCGTCGTACGCCCCGAAGACCAGCCGCTGGAGACGCGACAGGACGATGGCGCCGGCGCACATGGTGCAGGGCTCCAGGGTCACCACCAACGTGCAGCCCTCGAGCCGCCACTCGCCCCTGGCCCTCGCGGCCTCCCGCAGCGCCACCACCTCGGCGTGGCCGGTGGGGTCGTGGTCGGCCTCCCGCACGTTGCGTCCGGCGCCGATCACCTCACCGGTGGGGGAGAGCACGACGGCGCCGATCGGCACGTCCTCGGTCGCCAGCGCTGCGTCGGCCTCGGCGAGGGCGAGGCGCATCGCCTCGTCCCACTGGTTGCTCGCCACGTCTCAGGGACCCTCGAACCCGACGGCGTCGTCGAAGGCGGGACCGAAACCGAGGCGGTGAGCGACGTCGGAGAGCATCTCGTCAGGGTAGAGCTCGACGTCGTCGACCAGTTCACCCATGTCGTCGGCGTGCATCCCCAGGTCGGCCACGATCCCGAGGTCGCCGGCCGGCCCGTGGTCGTCGTCCTCCGGGTCGAGCAGGCCGAGGAAGTCGACCACCGACTCGGCGATCTCCCACTCCAGCGCGGCGGTCACGTCGGAGAGCAGCGCGCGGGTGGCAGAGCCGTCGACCCGCACCAGGACGAAGAAGTCCTCGTCGACGCCGACCATCGCGAGCGCCCCCCCACCCGTGTCGAAGCGTCGCAGCCCCGAGGCCAGCGTCTCCACCGACACCAGCGTCGTGTCGGCGAGCTCGCCCAGGTGCCACTCCCCGTCGGCGACGTAGGCGGCCAGCGCGAAGTCGATGGTGTCGTCGTGCACCACCCGCGTGACCGATCCAGACTCCGCCATGACTCGCCTCGTTCGTGGACCACCGGACCCCGTCCAGACTGACAGACAACGGCTCCCGGGCCAACCCCGAGAAGGGCTGCTCGACCGCGGAGTTCAGGGCCATTTCGTCTAGGGTTGTCCCCATGCGCACCCAGGTCGTGGACCACCCGCTCGTCTCCCACAAGCTCACGACCCTGCGGGACGTCCGCACGGACTCCCCGACCTTCCGTCGCCTCACCGACGAGCTCGTGACGTTGCTGGCCTACGAGGCCACCCGCGGCATTCGCGTGGAGAGCGTCGACATCACCACGCCGGTCTCCCCGACCACGGGCGTGAAGCTGTCGACCCCCACCCCGCTCGTCGTCCCGATCCTGCGCGCCGGTCTGGGCATGCTCGACGGGATGATGCGGCTGCTCCCGACGGCCGAGGTCGGCTTCCTGGGCATGGTGCGCAATGAGGACACCCTCGAGGTGCACACCTACGCCGAGCGTCTCCCCGACGACCTCTCGGGCCGTCAGGTCTACGTGCTCGACCCGATGCTGGCCACCGGTGGCACGCTCGCCGCGGCCATCCGCTTCCTCGTCGACCGCGGCGCAGACGACATCACCGCGATCTGCCTGCTCGCCGCCCCCGAGGGATGTGAGCGCCTCGAGAACGAGATCGCCGACCTGACCGTGCCGGTCTCGGTCGTGACCGCCGCGATGGACGAGCGACTCAACGAGAAGGGCTACATCTGCCCGGCCTGGGTGACGCGGGCGACCGCCTCTACGGCGTGGCGCACTGACCCACGACCCGGTCGACCGGTCGCCCCATCCGGCTCCGGCGGCCGCCGAGGCGTGAGGGGTGAGCCCTCTCACGTGAGACCCCCCGACGCCGCCCCTCCCCGACGGGTACCTTGACGCTGCCCCACCCCTGTCCCTTCCCCCGAGGAACAGCGACGGTGGGGGAGCCCCTACAGGAGGTAGTCGTGCGAATCGGGATCCCCCGGGAAGCGTGGCCAGGCGAGTCTCTCGTCGCTGCGACGGCCAGGACGGCCGAGCAGCTGGCCAAGCTTGGCTATGAAGTCGTCGTCGAGTCCGGCGCCGGCAAAGCCGCGGACCAGCCGGACCAGGCGTACGTCGACGCGGACATCGCCGTCGTCGACCACGACCAGGTCTGGTCGAGCGACGTCATCGTCAAGGTCAACGCCCCCACCGACGAGGAGATCGGACTGCTGCGCCGTGGCGCCACGGTGGTCTCCATCATGGCTCCGGCGCGCAGCCCGGAGCTGATCGAGAAGTTCACTGCTGCGGGCGTCACCGCCCTGGCCATGGACGCGGTGCCGCGCATCTCGCGCGCCCAGTCCATGGACGTGCTGTCGTCGATGGCCAACGTCGCGGGCTACCGCGCCGTCATCGAGGCGGCCCACGAGTTCGGCCGGATGTTCACCGGCCAGGTCACTGCCGCCGGCAAGACGGCACCCGCCCGTGTGTTCGTGGTGGGTGCCGGTGTTGCCGGCCTCGCCGCCATCGGTGCGGCGTCGTCGATGGGCGCAGTCGTGCGTGCCTTCGACGTACGCCCCGAGGTGGCCGAGCAGGTCGAGTCGATGGGCGCGGAGTTCGTGCACGTCGACATGGAGCAGGAGGTCTCCTCCGACGGCTACGCGCGTGAGATGACCGCTGCCCAGGAGGCGGCCACGGCCGCGATGTACGACGAGGAGGCGCGCAACGCCGACATCGTCATCACCACCGCGCTGATCCCGGGCCGACCTGCCCCGAAGCTGATCACCGACGAGACCATCGCCGGCATGCGCAACGGCAGCGTCATCGTCGACATGGCCGCCGCCAACGGTGGCAACGCCGCCGCCACCAGGACCGGGGAGCGGGTGGTCACCGACAACGGCGTCGTGGTCCTCGGCTACACCGACCTGGCCGGCCGCCTTGCTGCCCAGACCAGCCAGCTCTACGGCACCAACGTCGTCAACCTCTTCAAGCTGCTGACCCCCGGCAAGGACGGTCAGGTCACCCTCGACTTCGAGGACGTGGTCCAGCGCGGCATCACCGTCACCCTCGACGGCGAGTCGATGTGGCCACCGCCGCCCGTGCAGGTCTCCGCCGCGCCGCCTGCCGCCGCTCCCGAGGAGGCGGCCCCGGCCAAGCCGGAGAAGAAGCCGGTCGACCCCAGGACCAAGGTGTACGCCGGTGCCGCCGCCGCGGTGCTCTTCGGTGCGGTCGCGATGTTCTCCACCTCGACCCTGATCGAGCAGTTCACCGTGCTGATGCTGTCGGTCTTCGTCGGCTACTACGTCATCTCCAACGTGGCGCACGCCCTGCACACCCCGCTCATGGCCGAGACCAACGCCATCTCCGGCATCATCCTGGTCGGCGGGATCCTGCAGGTCGGCAACGACAACCTGCTGGTCACGGTGCTGGCGGTGGTGGCGATCCTGGTCGCCTCCATCAACATCTTCGGTGGCTTCCTGGTGACCGTCCGCATGCTCGAGATGTTCAGGAAGGACTGACATGGACTTCCTGACCTCCGAGAAGCTCTCGGGCCTGATCCAGGGCGCGTACGTCGTCGCCGGTGTCCTCTTCATCGTCGCCCTCGCCGGCCTGTCGAAGCACGAGACCGCCAAGCGCGGCAACCAGGCCGGCATCGCCGGCATGGGCATCGCCTTGGTGGCGACCATCCTGCTGGCGCTCCAGCAGGCACAGATCGGCCAGGAGGCCGAGGACGCCGCCGCGTCCCTGGGCCTCGACCTGGAGGCCGGCCACGGGGTCGGCCTGACCCTGCTGCTGATCCTCGTCCCGATCGCCATCGGTGCGGTGATCGGCGCCCGCAAGGCGAAGACGGTCGAGATGACCGGCATGCCCGAGCTGGTGGCGCTGCTCCACTCGTTCGTCGGTCTGGCGGCCGTCCTGGTCGGCTTCAACACCTACTTCGCCCACCCGGAGGATGCGGGTGGCGCCCACGGCGTCGAGATCTTCCTCGGCGTCTTCATCGGTGCCGTCACCTTCACCGGCTCGATCATCGCCAACCTCAAGCTGAGCGCGAAGATGAAGTCGGCGCCGCTGGTGCTGCCGGCGCGCCACTGGCTCAACCTGGCCGTCATCGTCCTCTCGCTGGCGCTGATGGTCTGGTTCATGAACGTCGACGGGGAGGCCAACGAGCACCTCGGCACCATCCCGCTCGTCGTGATGACCGTGCTCGCGCTCTTCCTCGGCTTCCACCTCGTGGCGGCCATCGGCGGCGGCGACATGCCGGTCGTGGTCTCGATGCTGAACTCGTACTCCGGGTGGGCCGCGGCGGCCGCGGGCTTCATGCTCGGCAACAACCTGCTGATCATCACCGGCGCGCTGGTGGGGTCGTCGGGTGCGATCCTCAGCTACATCATGTGCAAGGCGATGAACCGCTCGTTCGTCTCCGTGATCGCGGGTGGCTTCGGCTCCGACGGCGGTGTGCAGGGTGAGGCCCGTGACTACGGCGAGCACCGCGAGATCCTCGCGGAGGAGGCTGCCGACGTGCTGGCCAACGCGCGTTCCGTGGTGATCACGCCCGGCTACGGCATGGCCGTGGCGCAGGCGCAGTACCCGGTCGCGGAACTGACCCGCAAGCTCCAGGCCAAGGGCGTCGAAGTCCGCTTCGGCATCCACCCGGTCGCGGGTCGCCTGCCGGGCCACATGAACGTGCTGCTCGCCGAGGCGAAGGTGCCCTACGACATCGTGCTCGAGATGGACGAGATCAACGACGACCTCGCCGAGACCGACGTCGTGCTGGTCATCGGCGCCAACGACACCGTCAACCCGGCTGCCATCGAGGAGCCCAACTCCCCGATCGCGGGCATGCCGGTGCTGGAGGTGTGGAAGGCCAAGGAGGTCATCGTCTTCAAGCGCTCGATGGCCACCGGCTACGCCGGCGTGCAGAACCCGCTCTTCTTCAAGGAGAACAGCCGGATGCTCTTCGGTGACGCGAAGGACCGCGTCGAGGACATCGTGAAGGCGCTCTCCTGACCGGCGCCACGTGAGTCAGGGCGAGGCCCCCATCCGATCGGGTGGGGGCCTCGTTCGCGTTCTGACGTCAACTGCGCAGAACCGGTGGCGACGGAGGCCTCCCTCCGCCACGATGCGTGCATGACCCACATGGTGGACAAGGAAGCGATCGCCCAACGCAAGTACCGACGGAGCAGCCAGGATCGGGTCGGCATCGACCTGTGGGTGACGGTCCCCGGACTCGATCGCCACTCCGCCGCCGACCTCGTGGCCAAGGCGTTGGCGCAGGCGGGAGACACGTACGGGCAGGTCCTGCCCACCAGCGGCGGGACGTACGTCTGGCTGGCCAGCGTGAACGACGGCGCGAAGGCCCCCGACCGGATGGCAGCCTGGCTGGCTGAGCGGGGGCACGACGTACGGATCACGGTAGCGCCGGTGGACCCCACGCCCCAGACCCTGAGCGATGTGGCCTTCCCAGCGGCAGTGATGGCGTACGCGCTTGGCCCGGCTCC
Organism: Nocardioides jishulii; assembly: GCF_006007965.1. Taxonomy (NCBI): domain Bacteria; kingdom Bacillati; phylum Actinomycetota; class Actinomycetes; order Propionibacteriales; family Nocardioidaceae; genus Nocardioides; species Nocardioides jishulii. The sequence goes on along the minus strand of NZ_CP040748.1, from coordinate 3,413,976 downwards.
CCTCGACGCCTACCCCGACGGTCGACCCAAGGCGGTGTGGGGCCTCGACCCCGCCACCACCGCACGCCTGCTGCGGGAGGCCGCCGCCTGGGTCGCGGCCGCCGGCCGCCCGATGACCGTGGGCCGGGTCTCGTCCGTCCCTGTGACCGCAGCCGACGCCGCCGAGGTGACGGCGCTCCAGCTCCAGCGCAATCCCCTGCGCCTCCTGCTCGCCGCGTGGCCGGAGCACCTGGGCGCGATGCGCCGTCTGGTGCGTTTCGACGCCTTCGGGCGCATGGCGCTGACCGACCTCGATCGAGCCGCACCGTCAACGACGCTGGTGGACGCCGCCCGCGACCGACTCGTGGAGGCGGCGCTGGAGCTCGACTACGGCTGCGTACGTCAGGTCTTCCCCGGCGCGACGGAGTTCGGCGACGGTCCGCACGGGTACTGGCGTCAGCACCCCGGGCTCTGGGGCTCCCACATCCCGGACGCGCAGGGCATCCAGCTGCTCAACCTCGCCCAGCTGGAGCGAGCCAGCGACCTCACCGGGTGGCACGTACGCCCGGTGGCCCCCGACCGGTTCCTCGTCGAGGCCCGGGACCTGGACCCGTGGTTCGCCCCCGAGGGGCCGCCGACCGAGGTGCTGGCGCGGGCGCGGGCGGACTTCGGTGCCGCCGTGCTGCCCCGCGTGTCCCAGGTCACGCCGCGCACGGGACGGACGTACGGCCCCTTTCCCGGCGACCCCTGCCGGGCTGACCTCTTCTGCCCCGGCGATGACTCGACGCACTGGTTGAGCGCGGAGGACGACGACGAGGAGAGCCCACCCGAACCCGCCTTCGTGCCATGGCACGACTCGACCCCCGAGCCGGGGCAGGGTCGCGTCGAGGTCGACTGGACGGGCGTACGCGGCCGCGCCCGTCACGGATGGGTCGACCTGCGGGTCACGGTCGAGGGAGTTGACCGGCGTGCCGCAGCGGCTGTCGTGGAGGACGCCGTGGCGGCTGCCGCCGAGACCCGGCCCTACCCGCTCGACGCGGAGGGCGTCCCTGTCGACCGGGTCGACGTACGCCCCACAGCCGGTGGCACCTGGATGCTGGTCAACGGCGACTTCTCTGCGCGCCTGGCAGCAGTGGTGGCCGAGCTGGAGCGTTCAGGCGTGGTGGCCCACGTCGGCCCCTCAGAGGTTCCGACGGCTGAGGACCTCACGCCCTCCCCGGTGGCGGCGTGCACGGTGATGTCCTTCGTGCCGGAGCAGCCATTCCTCGAGTGGGACCGCAGGCCTGGCCACGGCGGCATCCTGCCTCGCTGGGGCGTCGCCCCGGCGGTGACGCGGCGACTGCTCACGGCAGCGGTCGCCTGGACGGGACCTGGGTCCACCGCGGGGGTGGTCCAGATCCCCTACACGACCGAGGACGCCCTCGACGTGCTCACTCGCGACCTCGAGGGCGACAGCCCACGCCTCCGGATGCAGGGGCAGGGCGCACGAGTGGAGTTTCACGACTTCGCGACCTGTGGATGGGCCGAGGCGCGGGAGGACCTCGACCCCTTCGCGCAGGCCGCAGTCGCCACCGACCGTCTCCTCACGTGGGTCGACGACATCACCTATGGCGCGGTGGTGGTCAACCAGGTGGCGTCACCGCTCCACTCGGCGCTCACGACTCCGGCGTGGATCGCTCCGCACCTGCTCAGCAGCAGGGTGCCCGAGGTCCAGGGCATCCAACTCCTCACTGGCGCCCACCTCTCGTTGGCCCACGACCTGTCGGACTGGGACGTCGAGCCGGTTGCTCCGGGCCGCTACCTGGTGCGGGCCAAGAACCTCGAGCCCTGGTTGGTGCGCCTCGCGGACAACGGGGTCATCACCCCCCGCGAGGTCCGGGCGAAGGCCCGCGCCGACTTCGGGGAGATGGTGATGACCATGAAGATGGCGCGCAACCTGAGGGACGCTCGGCCCTAGGATCGCGACGTGGACACCGACCAGCGGCGTACGTTGCCGGCACTCATGGCCCGCTATCCCTCGGCCGTGCTGCTCGCCGCCCAGCTGCTGGTGGTGCTCTCCTACCCGAGCCTCGACGAGTCGACCGTGGGGCGGGCGGTGGCCGGGGTCTTCCAGATGGTCGCCGTGCTCGCGGCCGTGATGGTCGTGCGGCGCACCCAGATGCTCACCTGGGTGGCGATCCTGCTCGGACTGCCGGCGATGGGCCTGGCTGTGGCCGAGGCGATGGCCCCCGACTCCGGTCCGGTGGTGCTGGTCTCGGCGGCCTTCCACGTGCCCTTCTACCTCTTCGTGTCGTGGTCGATGCTGCGCCACCTCTTCCACGACGACACGGTGACCAAGGACGAGCTCTTCGCCACCGGCGCGGCCTTCACCGTGGTGGCCTGGGCGTTCGCCTACCTGTACGCGGCCGTCCAGGTGGTGTGGCCGGGCTCCTTCGTCGGCGCCACCAGCCCGGACGGCACCGAGCCGTTGGCGTGGTTCGACCTGCTCTACCTGTCGTTCACGACCCTCACGAGCGTCGGGCTCTCGGACGTCTATCCGGTGGTCGACCACGCCCGGTCGTTCGTCATGGTCGAGCAGGTGATCGGCGTCTTCTACGTCGCGATGGTGGTCTCGCGCCTGGTCGGGCTGACCGTCCTGCGCCGCAGCAGCTGACGCCGCTCCTGCCCTTCACCCGAGCGGGAAGTCAGCCACGACCTCGTACCGCGGGCGGCCACGCGGCCCCTCGCCGAGGTGTGACTCGACGAGCGTGAACGCGTCGATCGTCCACTCCGGTCCGCGGTAGGCGTCCAGGAGCTTCACCCAGCTGCTCACCTCGGTGGGCCGCCCGCAGCGCGCCACGGTGAGGTGCGGGCGGAAGCGCTGCCCGGCCACCTTCGCCCCTGCGCGGTTGGCGGCGGCCCGGGCGCCGTCGGCCATCCGGCGTACCTCCACCGCGTCGTCCTCGTCCAGGTCGAGCCCGGCCCACAGCACCTTCGCGCCGGCTGCGTGGGGGAAGGCGCCTCCGCCGGTGATCGCCGTCGACGTCGTACGCCGCCTGCTCGCCGCCCGCTCCAACCGTTCGACCAGGTCGTCGAGACGGCGTTCGGCGAGGTCGCCGATGAAGGCGAGGGTCAGGTGCACCTGGTCGGGAGCGGTCCATCGGAAGTCAGCGGCTGCGCGGCGCGGCTCCAGGAAGTCGTCCAGGTGGTCGAGGGCGACGGGGGGTGGGACGACGGCGACGAAGCAGCGCACGGGCAGCCCTCGGGTCAGCCCACCGTCACGCCGAAGAGCATCCCCACGAGGTAGGTGATGCCCATGGCGAGCAGGCCGCCGACGACGTTGCGCAGGACCGCTCGGCCCTTCGGGCTGTAGCCCAGGTGGGCGCTGACTGCCCCGGTCACCGCGAGCGCTGCCGCCACCACGACGACAGTGAGCGGCAGGCGTACGGACTCGGGCAGGAGGGCCAGCAGCACCAGCGGGATCAGGGCGCCGAGCGTGAAGGAGATCATCGACGCCCAGGCCGCGTGCCACGGGTTGGTGAGGTCGTTCGGGTTGATGCCGAACTCGACCTCGGCGTGCGCCGCCAACGCGTCGTGTTCGTGCAGTTCGGTGGCCACCTGCTCGGCCGTCGCCTCGGTGAGCCCCTTGTCGCGGAGCATCTCGACGAGCTCCTCGCGCTCGGTCTCGGGCATCCGCTCCAGCTCGAGCTTCTCCATCGCGAGGATCGACCTCTCGGAGTCGCGCTGCGTGGAGACCGACACGTACTCACCCGCCGCCATGCTGATCGCACCCGCCGTGAGCGCCGCGACGCCGGCCAGGAGGATGGAGGACTCGTCGGACGTGGCGCCCGCGACACCCATCACCACGCCTGCGGTCGAGATGATGCCGTCGTTGGAGCCCAGCACGGCCGCGCGCAACCAGTTGAGGCGTCCGGACACCCCACCCGCCAGGTCGGCGTGCCAGTGCTGCGGGTTCTCGTCGGTGCCGATCTCGAAGGTCACGTCCTCATGGTCGTCCTGAACCCACGGTCCTGCAACGAAGGCGAGGCTGCGCTGGCTGACGGCGAGGCTGCGCTGGCTGACGGCGAGGCTGCGCTGGCTGAGGATTCAACCTCACCCCGTCGGGGGTAGGTGGCCTCCCATGGACGAGATCGTGCAGTTCGTTGGCCCCTGGGACGGTCAGGTGGTCGCCACCTCGGTGCATGCAGGCCACGACGTACGCCCCGAGCTCCGCCCCGAGATGGTGCTCGACGAGGCGACCCGCCTGCGGGAGGAGGACCCCTACACCGACCGGATCGCCTCGGTGATCCCCAGCCGGATGGTCACCCACCGCTCCCGCTTCGAGGTCGACCTCAACCGCCCGCGGGAGGAGGCCGTCTACCGCGAGCCCGACGACTGCTGGGGCCTCGACGTGTGGCGCAACCCGCCGCTCTCGAAGGAGCTGACCGAGCGCAGCCTGGCCGTCTACGACGAGGTGTACGCCGCCCTCGGCCGCCGCCTCGACAAGGTCGCCGAGCGCGGGCCCTTCGTGCTGCTCGACGTGCACTCGTACAACCACCGGCGCGACGGCGCGGACGGCAAGCGCGCGCCCATCGGGGAGAACCCTGAGGTCAACGTCGGCACGGGCAGCGTGAACCAGGAGATCTTCGGGCCGCTGGTGGACACCTTCTGCCGCGCCCTCAGCGAACAGGTCGTGGGCGGCCACCGGGTCGACGCCCGCGAGAACGTCGCCTTCAAGGGACGGGCGTTGGCGTGGTTCGTCCACACCCGCTATCCCGGGGTCGGCTGCGTGCTCGCGCTGGAGTTCAAGAAGACCTGGATGGACGAGTGGACCGGCGAGCTCCGCGAGGACCACCTGGAGGAGCTCCGGGCCGCGCTCACCGCGACGGTGCCGGTGCTCGAGAAGTCCCTGGCCGAGCTCGGTTGAGTGATGACCCCCGACGCGCCGACGGGCGCTTCCTCGACCGCGCCGACGGGCGCCTTCTCGAGCTCTGACCTCGCCGTCGACCGCGCCCTCGCGCAGGTCTCGGAGAGCTTCAGCTTCCTGCTCCACATCACGCCGGTCGACGGCGAGGAGGTCAAGCGCGAGTTCCTCGCCGGCCGGGTGAGCGAGCCGGTCTTCACCTACCGCGAGCTGGCTGACGAACCCACGGTCCTGGCGGAGCAGCTCGCCCGCATCGACGTCACCACCGTCGAGGACCGCACCCTGGGCCACCTGCTGCGCGCCAAGCACCGTGAGCTCGACCTGCAGCTCGAGATGCTGAAGGCGCGCGGCAGCGCCGACTTCCGCGCCCTCAGCATCGAGCTCTACGGGGGCGTCTCCCCGTCGCTGCGCGACCACGCCGAGCGCGTGCTGGCCGGGATCACGTCGGTCGAGCCCCCCTCCGACCCGCTCGACGCGCAGGAGTTCTGCGCCCTGGCAGGCGAGGAGATCGCCTACTACCGCGAGCAGGCGCCCGGCATCGAGATGCACGCCGAGATCCGTCCCGACGTCAACGGCGTCATGGTCTCCGGGGACACGCTGCTGATCGGCCCCGAGAGCGTGGTGCAGCGCAACCGCGCCGCCGCCCTGCTCCACCACGAGGTGGGCACCCACCTCGTCACCCACGTCAACGGCCACGCCCAGCCGGTCAAGGTGCTGGGCACCGGGCTCGCGGGCTACGACGAGACCCAGGAGGGCCTCGCCGTGCTCGGGGAGGTGGCCTGCGGCGGCCTCACGCCCTTTCGGCTGCGTCAGCTCGCCGACCGCGTCCTCACCGTGCACCGGATGGTCGACGGCGCGTCGTTCGCCGAGGCGTACGACGCCTTGGTCACCGCGGGCGTGCCGCAGGGCAGCGCCTTCACCACCGTGATGCGCGTCTTCCGGGCGGGCGGGACGACGAAGGACGCGATCTACCTGCGCGGCGTCGTCGACCTGCTGGCCCACCTCGCCGACGATGGCGACCTCGACCTGCTCTGGCTGGGCAAGTTCTCGCTGGAGGACCTGCCGCTCATCGCCGAGCTGACCGAGCGCGAAGCGCTCGTACCGCCGCGGCTGCTGCCGCGCTACCTGGACGACCCGACGTCGACCGAGCGACTCGGGTGGGCCTCAGGGGTGGAAGACCTGAGCCAACTAGTGGAAGGACACGCATGAAGATCGGATTCGTGGTCAACGCGATCGAGACCGAGCAGGAGTACTACACCACCAACCGGTTGGCGGTCGCGGCACGACAGATGGGTCACGAGGCGTGGTTCATGGGCATCGGCGACTTCTCCTACCAGCCCGACGGCACGCTCACCGCGAAGGCGCGGGCCGGCGACGCCGCCACTTACCGCTCGGCCAAGAAGCACCTCGCCGACGTGCAACGTCCTGACGTGGAGCAGCTGATCGCGCTCGAGGAGTTCGACGTCGTCATGCTGCGCAACGACCCGGCGGACGACGCCGAGTCGGCCCCGTGGGCCAACAACGCCGGCGTCGCCTTCGGCCAGCTCATCGCGAGCACCGGGGTGCTGGTCGTCAACGACCCCACGAGCCTGGCCGACGCGCTGTCGAAGGCGTACTTCCAGCACTTCCCCGAAGCCGTGCGGCCGCGCACCCTGATTTCGCGCGACGAGGAGCAGATCAACGCCTTCGTCGACGACCTCGGGGGCAAGGCCGTCCTGAAGCCGTTGCAGGGCTCGGGCGGTGCGGGCGTCTTCCTGATCGACGACAAGGAGTCGCCCAACCTCAACCAGATCATCGAGGCCATTGCGCGCGACGGCTACGTGGTCGCGCAGGAGTTCCTGCCCGACGCGGTCAACGGCGACGTGCGGCTCTTCGTGATGAACGGACGTCCGCTCGAGGTCGACGGCGTGTACGCCGCCTTCCGCCGCGTCAACTCCAGCGGCGACATCCGTTCCAACATGTCGGCCGGGGGCAAGGCGGTCAAGGTCAAGGTGACCGACGAGATGCTCGAGCTGGTCGAGGTCGTGCGGCCCAAGCTGGTCTCCGACGGGATGTTCCTGGTCGGCCTCGACATCGTGGGCGACAAGCTGATGGAGATCAACGTCTTCAGCCCCGGTGGCCTGGGCAGCGCCCAGGAGCTCAACGGCGTGGACTTCGCTCCGCGCATCATCGAGGACCTGGAGCGCAAGGTCGCCACGCGACTCCACTACCCGGAGATCGACAACCGGCGGTTGGCGACCAGCTGACCTCCGAAGGTGGAGCGGGGGCGTCGGTCGGTCCCGGCCGGCGCCCCGACTACTCCTCGTCGGCGGGAGTCTCGTTGCCGGTGCGGGGCAGCTGACGCCAGTGCCGACCCTCGAGCCGGGGTGCCACGGTGTCGAGGACGGAGTCGAAGGGGCCGCGCACGGCGGGTCCGGAGACGCTGGCGAGCTCCCAGCGACCGTCGCGCCGGACCACGTCGACGCGGACGGCGGCAAGCAGGAGCTGGTCGGCGCCGGCGTCGACCACCCCGACGACCTCGACGGCCACCTCACGGGGAGCGCGGGCCTTTGCCTTGACGCCGGAGCGCATCCAGGCCTCGGCGTCCTTCATGAAGTGACGGTTGCTCTGCAGGCCGCGCTGGCCGTCGTAGTCGGCGACGACCTCCTCACGCGCCTCCTTTGACAGGCGGGGAGAGGGCGAGTGTCGTGCAGGCGAGCCCGGACGTGGCCCGGCCGATGGTCCGTCGCATGTGGCGCCTCCCGAGATGCGTGGATGACTACCCAAGCACGTGGGTGTTCCGCGGGCCACGCGTCTTGCCAGCGGGGCCGCCGGGGGTGCGGGACCGGAAACGGGGGGTGCCACACGCGTGACAAGGCCCCGTACGCCGTGGCGTACGGGGCCCTGTCGTCAAGCAGACCGCGGGAGGCCGGGAGCCTCCGGGTCACAGACCGAGGTCGCGACCGATCAGCATCTTCATGATCTCGTTGGAGCCGGCCCAGATCTTCGTCACGCGGGCGTCGCGCCAGGCGCGGGCCACACGGTACTCGTTCATGTAGCCGTAGCCGCCGTGGATCTGGACGCAGTGGTCCAGGACCTCCGACTGCACCTGCGAGGTCCACCACTTCGCCTTGGCGGCGTCGACGGGGGTGAGCTCGCTGCGGGTGTGCTTGAGCACGCACTGGTCGACGTAGGCCTGGGTGACCTCGATCTTCGTGGTCAGCTCGGCGAGCAGGAACTGGGTGTTCTGGAAGGAGCCGATCGAGACGCCGAAGGCCTTGCGGTCCTTGGCGTACTGGATCGTCTCGGTGAGGATCTGCGCGGCGTGGGCGAGGTTGGTGATCGCTGAGCCGAGGCGCTCCTGCGGCAGGAACTGCATCATCGAGATGAATCCGGTGTCGAGGGGGCCGACGAGGTCGTCGTTCGAGACGCGCACGTTGTCGAACGCGAGCTCGGCGGTGTCGGAGTCGTCCATGCCGACCTTGTCGAGCACCCGGCCGACGGAGAAGCCGGGCAGCGTGGTGTCGACGGCGAAGAGCGAGATGCCCTTCGCCTTCTTCTCCGGGGCGGTGCGGGCCGCGACCAGGACCAGGTCGGCGGAGCCACCGTTGGTGATGAAGGTCTTGGAGCCGTTGAGGATCCAGTCGTCGCCGTCACGCACGGCGGTGGTCTTCAGGTTGGCGAGGTCGGAGCCGCCGCCGGGCTCGGTCATGCCGATCGCGGTGAGCAGCTCGCCGGAGGCGGCCTGCGGCAGCCAGCGCTTCTTCTGCTCGTCGTTGGTCAGGTGCACCAGGTAGGGCACCGTGATGTCGGCGTGGATGCCGAGGCAGCTCGGCAGGGTCATGTTGACCTTGGCCAGCTCCTCGGTGAGCACGGCGTTGAAGCGGTAGTCGCCGGCCTCGGAGCCACCGAACTCCTCGGGGATCTCCAGGCCGAGGAAGCCCTGGGCGCCCGCGGAGAGCCAGAAGTCGCGGGTGAGGCCGTGGTTCTCGGTGTAGCTGTCGAGGTTCGGGACGACCTCACGGTCGAGGAACTCCTTGACGGATGCTCGGAATGCCTCGTGGTCCTCGTTGTAGATCTCGCGCGTCATGTACTGAAGAGTAACCAGAAATTCGCCGGGTCCGAAGGGTGGGCAACCACCTGTTTGCGCTGTTTGATGTGAGGGGCGGCACAAATAGGGGACGACGGGGGTGCCTCATGGACCGGTGGCGACCGACTGCGACCGCGGGCGACCGCGCGCGGACGGACATGTGGGGCAGCTCCGACGATCGCGAGGCGCTGACCCAGTTCGCTGCAGCGATCGCCGACCTGACTCCCTTCAGGGTCTGCGTGATCGAGGTGCTGCGCGCCGACCGGATGCTCGAGGTCGTCGCCGTCCACGGCGATCCGGAGGCTGCTGAGCGCCTCGTCGGCCGGGCCCGGCCCCACGACGCGGTGGCCGCGATCGCCAGGGTGGGAGCGAGGTACGGCGCGTTCACCTTCGTCGCGCGCGACTGGCGTACGCCGCAGTCTGACGCGCTGCTCGAACGTCACCACCCCCGGAGCGTCGACGAGGTGGCGGGCCCGGACGCGTGGCGCGTCGGCGACGTGCTCGTGGCTGAGCTGCGTGACGAGGACGATCGGTTACGGGCGGTGGTGCACCTCGACGAGCCCCAGGACGGGCGGCGCCCGCAGGCGGAGATGCTCCTGACGCTGTCCGACTGCCTGCAGCTGGCCTTCCGCGCCGTCGTCAACGCGGTCGAGCGGGAGGAGCTGTTGCAGCGCGTGCGCTTCGCCGAGCTCACCCGCAAGCTGATCCGCCAGGCCAGCAACGCGATGGGGTTGCAGGAGCTGCTGGCGCTCGCGCAGACCACCCTGCGCGAAGGGTTCGGGGCCACCGACTTCCAGGTGCACCTCCGCGAGTCGGGCACCTATGACGTGATCCCCGACGAGATGCGCGGGGGCCACTTCCTCTTCGAGGCCCTCGAACGGATGGTCGAGCAGGCCTGGCGCGACGACACCGTCATCGTCTTCGAGCCCGGTCAGGTGTGGGAGGACGACGTCCTCGCCGCCGACCACGTGAGGGTGATCGAGGAGCTGCTGGACGCCTCCAAGATCGGGACATGCGTGCTCGTGCCGGTGAGCGGGGCCGGTCGGCTCCTCGGGACGCTGGTCATCGTGCGCTCCTTCGACACCCGGCGCTGGACGGCCAGCGAGAGCGTGGCCGCCCTCGACGTCGGACGTGACCTGGGTCGGGCGGTGCTCAACGCCCGCGCCCACGACCGTGAGCAGGAGCTCAGCGAGGAGCTGGTGCGCCTCGACGACTACCGGAGCCAGCTGATCGCGACGATGTCGCACGAGCTGCGCAACCCGATCGGTGTCATCCTCGGCCACCTCGAGCTGCTCGAGGGCTTCCCGGACATCCCCCGGGACTGGGCGCGGTCGCTGGTGGCCATCGGCAAGGGGGCCCATCGCCTCGACCGGCTGTCGGAGGACCTGCTCACCTTCAGCCGCTTGGGCAACCCCGCCCACCCGCTCGTCCGGGAGCGGCTCGACCTCATCGAGGTCGTGGAGGAGGCTGTGGAGATGGAGCAGCTGGCGGCCGAGCGGCGGGGTGTGAAGGTCGAGGTCGAGATGGACGAGAGACCCTTGGCCATCGAGGGCGACCGGTCGGAGATGGTCCGCATGGTCACCAACGTGCTCTCCAACGCGATCAAGTACTCCGACATGGGCGACCGCGTCGTCCTCCGCCTGGGCCGCGACGGCGAGTGCGTGGTCCTGTCGTGCACCGACGAGGGGATCGGCATCTCCCAGGCCGACCAGGCGATGCTGTTCGAGGAGTTCTTCCGCTCCACCAACCCCGACGCCTTCCAGCGTCCCGGCACGGGCCTCGGCCTGCCGATCCTGCGGCGCATCGCCCAGCGCCACGGCGGTCGCGTCAGCGTCGACTCCCAGCTCGGCGTCGGCACCGAGGTCCGCCTCTTCCTCCCACCGGCCGACTCATGACCCCGCTGCCCACGCCCGCCGAGGCGCCCGCGCTCATCGAGCAGGTGGCCCGCAGCCACGCTGCCCTCGAGGCCCAGCTGGCGGGCGTGACCCAGCGGCAGGTCGACGCACCCAGCCCGCTGCCGGGCTGGGACCGCGCGCACGTGGTCGCGCACCTCGCCCGCCAGGCCGACTCCACGACACGGATGGCCGAGGGAGCACGCACCCGCACCCCTGCGGTGCGCTACCCCGGGGGAGCGTCGGGCCGTGCCGCCGACATCGAGAGCAGTGCGCTCCAGCCTGTCGGCGCCCTCGTGAACGACCTCGTCGCTGCCGACGCCCGTTGCCTGGCGGCCGTGCGCGCGGTGGACCCGGAGGGGTGGGCGTACGCCCTCGACTGGGACGGGCACCTGCGGCCCGCGACGCGCCTGCTCCTCACCCGGTGGCGTGAGGTGGAGATCCACCGGGTCGACCTGGGCCTCGGCTTCACCCCCGACGACTGGTCGGACGAGTTCGTCTCCTTCGTGCTGCCCGGTGAGCTGCGTCGGCTGCCGAAGCGAGCGCCCGACGTCGAGGTGCCGCCGGGGCTCGACGAGCGGCAGACGTTGGCGTGGCTGGTGGGCCGTGGACGGCCGGGACTGCCGGCGTTGCCGCCTTGGCCCTGAGGGCGGGCAGGTCAGCCCAGCGGGCGGTGCAGGTCAACCCTGCGGGCCGGGCAGGTCAGCCCTCGGCCAGGAGCTCCTCGACCCACTGCGGCAGGAGGTCGCCCGCGCGGCCCTGCCGGGACTCGTCGAAGTCGTCGGTGGAGATGGTCCCGGCGAGGTTGATCTCGAGCGTCCGGGCGCCCTGCTCGGCGGCCCAGTGGACGAAGGCGGCCGCTGGCTGCACCTGGGCCGAGGTGCCGACCGCGACGAAGAGGTCGGCTTCCTGGAGGGCCTGGAGCGCCTCGTCCATGCGGTAGGGGATCTCGCCGAACCACACCACGTCGGGGCGCAGGGTGGACTCTCCGCAGGCGGGGCAGGGCGGGGAGTCGGAGAGGTCGGTCTCCCAGGGGAAGCGCGCCCCGCAGGAGAGGCACAGCGCGGAGAGCAGCTCGCCGTGCATGTGCAGCACCCGGGTCGAGCCGGCACGCTCGTGCAGGTCGTCGACGTTCTGGGTGATCACGAGCAGGTCGTCGCCGAGCGACTCCTCGAGACGGGCGAGCGCGACGTGCGCCGCGTTGGGCTCGACCTTGGCGAGGTGGGCGCGGCGCAGGTCGTAGAAGCGCTGCACGAGCACGGGGTTGGCGGCGAAGCCCTCGGGCGTGGCCACCTCCATGACGTCGTGGCCCTCCCACAGTCCGTCACTGTCGCGGAAGGTCGGCACGCCGCTCTCGGCGGAGATGCCGGCTCCTGTCAGCACGACGACCTTCATGCGCGAATCTCCTGGGGTGGTGTGCCGCTGCTCGGCGTCCTTCGGGCACCCCGGCCGGGACGCCAGCCATCCATTGTGTCCACCTGGTGGTCACTAGTCACGTCGACGACGGCGGCAGCGACCGCAGGTGCGCGCGGAGGTCGGCGTCCAGGTGCTCGGTGGCGTAGGAGAGTGCGGTGCGCCCCATGTCTCCCGCGTGCTCGGTGAGGAAGTCGACGAGCTGGGCGCGGTCGATCCGCTTCCCGACCTCACGCAGCATCCAGCCCGTCGCCTTCTGGACGAGGTCGCGCCGGTCGGCCAGCACCTGCTCGGCCACGGCGAACGTCGGTTGTGGGTCGCCCGCCTTGGTGTGGGCGAAGGTCGCGAGGATCCCGACGCGGCGCCGCCACAGGTCCTCGTCGCCCGCGAGCGTGTGGATGAGGGCGGTGCCGGCCCCGGACGTACGCACGTGCTCGCCGACCAGCCACTCGGCGGAGACATCGACCAGGTCCCAGTTGTCGACGCACCCGGCCCGCACCGCGTCGAGGTGGAGCGCGTGGAGGCGTCGGCGCAGGTCGTCGTCGCGGGTACGCGGGCGCAACGCCCGCTTGAAGGCCTCGACCGCGATGACCAGGGCCGTGAGGCGGTGCTCGTGCTCGACGTCGTCCAGCAGGTCGCGGATCTCGACGAGCGGGAGGGCGGCGTACGTCTTCGCCACCGTCCGCACCTTCGGCACGCGCACGCCGATGAAGACGTCGCCCTCGCCGTAGCCGCCGGGCTGGGTCTGGAAGAACCGCGCGTGGTTGAGCGCGTCGTCAGGGTCGGCGACCCGGGCGAGGGCGGAGCGTACGTCGTCGGCGGTGGGCGTCCCGGGGTCGGTCACGGCCCCATCCTGCCGCGCTCAGGCAGCGTCAGGCAGCGTCCGGTAGGTCCGCGTCCGGCGGGGCCGACTTCTCCGGCGGGTCGGCACGCTCGATCACGATGCGCCGGACCGAGGTGGCGATCGCGTCACGCACGTCGTCGGGGTCCTCGTCGCCCATCCCCTCCAGGTGGGTGAGGACCCACTGGGTGAGGCTCTCGCGGAGCCGGTCCACCGCGGCATGGCCACGGGGGGTCAGGGTGAGGTCGTCCAGGGGGCCCTCGACGTATCCCGCCTCCGACACCCTGCGGAAGATCGGCTCCAGGACCGCGGACGGCAGCTGCCGCGACCACGCGAGCTGGACCACGTCGGCCCGGCGCCCGGACCCGGTGAGCCCGTTCACCTGGACGATCGCCCAGACGTCGGCCGCGTTGAGGTCGGGTTCGTCCGACTGGAGCAGCTCGAGCACCCGGTCGCGCCGCTCTCCGTAGAGCAGCTGCGCGATCCGGCGGGCCAGGATCTCCCCGCTGTGCAGCGACTCCGGGGCGGCGAAGCCGGAGCCGAGGTCGTTGGCCTCCGGCGCGACGGTGTCGTGGAGCTTCACCCGCGGCAGCAGCACCGCGAGGACGAACGCGACCAGCGCCACCGGCACTGCCCAGAGGAAGACGTGCGTGAGGGAGTAGGCGTAGGCATCGACGATCTTGCTGATGACGCCGGCGTCCAAGGAATGCAGCGCGCTCGGTGTCTTCAGGTCGGCTGGTCTCACCCCGGGACTCTCGGCGATCGCCTCCGGGAGCCGGCCCTTGAGGAAGTTGGAGTAGAGCGTCCCGAAGATGGCGGCGCCGAAGGCACTTCCCATGGTGCGGAAGAAGGTCACCCCCGACGTCGCGACGCCGAGGTCGGCGTACGCCACCGAGCTCTGCACGATGATCGTGAGGATCTGCATGCTCATCCCGATGCCGAGGCCGAGGATGAAGAGGTAGAGCGACGAGACGTCCACCCGGGTCGAGGCGTCCATCCGCGAGAGCAGGAAGAGGCCGAGGGCCATGACCAGGCCGCCCACGACCGGGAAGATCTTGTAGTGGCCGGTCTTGCTCACGACGTTGCCGCTGGCCGTCGCGGTGATCATCAGCCCGATCACCAGAGGCAGCATCCGGATCCCCGAGAAGGTGGCGCTGGCGCCCTCGACGTACTGGAAGAACGTCGGGAGGAAGGTCATCGCCCCCAGCATCGTGAAGCCCACGACGAAGCTCAGTGCGCAGCAGTCGGCGAAGACCTTCGACCGGAAGAGCCGTATCGGCAGGATGGGCTCGGCGGCCCTGGTCTCGATCAGCACGAAGACGCCGAGCACCACCACACCGCCCACCAGGAGCCCGATGATCTGCCAGGAGCCCCACGCGTAGGTCGTGCCGCCGAAGCTGGTCGCCAGGATCAGCATCGAGGCGCCCAGCGCCACAGCGGTCATGCCGGCGTAGTCGATCCGGGGCTTGGCCCCACCGGGGACGAGGGGGATCGTGAACCGGGCCGCGAGGATCACGAGCGCGGCGAGCGGCACGTTGACGTAGAAGCACCAGCGCCAGCTGAAGCCGTCGGTGAGCAGCCCTCCGAGGAGCGGGCCGATCACGGTCGCGACCCCGAAGACGGCGCCCAACGCTCCCTGGAACTTGCCGCGCTCTCGCAGCGGGATGATGTCGGCGATCAGCGCGGTCGCCGTGACGGACAGGCCGCCCGCGCCGATCCCCTGGATCGCCCGCGACCCGATCAGCCACGCCATGCCCTCCGACAGGCCGCAGAGGGCGGAACCGAGGATGAAGACGACGACGCTGAGCTGGAAGACGCGCGTACGCCCGAACTGGTCACCCAGCTTGCCCACGACCACCGTGGTCGCGGTCTGCGCCAACAGGTAGGAGGTCACCACCCACGAGACGTGGTTGCCGCCGCCGAGGTCGCCGACGATCGTGGGCAGCGCGGTGGAGACGATCGTCGCGTCGAGGGCTGCCAGCAGCATGCCCATCGCGATGGTGGCGAAGGCCGCGATGCGGGCCCGTCCGACGAGGGCCACCGGAGGCGACGGCGCCGCACGGGAGGGCAGCTCGGCGGTGGTGGTCATCAGGCCTCCTTGCGACGGACTCCTTTGCAGTGTGCGCCCGCCCGGCCGCTTTGGGAACGGGCCTTAGGACCCTTGCGTCCCGTGCCGTGGGCCCGCCCGCGGGTGTGACAGCCTTGACGTCGTGCCACGGGTGACGATCAGCGACGCTGCGCTCTACGCGGCGTTCGACCCCGGCACCATCGCTCGCGGGCGCAGGTACGCCGCGACCCGCAGGGTGCGGTCCCTGAAGGTCACCGACCTGGCCGACGGCGCGTTCGAGGTCACCGGGACGGTGGTCGGCAGCCGGGCTGCGCCCTACCGAGTCACCGTCGTCGTCGACGACGCGCGGATCGACTCCACCTGCGACTGCCCGGTCGTCCGTCGCTGCAAGCACGCGGTGGCCTTGCTGCAGGAGGTGCGCTCGGCGGAGTCGCTGCGCCCGGTCGCGGCCACGCCTGCCTGGCAGCGCAGCCTCGACCAGGTGCTCACCCCCCTCGAGCAGGAGCGGCCGGCCCCAGGCGTACGGCGCAAGCTGGCGCTGCAGTTCGAGATCCCGGTGCCGACCCGGCGCCGCTACCGCTCGCACGACGATGCCGCCCACCGGCTGTGGCTGCGCCCGATGCGTCAGGGCGCCCGGGACAACTGGATCAAGACCGGCATCACCTGGGCGCACGCCGAGAGTCCGCAGTACGACGACACGCACGACCTCGACCAGCTCGCCGTCCTGCACCGGTTCGTCCGCGCCGTCCCCGGGGCCGCGCCTCGCGACGTGCTGGACCTGACCACGATCGGTCCGCAGCTGCCCGAGCTGCTGCACGAGGCCCAGGAAGCCGGGATCCCGTTGATCGGCGGCGAGCGGGTCTCCGCGGTCCACGTGGCGGACCCCGTCGTCGCGGCACTCGACGTCCGGACCGACGACGGCGGTGCCCGGCTGGACCTCGGGGTGTGGCACGACGGGAGGCTCTTCAGCGGTGGCGACCTGCTGCTGCTGGGCCGCGAGCCGCACACCGTCGCCCTGGTCTCGCCGGCGCGGGCGAACTCGACCGCGGCGCACCCGAAGGTGCACCTCGTGCTCGCACCGCTGCAGCAGCGCCTGCCCGAGGTCGTGGCCCAGCTCCACCAGCGCGGCCACGGGCTCACGGTGCCGGCGGCTGACCGCGCCGCCTTCGAGACCGACTACCTGCCTCGGCTGCGCCAGCACCTCGAGGTCACCTCCTCCGACGGCTCCCTCGAGCTCGTCGACGAGGCACCGCCGCGGCTGCAGGTGCTCGTCGCCTGGGAGGGGGTGCGGGCCGAGGTCACGTGGCAGTGGCGCTACCCGACGGCGGAGGGCGGCACCACCTACCCGCTCGAGGGCGGGGCCCGGGCCCTGAACGTACGTCGTCCTGCTGCCGAGCGCGCGCTGCTCGCCGCTGCTGGGGAGTGGGACCACCTCCAGCCCCGCGCAGGCGTGGCCGGCTCGGCCGCGGTCGACTTCGTCGCCGACGACCTCCCCCGGCTCGAGGCCCACGAGGGCATCGAGGTCGTGGAGACCGGGCAGCGGCCCGACTTCCGCGGCGCCGTGGAGGCCCCCACGATCGAGTTCGCTGCGCCCGACGACGACGTCGAGGGGGCGTCCACCGACTGGCTCGACCTCCGGGTGGTGATCGACGTCGAGGGCGAGCAGGTGCCGCTCACCGACCTGCTGTCCGCGCTCACCACCGGACAGCCGCGGCTGGTGCTGCCGAGCGGCCTGCACCTGGCGACCGATCGCCCGGAGTTCAGGCGTCTGGCCGAGCTGGTCGCCGCGGCGGGGGAGATCAAGGAGGCCCGCCGTGACGGGCTGCGGGTCGGCGAGCACGACCTGGGCCTGTGGGCCGAGCTCGCGGAGCTCGGCGTGATGGACGCCCGGGCCGCCCGCTGGGTGGAGGCGGCGCAGGCGTTGATCGGGATCGACGGCTTGCCCGAGGTCGAGGTGAGCGGCCTGGTGAGCACGCCCCGGCCCTACCAGCAGGACGGGATCCGCTGGCTGGCGCTGCTCTGGCAGCTCGGCCTCGGCGGGATCCTCGCCGACGACATGGGGCTGGGCAAGACGCTGCAGACGTTGGCCCTGATCAGCCACGCGCGGGCTCAGGGTGCAGCGCCGTTCCTGGTGGTCGCACCGACGAGCGTGATGACGGCGTGGGCCTCGGAGGCAGCGCGGCACACGCCAGGGCTCACGGTGACGGTGGTGGAGGCCTCCGCGGCCCGTCGCCGGGAGTCCTTCGCCGAGGTCGTGGCGGGAGCCGACGTCGTCGTGACCTCGTACACGCTGCTGCGGTTGGAGGCCGATGCCTACGCCGATCGGGAGTGGGGCGGGCTCGTGCTCGACGAGGCGCAGGCGATCAAGAACCACCAGAGCAAGACCTACCAGGCCGTGAGCCGGGTGGAGGCGCCGTTCCGGCTGGCCGTGACCGGGACGCCCTTCGAGAACAGGCTGATGGAGCTGTGGTCGTTGCTGTCGATCACGGCGCCGGGGCTCTATCCGTGGCCGCAGAAGTTCCTCGAGCAGGTGGTGCAGCCGGTCGAGAAGCGCGGTGACCCCGAGGCGTTGGCCCGCTTCCGCGCGAGGGTGCGGCCGTTCGTGCTGCGGCGTACGAAGGACCTCGTCGCCGCCGACCTGCCGCCCAAGCAGGAGCAGGTGCTCCTGGTGCCGCTGGGCGCGGCCCACCAGCGCATCTACGACACCTGGCTGCAGCGCGAGCGGCAGTCGATCCTCGGCCTGGTCGACGACTTCGGCAGCAACCGGGTGGCGATCTTCAGTGCGCTGACCCGCCTGCGCCAGCTGAGCCTCGACCCGGCGCTCGTCGACGAGGAGCACGAGGGCATCGGCTCGGCGAAGCTCGATGCCCTGGTCGAGCACCTCGTCGAGCTGTCCGCCGAGGGCCACCGCGCGCTGGTCTTCAGCCAGTTCACCAGCTTCCTCAAGCGGGCACGCCGGCGGATCGAGGCCGCCGGTCTGACGGTGCGCTACCTCGACGGCTCGACCCGCCACCGGGGCGCCGAGATCGAGGCCTTCAAGGAGGGCGACGGCGACGCGTTCCTGATCAGCCTCAAGGCCGGCGGGGTGGGCCTGACCCTGACCGAGGCCGACTACGTCTTCGTGCTCGACCCGTGGTGGAACCCGGCCGCCGAGAACCAGGCGGTCGACCGGGCGCACCGCATCGGCCAGTCGCAGCACGTGATGGTCTACCGCCTGGTCTCCGCCGGCACCATCGAGGAGAAGGTGATGGCGCTCAAGCAGCGCAAGGCCGACCTCTTCGCCGCGGTCTTCTCGGGCGAGGGAGCAGTGGGCAGCGGCCTGGATGCCGACGACGTCCGCGAGCTCTTCGCCTGACGTGGTCGGCGCTCGGCGCCGGCCTCAGTCCAGGGCGTACGGGTGTGTCTCCGCGCGTCCCTGGAAGGTGAGGATCGCCGGGTTGACCACCCGTCCCTCGCGGATCTCGATCGCTCGGGACAGGGTCTCGTCGGCGTCCCAGCCGCTGGCTCCCTCGAGCACCGGGCGGATGAAGGGGATCAGCGCGTTGCTGTTCTCCCAGGTGGCGGAGTTCCACAGGTAGGACGGGCTGTGGTCCACGCCGTAGTAGAGGATGTTGTCGCCCACGACGAACGTCGGCTCGTCGAAGGTCGTCGGTCGCGCCCAGCTGAAGCCCATGCCTCGGTCGCAGGAGACGTCGACGATGAGGCTGCCCGGCCTGAAGGCGGCCAGGTCGTCGTCGCGCAGGTACATGAGCGGGTGGTTGGGGTCCTGGAGCGTGCAGTTGACGACGATGTCGTTCTCGGCGAGGTAGCCCGCCAGGGGCTCACGGCCCGCGTCAGTGATCACGTGGCTCACGTCGGCGTCGTCGGGATCGTGGTCGAACTGCCGGATCAGCACCGAGTGGATCGGTGAACCCACGGCCGTCACGCCCCGGTGGGTGAGGACCGCGACGTCGTGCACCCCGTGCGCCTTGAGCGCAGTCACGGCTCCGCGCGCGGTGGCACCGAAGCCGATCACCACGGCGCTCAGGCGGCGCCCGTAGTCGCCCGTCAGGCCCGCCAGCGCGAGCGAGTGCAGCACCGAGCTGTAGCCGGCCAGCTCGTTGTTCTTGTGGAAGACGTGCAGGCCGAAGCCGCCGTCGCTGCGCCAGTGGTTCATCGCCTCGAAGGCGATCAGCGTGAGCTGCCGGTCGATGGCGATCTGGGTGAGCTCGGCGTCCTGCACGCAGTGCGGCCAGCCCCACAGCACGGTGCCGGTGCCCATCGCGGCGACATCGGCGTGCTGCGGCTTCGGGAGCAGGACGACGTCGGACTCGGCCAGCAGCTCCTCGCGCGACGCGAACCCGGCCACGTGCTCGGCAAGATCGTCGTCGGAGACGCCGAACCGGGCGCCGTAGCCGTGCTCGAGCCTCATCCGGGCGCGGAGGTCGGCGTCGAGGCCGGGGATGTGGTCCGGGTGGAGCGGGAGGCGGTGCTCGTTCTCCATGGAGGACGAGCCGATCACGCCGAGTCCGAGGAGAGTCACTTCTTCCTGCCCTGGCGTGCCTGGTCGGAAGCGGCCTGGCCGGAGAGTGTCTGGCCGGAGGCCTCGGCGCGCTTGTCGGCGCGCTTCTCCTTGAGAGACTTGTCAGACTTCTTGGTCATGCCTTGCCGCGGTGACTTGTCACTCATGGGCGGATCTCTCTGAGAGGAAGCCTGGACGGCTCCGTCTCGCGACACTACGTCCTTGCGTGCCGGGATGTCGCATGTCGAAGGGGCCGAGGCGGCTCGTGAGGGATGCCGCGGGACGGGGCACCCCTCAGTGGTGGAATCCCGTGCCTTCCTCGGCGGTGAACGATGCCTTGGGCGCGTGCTTCCCCAGCACGTCCAAGGAGCGGCGGAAGTCGTCCAGGAGCAGCGAGGCCATGTCGCGACTGACGTCGTGGCGGACGAGGATGCGTTGGATGGCAAGGTCCTCGCGGTGCGGAGGCAGCGTGTACGCGGGCACCTGCCAGCCACGCGTACGGAGCCGGTCGGCCAGGTCGAAGAGGTTGAACCCCGGGTCCGCGCCCGGTGTGATCTTCCAGGCCAGCCCGGGGATCCCGCCTCGTCCGTCGTAGATCATCTCGAAGGGACCCATCGCGGTGATCTCGTCGGCCAGGTAGCGGGCGGTGGCGTAGCTGGCCTCGTGGATCTTGCGGTAGCCCTCGCGTCCCAGTCGCAGGAAGTTGTAGTACTGGGCCACGACCTGACCCCCGGGGCGGGAGAAGTTGAGCGCGAAGACCGCCATGTCGCCACCGAGGTAGTTGACGTGGAAGACGAGGTCGTCGGGCAGGTCGTCGGCGTCGCGCCACACCACCCAGCCGACCCCCAGCGGGGCCAGCCCGAACTTGTGCCCCGAGGCGTTGATCGACTTCACCCGTGGCAGTCGGAAGTCCCAGACCCGGTCGGGCTCCACGAAGGGAGCGATGAACCCGCCGCTGGCGCCGTCGACGTGCATCGGCACGTCGAGCCCGGTCTCGTCCTGGAGCTGGTCGAGCGCCGCCGCGACGTCGGCCACGGGCTCGTACTGGCAGGTGAAGGTGACGCCCAGGGTGGGCACGACGCCGATGGTGTTCTCGTCGACACGCTTCAGCACCTCGTCGGGGTCCATGAGCAGCCGGTCGCCCTCCATGGGGATCTCGCGGTGCTCGACGTCCCAGTAGCGGGTGAACTTGTGCCAGCAGATCTGCACCGGTCCGGTGACCAGGTTGGGGCGGTCGGTCGACTTCCCTTCGGCCCGGCGGCGTGCGCGCCACTTCCACAGCAGGGCCATCCCGCCCAGCATCGCTGCCTCGCTCGACCCGGTGGTCGAGGTGCCCATGGTGTCGGCCGCGTCGGGACTGTTCCACAGGTCGGCGAGCATGTGGACGCAGCGCGCCTCGAGCTCGGCGGTCTGCGGATACTCGTCCTTGTCGATCATGTTCTTGTCGACCGAGAGCCGCAGCAGCTCGTTGACCTCCGGCTCCACCCACGTCTGGCAGAAGGTGGCCAGGTTCTGGCGTGAGTTGCCGTCGAGCATCAGCTCGTCGTGCACGAGCTGGAAGACGTGCTCGGCGACGTGCTCATCCTGCGGGAAGCGATATTTCGGGATCGCCTCCGACAGGTCGCGGGAGGCGAAGACGTCGTCCTCCATCGCGTCCCGGACAGATTGCCTGCGGTGCAACATGGGCACGCCTCTCGGTCGGCCTGCGAAGCACTCCCCCGGAGTCCGCTGAGTGCTCGGTCCTTCGACGGTAACGGCCCGGGGAGGGTGGGGCAACCGGTCGGTCCTCCGCGCCACTCGACACCTGGCTGACGCGCCGAGACAACTACTCGCCCCATCTATACACCATGTGTATAGTCGCCCAGCATGAGCACTTCGGACGCCCTGCTGGCGCTGCTGGAACCTGCCCCGGCCCACGGCTACACCCTCAAGCAGGACTACGACCGGTGGTTCGCGCACAAGCGTCCGCTCGCCTTCGGTCAGGTCTACGCCACCCTCACCCGGCTCGAGAAGAAGGGCTTCGTGGCGCTCGCCGACGTCGAGGCCGGCCACGGCCCTGACCGGCGGCTCTACGAGATCACTCCGGACGGCGTCACGGCCCTCGACGCGTGGGTCTCGACGCCGCAGGAGCCCGACCTCTTCGCCACGTCCACCCTGTACGCCCGGCTCACCGTCGCGTTGCTCTCGGGCCGGGACGCCACCCAGGTGCTCGCCGGGCAGCGCGAGGCCCACCTCACCCGCATGCGCGAGCTCCAGAAGGTGCGACGCGACGCCAGCGGGGCCGACCTCCTGGCGGTGACCTACGAGCTGGCCCACCTCGACGCCGACCTGCGGTGGATCGAGGAGTCCGGAGCCCGTCTGGACCAGACCCGTCAGGCCCTCGCGGCGGCGTCGGGCAGGGCTGACCGATGATCACCGCGCGCGACCTCACGCTCTCCTACGGCCCCACTCCCGCGCTGCGGGGCGCCTCGCTGCGCCTCGATCCCGGCACCAGCACGGCGCTGATGGGGGCGTCCGGCTCCGGGAAGTCGAGCCTGCTGCACTGCCTGGCCGGGGTGCTGGTGCCCGACACCGGCGTCGTCCACCTCGACGGGGTCGAGCTCAGCGGCCTCGGTGACCGCGACCGCAGTCGCCTGCGTCTCGAACGGATCGGCGTGGTCTTCCAGCACGGCGACCTGGTGCCCGAGATGACCGTCATCGAGAACGTCGCCCTGCCGTTGCAGCTGCTCGGCGTGAAGCGGGCCGAGGCTCGCCGCCGCGCCCAGGACCTGCTGGCCGAGCTGGGGGTCGCGGACGTCGCCCACCGGCGTACGAGCACGGTCTCGGGTGGCCAGGCCCAACGCGCCGCCGTCGCCCGGGCGGTGGTGCACGAGCCGACCGTGGTGCTGGCGGACGAGCCCACCGGGGCGCTGGACAGCCTCAACGCCGAGGCCGTGATGGACGCGCTGGTCATGCTCGTACGCCGCGCCGGCGCCACCCTGCTCGTGGTCACCCACGACAACCTGGTGGCCTCGCACCTCGACCGGCTGGTGACGCTGAGCGACGGCGTGGTCGTCGCGTCCGGTCAGGGGGCGGTCCGATGAGCAGCGTCCTGACCCTGGGGATCCGCCTCGCCTGGGGGTCGAAGGAGCAGCGGCTGCGCAGCGTCGCGGTCGCGGTCGCCACGGCCCTGGGCGTCGCCGCCCTGCTGCTGGTCTGGAGCGTGGCCCGGGACCGGCTGGTCGGCGCCGGTGCCTACTCCAGCGAGGTCGGTGTCGTCATCGCCGGCACCGTCGCGATGGTGGCGCTCCCGGTGGTCGCGATGGTGGCCACGGTCGCGAAGCTGCAGATCCGCGAGCGGGAAGTGACGCTCGCCAACCTCCGCCGCCTCGGTCTCAGTGCGACCCGTACGCGGCTCGTCGCGGGGGTGGAGGTGGGGATCGCCAGCGTCACGGGGGTGCTGCTGGGGGTCCCGCTCTTCGCGCTGCTCCTCGCGCTGGTGCAGCGGATCGACGTGGCTGGGCAGCCGTGGAACCCGGGGCTCCTCGCGGTCCCGCTGTGGGGGTGGGCCGCCGTGCTGGTGGGCGTGCCGGCGGTGGCGGTCGTGGTGGCTGCCTGGCCGCCCACGGAGTCGTCCGAGCGAGGCGTCGATCCGGGCGTCGAACCGGCCGCCGCGACCCGAGGTGCGGGTCTGTGGCGCCTCCTTCCCCTCCTGGTCGGACTCGCGGCGTGCACCTGGGCGATGCGCCGTCCGTCGGACGGCTTCGTCAGCGATGCCCAGGCGTACGTCGTCATGGCGGGCGTCGCCCTCGCCGTCCTCGGCCTGCTGCTCGCTGCTCCCGTCCTCGTCGGCCTCGTCGCCGACCTGGGGGTGAGGGTGGCTCGCTCGCCGGAAGCGACGATCGCTGCTCGGCGCCTCCAGGCGCGACCGGGGGCCGTGCTGCGCGTCGTCGCCACCCTGATGGCCGTGCTGGCGGTGCTCGCCGGGGCCCCGGGTGTCCTGGCAGCCTTCGAGGACGTGGCGCAGTACGGGGAGGGGGAGCGCAACCTCAGTCGGGGGCAGGCGGCCGAGGTGCCGGTCGCTGCGTCAGCGGCAGCGGCGACGGTGGCTCGGCTCGAAGGGGCGCAGGGCATCGAGGACGTGGTCGACCTGCCCGTCGTCATGGTCGGCGTCGAGGGTCAGGACCCCGACGACGAGGCGTTGCTGGGCGTGGTGGCCACCTGCGCCGACCTGACCGCGGTGGGCGCCGAGGTCGACGGCTGCGTCGACGACCGCGTCCTGATGGGCGACTTCCGTGCCGACCTCCTCGCTGCCAGGTCGGGGAGAGCCACCCCTGTGCGTTTTGACGGGGAGCAGCCCGCGGACGTGTCCGCGCCGCTGGATCTCTCCGCCGCGGTGCGGGTGCCCTCCGGTGAGCTCTACGACTGGCGGGTGGCTGGCGGGGTGGACCTCGTGGTCCCGCCGAGCACGCCCGGGATGGCCGACCTGGTCGCCGTGACCGGGCACCGCCTGATCGTGCTGGCGCCGCCCGGGCGCGACCTGATGTCGGCCCTGGACCGGGCCGGGGTCGGCGGCTTCTCGATGAACGACAGCCAGGACTACGACTTCACCCAGGGCCTCTTCTTCCTGGCGCGGTTGATCGCAGCGCTGCTCCTCCTGCTCGGGACGTTCACGCTGACGGTCGCG
The DNA here is from genome assembly GCF_006007965.1 of Nocardioides jishulii. Lineage (NCBI taxonomy): Bacteria > Bacillati > Actinomycetota > Actinomycetes > Propionibacteriales > Nocardioidaceae > Nocardioides > Nocardioides jishulii. The sequence continues at coordinate 3,389,644 of NZ_CP040748.1, read as the reverse complement.
ATGGTCGACCGCGCCTGCGCCCACCGCCAGCAGGACGCCTCACTGCGCAAGCTCGGCACTGCCCCCGGCGTCCTGCGGCGGGCCCAAGGACTCGAAGCGCTGGTGCCGCTGCTCATCGGTGGGGTGAGTGCGGTCCTGGTCGGCTGGTTCGGTGGCAACACCTGGCTCACGCTGACCGGAGAAGAGATCGACCCCGCGGGGTTGCCCTGGGCGCTGCTGCTGGGCTGTGTGGTGGCGTCGTTGGTCGTGGCGGGGGTGACCATGCTCGGTGGCCGGAGGGGCTGGCGGCAGGTCGCCAGGTCCTGACGCGCACGGTGTGGCGGACGCCGGTCGCGTGACGTGTGAGGCCACCTGGGTGAGGATGGGGAGGGTCAACGCACCCAGACTCGAAAGGTGGTCGGCCCGATGGCACACGGCCCCGGCGAACGTCCGCTCGAGGACGGGATCCGCACGGACTTCTCGACCGCCCTGGACTACGGCACCTACCTGGGACTGGACCAGCTGCTCTCGGCGCAGCACCCGCTGAGCACTCCCGAGCATCCCGACGAGCTGCTCTTCATCGTGCAGCACCAGACCACGGAGCTCTGGTTCAAGCTGGTGCTGCACGAGCTCACCTCGGTGCGCCGCTACCTCGCGGCCGACGAGACGAGCCGGGCCCGCAAGGCGCTCGCCCGGGTCAAGCACATCTTCCGCACCCTCGCCGAGCAGTGGTCGGTGCTGGCCACGCTCACGCCCACCGAGTACGTCGAGTTCCGCGGCTTCCTGGGCTCCTCGTCGGGGTTCCAGTCCCACCAGTACCGGTCGGTGGAGTTCATCCTCGGCAACAAGAACGCCGCGATCCTCCCGGTGTTCGACGCCAAGCCCGAGATCCGGGCCGGTCTCGCGCAGCTGCTCGACGAGCCCACGGTCTACGACGAGTTCCTGCGCCACCTCGCGCGCCAGGGGTTCGACGTCCCGGCCGAGGTCCTCGAGCGTGACGTCCGTCAGCCGTGGGTCGAGGTCCCCGCACTCATCCCGGTCTTCGGCGAGATCTACGCCGACCCCGAGGCGCACTGGGGGGCGTACGCGGTCTGCGAGGACCTCGTCGACCTCGAGGATGCCTTCCAGTTCTGGCGCTTCCGCCACCTGCGCACGGTGCAACGCACGATCGGGTTCAAGGTCGGCACCGGCGGCAGCTCGGGGGTCGACTTCCTCAAGCGGGCGCTCGACCTGACCTTCTTCCCCGAGCTCTACAGCGTCCGGACGGACATCGGTGCCTGATCACGCCGTCGCCGACTTCTGGGACGGCCAGCGTCACGGCCCGTCGTTGCTCCGAGTCTGCGACGGCGTCCTGCAGCGGATCGGACCTCTGCCTGCGGGCGTGCAGCCCGAGCCGGTCACGGTCCTCCCGGGGCTGGTCGACCGGCACGTCCACCTCGGGCTCGTCGACCTCGCCGACCTGGCCGACTCGCCCGTGGTCGAGGTGCACGACCTCGGTTGGGATCCGGACGCCGTCCTGCACTGGCGGGTCCACCCGCCGAGCGGTGTCCGGGTTGCGGTGGCGGGCCCGTTCCACACCGCACCGGGGGGTTATCCGTCAGGCCGGTCCTGGGCGCCGGACGACGCGATCCGGACCGTCGCCTCTCCGGACGAGGCGCGGCTGGCCGTCGCCGACGCCGTCGCGGGGGCGTACGACGTGGTCAAGGTGGCCCTGCACGCCGACATGGCGCTGCTCGACGACGAGACCCTGGCGGCGCTCGTCGACGCGGCCCACGCCGCCGGCCTGCCGGTGGGGGTGCACGCCGAAGGGCCCGGACAGGCGGCGCGCGCCATCGAGTCCGGTGCCGACCTGCTCGTGCACGCCCCCTGGACCGAGGCGCTGCCGGACGAGCTCCTGCGGCGCGGCCGGTCGATGACCTGGTGCTCCACGCTGGCGATCCACGACGACGGTGACCGGCAGCGCGCGATCGACAACGTACGCCGGTTCCGCGCGCTCGGGGGCCGGGTCGTCTACGGCACCGACGCCGGCAACGGACCCGCACCCGCCGGGGTGAACCCGGCCGAGATCCGGGCGCTGGGCGAGGCGGGGCTGGCCGGCGATGAGCTGCTCGCCGCGCTCACCAGCACGCCCTCAGCGACCGGTCCGGGCCCGTTCTCGGTCGAGCGGCTGCTCGTCTCGCCCCGTCCGCTGCCCCAGACCGCCGACGAGGTCGTCGCGTGGCTGGCCGACTGCCGTCGCTTCGACGTCGCATCGCTGGAGGAGAACCGTGCCCCCTGAGAACCTGCCTGACCACCTGCCGGAGCGCCTGCGCCAGGAGGCCGAGCAGCTCGACGCGACCGACCCGCTGGCGTCCTTCCGTGACGCCTTCGTCCTGCCCGAGGGCGTCGTCGCCTACCTCGACGGCAACTCGCTCGGCCGTCCGCTGGCGCGTACGCGTGACCGCATCGGCTCCTTCGTCGCGGACGAGTGGGGCGAGCGCCTGATCCGCGCCTGGGACGAGAAGTGGATGGACCAGCCCCTGGTGCTGGGCGACCAGCTCGGACGGGTGGTCCTGGGCGCGGCGGCGGGCCAGACCACCGTCGCCGACTCCACGACGGTGCTGCTCTACAAGCTGCTGCGGGCGGCCGTGGACGCCTCGCCCGAGCGCACCGAGATCGTCGCCGACACCGAGAACTTCCCCACCGACCGGTTCCTCGTCGAGTCCGTCGCCGCCGAGCGCGACCTGACCGTGCGCTGGATCTCGCCGGATCCCGCCGCCGGGGTGACCGTTGACCAGGTGCGCGAGGCGGTCTCTGCGCGTACGGCCGTGGTCCTGCTCAGCCACGTCGCCTACAAGTCGGCGTACGTCGCGGACCTGCCGGCGATCACCGCCGCCGCTCACGAGGTCGGGGCGCTGGTGCTCTGGGACCTCTGCCACTCCGCGGGGGCGGTCGAGCTCGCCCTCGACGCTGACGACGTCGACCTGGCGGTCGGCTGCTCCTACAAGTACCTCAACGGAGGCCCGGGAGCCCCGGCGTTCGCATACGTCGCCGAGCGGCTGCAGGAGCGCCTGGCCCAGCCGATCACCGGGTGGATGGGGCACGCGGAGCCGTTCGCCATGGGCGGTGACTACGAGCCCGCCAAGGGCATGCGCCGGTTCATCAGCGGCACTCCGCCGATCCTGGGGATGCTGCCGCTGGCGGACATGCTTGACCTGGTGGAGGAGGCGGGCATGCCTGCCGTCCGCGCCAAGTCGGTGCTGCTGACGGCGTACGCGATCCGGGTCAGCGAGGAGCTGCTCGCTCCCCTCGGGGTCACCGTGGCCTCGCCCGCCGACCCCGACCGACGCGGCAGCCACGTCCTGCTCGAGCACGACGCGATGCGTGAGGTCGTCGCTGGCCTGTGGCAGCGCGGCGTGATCCCCGACTTCCGCCCTCCGCGCGGTCTGCGGGCCGGTCTCTCCCCGTTGAGCACCAGCTTCACGGAGGTGCTGGTGGCGCTCGGCCACGTGCACGACCTGCTCACCGAGACATCTGAGAGCGGGACATCCGACGAGAGGAAGCAGAACCCATGACCGTCATCGGCGTCCCCCGCGAGATCAAGAACCACGAGTACCGCGTGGCCATCACCCGCATCGGTGTCCACGAGCTCGTCTCGCGCGGCCACCAGGTGCTGGTCGAGTCGGGGGCCGGCGTCGGTTCCTCGATCACCGACGAGGAGTACGCCGCGGCGGGAGCCACCATCGTTCCCGCAGCTGAGGAGGTGTGGGGCTCCGCCGACATGGTGCTCAAGGTCAAGGAGCCGGTCGCCGCGGAGTACGACTTGCTCCGCGAGGACCTGACGCTCTTCACCTACCTGCACCTGGCCGCGAACAAGCCGCTCACCGAGGAGCTGCTCGCGCGCAGGACCACGTCGATCGCGTACGAGACCGTCCAGCTGCCCTCCGGCGCGCTGCCGCTGCTCTACCCGATGTCGGAGGTGGCCGGCTGCCTGGCGCCGCAGGTCGGGGCGCACTCCCTGCTCGCGGCGAAGGGCGGACGCGGCGTGCTCATGGGCGGCGTCGGCGGTGTCGCCAACGCGAAGGTCGTCATCATCGGCGCCGGCGTCTCGGGCCAGAACGCCGCCAACATCGCGCTCGGCATGGGCGCCGACGTCACCCTGCTCGACACCGACCTCGACAAGCTGCGGATGTCGTTCTGGCGCTACGACAACCGGGTGCACGGCCTGGCCTCCTCCCGGCTGGTGATCGAGGACCAGGTGCGCGAGGCCGACCTGGTGATCGGCGCCGTGCTGATCCCCGGTGCTGCCGCTCCCAAGCTGGTCAGCAACGACCTGGTGGCCCAGATGAAGCCGGGCTCCGTGCTCGTCGACATCGCCATCGACCAGGGCGGCTGCTTCGAGGACTCCCGTGCGACCACGCACGACGACCCGACCTACCAGGTGCACGGCTCGACGTTCTACTGCGTCGCCAACATGCCGGGCGCCGTGCCGAACACCTCGACGTACGCCCTGACCAACGCGACCTTGCCGTACGCCGTCGCCCTGGCCGATCGGGGCTGGCGCGACGCCTTGCGGGCAGACCAGAGCCTGGCGCGCGGGTTGAGCACCCACGCGGGTCTGCTGACCAGTGCTCCCGTGGGTGAGGCGTTGGGGCTGCCGGTGGTCAGCCACGAGGAGGTCCTGTGAAGAAGAATGGCGGAAGGTCCAGGTCACCAGGTGACCCGAACCTTCCGCCATCTTCAATGAGAGGCCGAGCGACTCAGTAGTACCAGGGGTACGGGCTCCAGTCGGGCTCGCGCTTCTCGACGAACTGGTCGCGGCCCTCCTGCGCCTCGTCGGTCATGTACGCCAGGCGCGTGGTCTCGCCGGCGAAGAGCTGCTGGCCGACCAGGCCGTCGTCGAGCAGGTTGAACGAGTACTTGAGCATCCGCTGGGCCGTCGGCGACTTGCCGTTGATCTTGGCGCCCCACTCCAGCGCGACCTTCTCCAGGTCGGCGTGGTCGACGACGCGGTTGACCGCGCCCATGCGGTGCATGGTCTCGGCGTCGTACGCCTCGCCGAGGAAGAAGATCTCGCGGGCGAACTTCTGGCCCACCTGGCGGGCGAGGTACGCCGAGCCGTAGCCGCCGTCGAAGGAGCCCACGTCGGCGTCGGTCTGCTTGAAGATCGCGTGCTCGCGGCTCGCGATGGTGAGGTCGGCGACCGCGTGCAGCGAGTGGCCGCCGCCGGCAGCCCAGCCCGGCACCACGCAGATGACGACCTTGGGCATGAAGCGGATCAGGCGCTGGGCCTCGAGCACGTGCAGGCGCGCGAGCTTGGCCTTGTCGATGGGGCTCGGGGCCTCGGCGCCGGTGTCGTCCGCGCCGATCTCCTTGTCCTCGTACTGGTAGCCGGCCTTGCCGCGGATGCGCTGGTCGCCGCCGGAGCAGAAGGAGTACTTGCCCGACTTCGCCGACGGGCCGTTGCCGGTCAGCAGCACGCAGCCCACGTCGGCCGACGTACGCGCGTGCTCCAGGGTCGCGATCAGCTCGTCGACGGTGTGCGGGCGGAACGCGTTGAGCACGTCGGGGCGGTCGAACGCGATGCGGACCGTGCCGTGCGCCTTCGCCCGGTGGTAGGTCATGTCGGTCAGGCCCTCGAACCCGGGGACCACGTCCCACGCGTCAGGGTCGAAGGTGTCGCTCACTCCGTCGATCGCACTCATGGGTCGCAGGTTATCGCTGCGCCCGGAAAACCATTGGCGAGCCCCACGAGCTGATGCCTACTGTGGCTCGCATGAGGCACTACTTCTTCCTGTGAGCTGCGCGGCTCCGTCACCCCGGCCGTCCGGCCCTGGTGACGTCGAGCCAGTGCGTCCTGTCCCTGGGTCCCCGTGCGTCCGCACGTGCGTGACCCGACCTCACCGGAAGGAGCGTGCCCGTGCGCCCCGCACCGACACACCCCGTACCTGCCCGCGACCGGGCCCAGCTGGTCGCCGCTGGCGTCACCCTGACCCGCGGCCACGCCCTCGTCCTCGACCACCTCGACCTCACCGTCACCCCGGGTGCCCGACTTGCCGTCGTCGGCGAGAACGGCCGCGGCAAGACCTCCTTGCTCCACGTGCTCGCCGGCCGCCTCGTCCCGGACTCCGGGGAGGTGCGCCGCCACGGCACGCTCGCGGTGGCGGAGCAGGAGATGGAGCCAAGTGACGCGACCGTCAGGGACGCGGTTGCCGCCGCGATCGCCCCGGCCCTCGACGCTCTTGCCCGCCTCGACGCGGCCGCCGATGGCCTCGCGGAGGGCACCGGCGGCGCGGAGGAGGCGTACGCCGCGGCCCTCGCCGACGCGGAGGCGCTCGACGCGTGGGACGCCGAACGCCGCGTCGACCTCGCACTGGAGGCCCTCGGCGCGGTCACCGACCGCACCCGTCGTCTCGACTCCCTCTCAGTCGGCCAGCGGTACCGGGTGCGGCTCGCCTGCCTTCTCGGCGCCGACGACGACTTCCTGCTGCTCGACGAGCCGACCAACCACCTCGACCGCTCCGGCCTGGAGTTCCTCACCGCCCGCCTGCATGACCGCTCCGGCGCGGTCGTCCTGGTCAGCCACGACCGGGCGCTGCTGGCCGACGTCGCCGACACCGTTCTCGACCTCGACCCCACTGCCGACAGGCGACCCCGCCTCGACGGCGGTGGCTGGGAGGCGCACCGCGAGGCTCGCCGCGTCGCGCGCGAGCGGTGGGAGCAGGAGTACGCAGCCCAGCAGGAGACGTACTCCCGGCTCGCCGCCGACCTGGCCAGGGCGCAGGACCGGCTGGTCAGCGGCTGGCGCCCGCCCAAGGGCTCTGACAAGCACGGCCGCGCGACCCGCGCCGGAGGCCTCGTACGCAGCGTGCACCGCCGCTGTGACGAGCTCGATGCCCTCGCACTCGACGTGCCCGAGCCGCCGCAACGCCTTGCGTTCCCGGCTCTGCCGCGGTCGCGCGGGGTGCTGCTCCACGTCGAGGAGGTCCGGTTCGCCGGCCGCCTGGAGGAGGCAGCCACCCTCGACGTCGAGGGTGGTGGACGGCTGCTGCTCACCGGCCCCAACGGCGCCGGCAAGTCGACCCTGCTGGCGCTCATGGCCAGGACCCTCGCCCCGACCTCGGGCCGGGTCCGCGACGCCGGCGGACTGCGGATCGGGTTCCTCCGCCAGGAGTCGGACCTGCCGCTCGACACGGTGGTCCGCGACCTGTGGCTCGACGCCGGGGCGCGGATCCCGCTCGAGCGGCTGGGGCTGCTGCGGCGCGAGCACCTCGACAAGAGGGTCGGTGAGCTGTCCGTCGGGCAGCAACGACGACTCGACCTGGCGCTGGTGCTGGCCCGCCAACCGCACCTTCTGCTCCTCGACGAGCCGACCAACCACCTCTCGTTCACCCTCGTCGACGAGCTGACCCAAGGGCTGGAGCAGACGCCGGCCGCGGTGGTGGTCTCCACGCACGACCGCCAGCTGCTGCGCGACATGGCGCACTGGCCGAGGATGGAGCTCAGAGCGGGTTCGGGAATGACCGGCGTCACAGTGCGGTTGCCCCCACATGGCACTCGAAGGAACGTACGTCCCCAGCAAGCAGCAGTGGGTCCGTGACCAGGTCGCTGAGTACGAAGCGTCCGGCGGCACCCGCGCCACGACCCTGCGCGACTCCGACGACCCCGTCGTGGTCATCACCTCGCGCGGCGCCAAGTCGGGCAACCTGCGCAAGAACCCCGTCATGCGCGTCGAGCGCGACGGGAAGTACCTGGCCGTGGCCTCGATGGGTGGCGCGCCGGAGAACCCCTCCTGGTACGCCAACTTCGTCGCCCACCCCGAGGTCGACCTCCAGGACGGGCCGGAGAAGCACACCTACTCCGTGCGCCTGCTGTCCGGCGAGGAGCGCGCCGACTGGTGGGAGTACGCCGTGGCCACCTGGCCGACCTACGGCGAGTACCAGAAGAAGACCGACCGGGAGATCCCGCTCTTCCTGCTCGAGCGGATCTGAGCCGAACGTCGACCAAAGGTGGCTCAGATGCCCTCGATCAGGGCGTCTGGTCACCTTTTGGTCGACGTTGCGTCAGGCATTCACCCGCACGACCAGTCTCAGCAGCGCGTCCGCCGCAGCCGACGCGCCGCCGCACGAGGCGAGATCGGCCGCCATCGCCTGCGCGCCCGCCCGCAACGACTCGTCGTGCAGCGCGAGCTCGATCGCGTCCCGCAGGGCTTCGGGCCTGACCCGGGCGAATTTCACCCGTACGCCTGCTCCGGCCCGCACCACCTGGTCGGCGATCACGGGCTGGTCGTCGCGGATCGGGGCCACCACCAGCGGCAGCCCGTTGGAGAGTGACTCACACACCGTGTTGTGGCCACCGTGCGAGACCACCGCATCGGCGCGCCGCAGCACCGCGAGCTGCGGCACCCGCTCGCGTACGACGACGTTGGCCGGCGGGTCCGGCACCATCGCGTCCGGCGCCACGAAGACTCCCTGCCACGGCTGGTCGACGAACGCCTCGGCCGCCACCTGCCAGAACCGCGCACCTGCCTCGGCGTTGAGCGTGCCCAGCGAGACCAGCACCAGCGGCAGCTCCGGGCCGAGCAGGCTCCAGTCGAAGTCGTCGACCTCCGCCCGGTCGAGCCCCGAGGGGCCGACGTACGCCACAGGCACGGACCCGCTCACGCTCTCCAGGCCGTCGCCGACCAGGACGCTGGAGGTATGGGCGAGCACCAGGTGCTCCGACAGGCGGAGGTCGCCGGCCTCGGCCACCTCGCGCGGGACTCCGTGGGCGACCTGGAGCTCGATGCGCGCGCGGTGGAAGGTCTCCGCCACCTTCGGCAGCCCGGCGAGCGGGTCGACCATCTCGGCCGACGTGGTCGCCGAGGTGGCCCAGGTCAGGCCGCGTCGGCGCGCCACCACCGCTCCGGCCCAGGTCTGCTGGTCGCTGACGAGCACGTCGGGTTCGAACTCGATGACGGCCGCGTCGACGCCCTCGACCATCACCTGGCACATGGGGATCAGCGCCTCCTCGACGAGGAACTTGTAGGCCGCCGCCCCCCGCAGGTCGGAGCGCAGGACGTTGCGTCCGGCCACCTCGCCGGCCCACTGCTCCGAGCCCGCCGGGATGAACCGTCCCCAGTCGGGCAGCATGGCCCGGAGCTGCCCGGGCAGTCCGGCCCACGCGACCTCGTGGCCCCGTCGCGTCAGCTCGGCCGCCACCGGGATGGTCGGGTTGACGTGCCCGGCGAACGGCGGGACCACGAAGAGGAAGCGCGCCATCGGGTCAGACCCCGCGGCGTACGGGCAGCTCGCGCTCGTCGAGCAGGTGCCTGTTCTCCGCAGCCATCTGGTTGAGGACCTCCATGGCCTCGGGGGCGCCCATCGTGCCGAGCGCGCCCTCGCGGCTGGAGACCTCGACGTGCTCGACGACGTAGTCGGTGCCGGCGTGGGTGTTGAGCCACTCGAAGGCGCGCGACTTGATCAGGGCGGCGTTCTCGATGAGCAGCGAGTGGGAGGCGTTCTCGACGACCTCGAGGGTGCACTGCGGCACCTTGGCCTCGAGCTCACGCGCGCGGTCGAGGATGTCGGACTCCGAGCCGTAGATCGCGAAGACCGGGCACTGGACCTCCCCGAGCCAGTCGATCGGCGCCTCGGTCTTGAGGTCCTCGATCAAGGTGGTGTCGAAGAAGAGCTTCTCGGTGCGCTTGGCCAGCCGCGAGGTCTTGCGGTCGGCCTCGGTGGCCAGGTATTCGCGGACGGCCACCTCGTCGAGCCCGAAGGCAGCCAGCGCCAGGGTGCCGGCCATGTGCTCGCCCCACCCGGGCACCGAGAAGTGCGCCTCGATGAGGAAGAGGCTGGCGACCTTCTCGGGGTGTTGCCGCGCCAGCGCCAGGCCGACGACGCAGCCGAAGGAGTTGCCGAAGAAGTGGATGGGCTCGTCGATCTCCCAGGCCTCCAGCAGCCCCAGCAGGTCGGCCACGTGGTCGGCGACGCTGTAGCCCGAGTCGGCGATCTCGGTACGCCCGTGGCCACGCAGGTCGACCAGGTGCGCGTCGGCCTGCTGCGCCATCGGGTGACCGAGCGTGTAGAACCAGCTCGACAGGTTGTCGATGACCAGGCCGTGGAGCATGACGACCTTGGGCCGCTTCGCCCCGGCCGCGTCGTCGCCGCCGCCGAGCACCTGCACGTGGAACTTCAGTCCGTTGGACTCGATGTAGGGCACTGCTCACGCCTCCGCTTGTCCGGTCGCGGGCGCGTCCGCGCCCAGGGACGCGACGACGAAGTCGACGACCTCGCCGGCGGTCAGGGAGACGACCTGGTCGAGCTCCATGCCCGACATCCAGGCGACGAAGTCGACCTTCTCGCCGTAGGTGTTGAGGAGCTCCTCGGCGAGGGCGACGAACTCGATGCTCTCCAGCTGGAGGTCGTCGCTGAACGAGGTCTCCATCTCCAGGGGGCCGTCCATGAGGAGGTCGTCACCGACGACCTCGAGCAGGATGCGCTCGAGGTCGGCCAGCACGGACTCCCTGGTGATCCCAGCGGCAGTGGTCGGGGTGGGGGTCTCAGCCATGGCGTGGCTCGAGCTCTGTCCAGGCAACGATGTACTCCTCCGGTGCGGCGGCGTCGGGCGACGCCGCGGTGGTGCTGGGTTCAGGGGTGATGGGCTCAGGTGGGACGGGCTCTGGGCTGCTGGGGTCCGGGGCGACGAACGGATGGATGCTCGTCGTGGCGATCCAGCGGTCACCGACGCGCAGGTCGACGGTCGATGCGGACTCGCCGGTCGCGGGGACACGTACGACCTCGACGACCGCGAAGTCGCGCGGGCGCCCCTCGAAGCCGGTGCCGGCCGCCTTGGCCGCCGCCTCCTTGGCCGCCCACCACCGGGTCAGCTCGCGGTCGCGCTCGCGCCCGGTGAGGGCGCCGAAGTGGCGGGTGAAGAGGGCGAGCTCGGCCTCTCCCATGGCGGTGGAGGCGAAGTGCTCACTGCGGGTGTCGACCCGCTCGACGTCGATCCCGACGTCGACGCCGTCGGCCACCATGGCCACCCCGACGCCCACCGGCGGCGCTCCCTTGGCGCCCAGCGTGTGGCCGATCGAGAGGCGCAGGTCGGCCACGCCCGGTACGTCCGACCCGCCGAGGACCCGGACCTGCGGACGCCCCGAGTCGGCGTTGTCGACGGTGAGCTCCGCCGGGAAGACGGAGGGGAAGCCGGCGGTGAACATGCGGGCCCGCACCGCGTCCTTGGCGGCGATCCGCCCCAGCAGGCGGCTGCGCTGCGCTCGAGGGTTGAGGGCCATGTGGGTGGGGCGCTCGTCCTGGTTGAGGAACCGGCGCATCACGACCTCGCGCGACGCGGAGTCGGGCCATCCTTCGACGACCAGGAACCAGCCGCCCGGCTGCGGCACGGCGAGCAGGTGGTCACCGGGCTCGCGCAGCATCACGAAGAGGCGGTCGTCGCTCTGGAAGCGCCGGTCCTCCCAGCCGCTGATGCGGCACCAGACGCGCCCCTCGACGGTGAGCTCCAGGTCGGCGCGCACGTGGGTCTCGGCGATCTCGGTGCAGTTGACGACACACTCGACGACCGTCCCGGGCGCCGGGTGCTCCCCGAAGAAGGCGAACTCGTCGACCGAGGTGGGCAGCACCAACCGGTCCTTGTCGACCCGCGCCGCGACCCAGATCCCGAAGAGCTGGCCGGCGTTGTCGAGCAGCGACCCGGGGAACGGCTTGGTCTCCAGGGTGCCCCGGATGCCGTCGGTGCCGAACGCCTCGACGCCGCCGATCCCCTGGTAGGCGGGGCCGTGGAAGAGGTGGCCGTCGGGGTAGATCTGCTCGACCGTCCACGCCCGGGGGATCTCGCCGTGCACCTCGCTGGCCCGCGGCGCCGGGGCTCCGGGGTGGGCGGCGGCCAGTCGGACGACCGCGCGGGCGTGACCGTCGATGGTGGCGCGCACGCAGTACGTCTCCACGCCGGCCGCCGCGGTGGCCTCCCGGGAGGCGGCCTCGTCGAGGACGGCCCGGACCGTCACCGTGGCGGCGGGCTCGACCGCCAGCCACCTGAAGGCCTTCACCTGCTCGACCGCGACCACGACGCTCCCGGGCACCAGCGTGCGGGCCTCGTCGGCCAGCATCTCGATGAGCGCGGTGAGGGGGACCAGCGGGAAGCGGTCCTCCAGGCAGGGCCAGTCCGGCGGCTGGGGATAGAAGGCGTGGTCACCCCACCACGGCTGCGCCGCGACGGAGAGCTCGAGGGTCGACTCGGACTCGTGCGCCGCGGGGGTGAGGCGGGGGCGCGGGTTCGACGGCTGTGTCGGTTGCGTGGGTTGTGTCGGCCCTGACGGCTGGGTCGGGCGTACGCCAGCGTGGGCCGCCGCCGTGACGACCTGCTGCGCCGCCTGCGTGGCGTCGCGCACCAGCGCCTGGAACTCACTGGCCAGCGCCGACGTCGTCGGTCGAAGGGCGGGCACGTCGGCCGGGACGGACAGCTCGGCCTGAGGCAGCTCCGCGGCCGCAGGCGTCGGGGCCGTGACCTCCAACGGCGTCAGGTCGCGCACCAGCGTCGACCCCATGCGTACGGGCAGGCCGCGCGCCGGGCGTACGTCCTCGCGGGCGACCGCGGCGCGGTGGGCCGTCGCGCCGTGACCCAGCGGAGCCAGGTCGACGTCGTGACCGGCGCTCCACAGCGCCAGCGCCACCCGCCGCAGCTGGGCGAGTCCGGAGTGGGTGGTGCGCCCGCCCGGGGTCGCCATGGCTGAGGCCGTGACCACGTCGTGGGAGCGCAGGGTGTCGTCGAGGAAGCCGGTGAGGCTGCCGGACCCGACCTGCACGAAGGCGCGTACGCCGGCGTCGTGCAGCGCGGCGGTCAGCTCGCGGAAGCGCACGGGCTCGACCAGGTGCCGGGTGAAGAGGGCGGTGATCTCCTCGGTGCTGTCCGGGTAGGGCGACAGGGTCGTCGCCGACCACAGCGGGATCTCGGCCGGCTGCAGGGTGATCGACTCGAAGTTGTCGTGGATGCCCTGGATGAAGGGGGCGAAGAGCGGCGAGTGGAAGCCGGAGCGGAAGGGCAGCTCCTGCGCCATCACCTTGCGTTCGCGGGCCGCCTCGACGACCGCCGGCACCACGGCCTGTGGGGCGCAGACGATGGACTGGTGCGGGCAGTTGTCGTGGCTGACGTAGGCCTGGTCGAGGCTCTCGGCGATCTCGGTGGCGACCTCGACGCCGGCGCCGAGCGCCACGAAGACCACGTCGGGCACCTCGATCGCGTCGGGGGCGAGCTTGGCCAGCAGGTCGTCGATGCTGTCGGCGGGCACCATGCCCGAGACGATCTGGCCGGTCCACTCGCCGAGGCTGTGGCCGGCCACCAGGTCCGGTCGCACCCCGAGCCCGGCCAGGGCGTCGGTCAGCAGGCGGCCGACGGCGACGATGCCGAGTCCCTGGGACTGGAGACCGTCCTCGGGGCTGCCCATGTCGGGGCGTTCCAGGCCGAAGCGCTCGGCCACGTCGTGGACCTGCGGGTCGAACTCCGGCTCCACCCCCGGGAAGAGGAAGGCGACCTGGCCCTCACGCAGCAGGCCTTCGGGGTCGAACCAGACGTCGTTGCGCCCGCGGAAGGCGGTGCCGCGGGTCAGCACCTTGCGGGCCAGGGTGAGCCGCCGCTCGTCGGGGGAGATGATCGCGAGGCGCGCCGGTCCGCCGCCGGGGACGGCGTCGGTCGTCGTACGCCCCTGCGCGACCAGGGCGTCGAGCTGGGTGAGCAGGTCGGCCGCGTCCGTGCCGGCCAGGAGCAGCACCTCCTCGTCCAGGGGTGCGGCGGCTGCGCGTTCGGCGGGGGTCTGCATCGTCGCCCTGGCACCGGTCACCGGCGCCACCGACGCGGCGTCGCCGCGGGGGGCCTCGGAGAGCACGACGTGGGCGTTGATGCCACCGAAGCCGAAGGCGTTCACCCCGGCCAGGCGCTCGGTCTCGCTCTCCCACGGCTCCGCCTGGGTGAGCAGCCGGAACCGGGTCGCGTCGACGTCGGGGTGCGGGTCCTGCGCGTGCAGGGTCGGCGGGAGGACGCGGTGGTGCAGCGCCAGCGCCGCCTTGACCATCCCGGCGGCGCCGGCCGCGGGCATCGCGTGGCCGATGTTCGACTTCACCGACCCGAGGGCGGCGCGGGGGCCGGAGGCGGGGTCGTACGCCCCGAAGACGCTGCGCAGGGTGGCCAGCTCGGTGCGGTCGCCCAGCGGGGTGGCGGTGCCGTGGGCCTCGACGAGTCCGACGAGGCGGGGGTCGAGGCGCGCGGCCTGCCACGCGGCGGTGACGGCCTGCACCTGACCCTCGCGACGGGGGCTCATCGGGGAGGCGGCCCGGCCGTCGCTCGACACGCCGGTGCCGCGGATCACCGCGTAGACCCGGTCGCCGTCGCGCTCGGCGTCGGCCAAGCGGCGCAGCGCCATCAGGCCGGTGCCCTCGCCGATGAGCACGCCGTCGGCGGCGTCGGAGAAGGGGCGGATCCCGCCGCTGGGCGAGAGGGCGCGCAGCTGGGAGAAGACGCTCCACAGGGTGAGGTCGTGGCAGTGGTGCACGCCGCCGGCGAGCACCAGGTCGCTGCGCCCCGAGCGCAGCAGGTCGACGCCCTGCTCGACGGCGATCAGCGAGCTCGCGCAGGCGGCGTCGACCGTCCACGCCGGGCCCTGGAAGTCGAAGCGGTTGGCGATGCGGGAGGCGGCCAGGTTGGGCACCAGGCCGATGGCGCCCTCGGGGCGCTCGGGCCCCAGCGAGTCCTGGAACTCCGCCTTGACCCGGTCGAGCTGGGCGTCGGTGATGCCGGGCACGACGCTGCGCAGCACCTCGACGACCTGCTGGGCGGTGCGTACGCGCTGGTCCAGTCGGGCGATCCCGTCGCCCAGGTAGCCGCCGCGGCCCAGGAGCACCGCGACCTTGGCGGGGTCGACGCCTTCGTGCACGTCACCGGCGTCGGCCAGGCAGGCGGCCGCCGCGGCGAGCGCCAGCAGCTGGTCGGGCTCGGCGGACTCCATCGCGACCGGCATGATCCCGAAGGCCAACGGGTCGAAGGTCGCGACGTCGTCGACGAACCCGCCGCGCCGTGTGTAGAACCGGTCGGCGGACTTGGCGTCGGCGTCGAAGAAGACGGGGTCCCACCGACTCGCCGGGGCGTCGGTGATCGAGTCGACGCCGTCGACGACGTTGCGCCAGAAGGTCGACGCGTCGGGGGCGCCCGGGAACACCCCGGCGACACCGACGATCGCGACGTCGTCGGGGCGGGGTCCGTGGCCGGTGGTGCGGCGACGTTGTCCGGTCACGGTGCGAGCGTCCCCTGGGGTACGAGGGAGCCGGCCACGCCTCCGGTACGGGCCAGCGGGGTGGCGCTCGTCGCGAAGGCGTCAGGGCTGCCCGCCATCACCACGACCTGCGAGGGACCGGTCGCCGAGGCGACCTCCTGCAGGAGCGCGCGTACGCCGTCGGCCGGGGGCAGCAGGCCGACGCCGCGCCGGGCGTACTCCCGCTCGAGCTCGGGCGAGACCATGCCGCCGCCCGCCCACGGGCCCCAGTCGAGCGACAGGACGCGGCACCCGTGGCGGCCGTCGTGGGCGCGGGCGAGGGCGTCGAGGGCGTCATTGGCCGCCGCGTAGTCGACCTGCCCCTTGTTGCCGAAGACCCCGCTGATGGAGCCGAAGAGCGCGACGAACTTCAGGCCCAGGTGCTGGCGGTCGAGGATGGCCCGCGCGGAGTCGACCTTCGTCCCGAAGACGCGGTCGAATCCCTCGGCGCTCTTGTCGCGCACCAAGCGGTCGTCGAGCACGCCGGCGCCGTGGATGACGCCGTCGAGGCGACCGAAGGTGGTGTGCAGGGCGTCGAGCAGGGCCCCGAAGCCGGGGGAGCGGACGTCCATGGCGACGTACTCCGCGTCGGCGCCGAGGCTGCGCAGCGTCTCCAGGGTGGCGATGACCTCGCGGGAGGCGAGCACCTCGGCGCAGACCCGTTCCACCTCGGCGGGCGTGCGTACCTCGCCGATCTCGAGGACGCGGCGGCGCAGCTCGGGCAGCGTACGAGCCCCGGCAAGGAGAGGGCTCTCGGCCTCCGTCGGGTAGGGCGAGCGGCCGACCAGGACGAGGCGGCAACGGGCGGTGCGGGCCAGGCCCTCGGCGATGCGGGCGGTGATCCCGCGTGCGCCGCCGGTGAGCACGACGACCGACTCGGAGGTGAGGTCGAGCGCGCCGATCTCCTGCTCCAGACGGCGCACCTCTCCGGCGACCCGGGTGGTGCGCCGGCCGCCGGCCCAGGAGAGCGACGGGGGCGCGTCGACGTCGAGCAGCTCGTCGACGACGGCCCCGGCGAGCGGGGCCAGGTCACCATCGAGGTCCGCGGCGTCGACCTCGACCGAGCGCAGGAGGCGATCGGGGTACTCCCGTGCGAGCGAGCGGAACATGCCCGGTACGCCGGTGGGTACGCCGATCGCCTCCTGGCCCGGGGCGTGCAGCGCGACGTCGACGGCGAGGACCTTGCCGGCCCGACCCAGGAGGGACGGCTGGACCGCGCCGAAGACCGTACGTGCGTCGACGAACGGCTCGCCGGCGGTCGCGCTGAGGTCGACGAGGACGTCGACCTGCCCGAGGAGGTTCTGGTGCTCACCGACCTGGCGGTGGGTGAGGCGGGCGACCTGTGCGCCCCGTTCGGTGAGGGCGGAGTCGACCTCGTCGGTGAGCGCCCGGTGGCCCTCGACCAGGGCGACGCTCGCGCCGGTCAGGTCGCCCAGCGCCATCGTGGGGCCGAGGGGCTCGACGGTCAGCTCGAAGAGCCCCGTCGGAAGGACCAGCTCGGCGGTGGGCGCCGTGGCCTGCGCCGGGGCGGCCTGCGTAGGGCTGGTCAGCGCCCGGGTGGTCTGCGTCCGAGTGGGGTGCTTCGGACTGGCCTGTGTCTGGCCGGTCGGGGCGGTCTGTGCTGCCGGGGTGCGTACGGCTACGGGCGCTGCCGGTGCTGCCGGTGCTGCCCCGCTCTGCGACTCGATCCACGCCACGATGGCGCGCAGGGTCTTGTGGCGTGAGAGCTCCTCGACGACGTCGTCGGCGAGGGTGCCGCCGGAGCCGAGTCCGATGCGTTCGGCGAGCTCGCCGACGATCTCGATGCGCTTGATGGAGTCGATGGAGAGGTCGGCCTCGAGGTCGAGGTCGGGTTCGAGCATGTCGACGGGATAGCCGGTGCGCTCGGAGACGACCTTCTGGACGGCGGCCATCAGGTCGACCGCGGGGGCGGGCGCAGGTGCGGTGGACGCAGGGACGACGGCGGGCGGGGCGACCGCGGCCCCGGCTGCCGAGGTCGCGGCAGGACCCTCGGCAGCCGGGGCGGTGGTGGTGGCGGGCACGCCGACCTGGCCGGTGACCCAGTCCACGATGGCGCGCAGGGTCTTGTGGCGTGAGAGCTCCTCGACGACGTCGTCGGCGAGGGTGCCGCCGGAGCCGAGTCCGATGCGTTCGGCGAGCTCGCCGACGATCTCGATGCGCTTGATGGAGTCGATGGAGAGGTCGGCCTCGAGGTCGAGGTCGGGTTCGAGCATGTCGACGGGGTAGCCGGTGCGTTCGGAGACGACCTTCTGGACGGCGGCCATCAGGTCGATGGCCGGGGCAGCGGCCACGGCGGCTGCGGGCACGGCAGCCACGGGAACGGCGGAGACGGGTGAGGTGATCACGGAAACGGTGGCTGCCGGCTCCTGCGCGGGGACGGGTGCCTGGGCGTCGACCTGGGCCGCGACGGGCGTGGTGACCGGGGACGCGATGGCCTGCGACGTCACCACGTTCGACGTGGCGACGGTGACCGCAGGGGCGCCGAGGTAGCGCAGCAGCACGTCGCGCTCAGCGGCCACGACCTGACGCATCGAGCGGAGGTATTCGTGGACCACGGCGTCGGCGCCGGTCCCTGCGAAGGCGGGAGCGTCCTGCTCGTCGAAGGCGGGCATGTGGAGTCCTTCCCCGTCGCCACCGGCGACGGCACTGCTGACGTGGGGCCCTGTGGCGGGAACAGCGGCGGGAACAGCGGTGGAGACAGCGGGGGTCGCGCCGGCCGCCGCGGGGATGGTCGCGCCAGCGGCAGGTGCGCCGGTCCCGGCCAGGGCCGGCATGGTCCCGGCGGGTTGGAGGCTGTTGGGCAGCACCGAGCCGTCGGCACGGCGTACGAAGGCGCCGTCGATGCTCCAGCCCGGGGCCTTGAGCGGCCACGTACGCAGGTCGACGACGTCGGCGCGACCGGCAAAGAGGCTGGTCTCGTCGACCGGGGCCCCGAGAAGCGTGAGCTGGGCGACGGCCTCGAGGAAACGGCGTACGCCGGGCTCTCCCGGCACCTCGCAGGCGATCACGGTGTGCGGGCGGTCGCCCAGGATCTTGGCGACCTGGCCGGAGAGCACGCGACCGGGACCGGCCTCGACGAACGTACGCACGCCCGCTGCGTACATCGACTCGACCTGGTCGACGAAGCGCACCCCATCGGCGACCTGGTCGGCGAGCAGCGACCGTACGGCGGCCGGGTCGCTCGGGTAGGGCTCGGCGGTGGTGTTGGACCAGACCGGGAAGGCCGGGGCGGCCACGTCGACCTGCTCCAGGTGCTCGGCCAGGATCGACGACGCCTCGGCGACCAGCGGCGAGTGGAACGCGCACGCGACCGGGAGCAGCGTGGCGCGGACCCCGTCGGCCTCCAGCGCCTCGACCGCCGCGCGCACCGAGTTGGTCGGGCCCGACACCACGACCTGACGCGGCGCGTTGTGGTTGGCCACGACGACGTCGGGCCAGGCGGCGAGGCGGTCGGTGACCTCGGGCAGCGTCAGCGAGACCGCGGCCATGGTGCCGGGGTCACCGCCGGAACGCTCGACGGCCGTCAGGACCGCACCGCCGCGAGCGGCGCTGAGCGAGAGCAGGGTGGCGTCGTCGAAGGTGCCGGCTGCGGCCAGGGCGGCCAGCTCGCCGTAGGAGTGACCGGCGGCGACGTCGGGGGCGATGCCGACGCGGGCGAGCAGGCGGGTCATCGCCACCGCGGCGATCCCGAGCGTGGGCTGGGCGACGTCGGTGGAGGTGATCGCGGCCTGCTGGGCGGCGCGCTGCTCCTTGGTGAAGGCGGCCGGCGGGAACATGGCCTCCGCCCACTCGGCGCCCTCGCGGAGCAGGTCGTCGAGTCCGCCGAAGGTGACGAAGAGGTCGTTGAGCATGCCGGGCCGCTGGCTCCCCTGACCCGGGTAGAGGAAGGCGACCTGACCACGCTCGGCGTCGTCCGGCGCGGCGAAGCCCCGTGCCTCGGCCTCGTCCAGCCGCCGCAGCACCTCCGCGAACGAGGAGGCGACGAAGGCGGCCCGTACGGGTCCACGGCCCTGGCGTGCGACGGCCCAGGCGAGGTCGCGCAGGCGGTGGCGTTGGGCGTCCGGGTCGCTGGCGGCGACGGCCGTGACGGTGTCGCGCAGGGCAGCGACCGACCGGGCGGCGTCGGCCTCGGTGGTGCCGCGGACGACGAAGAGCTCCGCCGGCCACTGGGTCAGGCCGTGGGCGGGACGGTCGCCCGCGTCGCACGAGGAGACCACCGCGTGGAAGTTGGTGCCACCGAAGCCGAACGCGCTGACGCCGGCGCGGCGGGTCTCCGCAGCCCACGGGCGCGGCTTGTCGTGGAAGCGGAAGGGGCTCGAACCGGCCTCGTAGTAGGGGTTGGGCTCGACCAGGTTGATCGTGGGCGGCAGGACGCCGTGGTGCACGGCCTTCGCGACCTTGATCAGGCCGGCGAGGCCGGCGGCGCACTTCGTGTGGCCGATCTGCGACTTCACCGACCCGAGCACGACCGAGCCGGCCTCGACGTGGCCTTGCGCGAAGAGCTCCGTGAGGGTGGCCATCTCGGTGCGGTCGCCGACCACGGTGCCGGTGCCGTGCGCCTCGACCAGGCCGACCTCGTGGAGGTCGACGCCCGAGGCTTCCAGTGCCCGGACGACGGCGCGCTGCTGGCCCTCCTTGCGAGGAGCGGTGAGCCCGAGGTGGCGGCCGTCGGAGGAGCCGGCGACGGCGTCGATGATCGCGTAGATCCGGTCGCCGTCGCGCTCCGCGTCGACCCGGCGCTTGAGCACGACCGCGGCGATGCCCTCGCCGAGCGCGATGCCGTCGGCGCTGGCGTCGAACGTACGGCAACGACCCGAGGGCGACAGGGCGTGGACCGAGGAGAACATCAGGTAGTCGTTGAGGCCGTTGTGCAGGTCGGCGCCACCGGCGATGACGAGGTCGGAAGCACCCGTACGCAGCTCCTTGCACGCCGCGTCGAGGGCGGCCAACGACGAGCCGCAGGCCGCGTCGACGGTGTAGTTGACCCCGCCGAGGTCGAGGCGGTTGGCGATGCGGCCGGCGATCACGTTGGCGAGCACACCGGGGAACGAGTCCTCGGTGAGCGTGGGGAGCCAGCCCTGGAGCTCCTCGGGCACCTCGCCGAGCAGCTGGGGCAGGAAGG
Organism: Nocardioides jishulii; assembly: GCF_006007965.1. Taxonomy (NCBI): domain Bacteria; kingdom Bacillati; phylum Actinomycetota; class Actinomycetes; order Propionibacteriales; family Nocardioidaceae; genus Nocardioides; species Nocardioides jishulii. Next base: position 3,369,242 of record NZ_CP040748.1, on the reverse strand, counting down.
CGCGTACGCCGTACATCCCGCCGAGCTCGTTGCCGGACTCGGCGCCGAAGACCACCGAGGCGCGCTCGCGGTCGAAGTCGCGGGTCGCGTAGCCGGCGTCGGCCAGCGCACGGGCGGCCACCTCGAGGCTGAGCAGCTGCACGGGTTCGATCGCGGCCAGCGAGGCGGGAGGGATGCCGTAGGCCAGCGGGTCGAAGCCGACGGGGTCGATGAAGCCGCCCCACTTCGAGGGGGTCTTGTGACCGGCGCTGCGGCCCGTGGCCTCGGCGTCGAAGTAGAGGTCGGTCTCCCACCGGTCGGCGGGCACCTCGGTGACGTGGTCGGTGCCGGCGACCACGTTGGCCCAGAACTGCTCCGCGCCGACCGCCCCCGGGAAGAACGACTCCATGCCGACGATCGCGATGTCGAAGGGGTCGGCCTCGGGCGTCTCGCCCTGCTCGGTCACGGCGCCGGGCAACGCCCAGGCGGCGCTGCCGGCGCTGACGTCGGCGTGCAGGTCTTCGATGCTGGTGACCTCGTGGCGCAGGGTCGCGACCTCGCCGATCATGTACATGCCCTCGGCGCGCTGCTGGTCGACGTCGACCTCCTCCAGGCCCTGCTCGCCGCGGGTCAGCCCCTTGGAGGCGATGCGCAGGCGGCCGAGGTTGAGCTGCTCGAGCTCGGCCCACCGCTCCTTGGCGTCGACGCCGGCAGCGACCAGCTCGTCGCGACGGGCGGCGAAGGCGCGCACGAAGTCGGTCTCCACGCAGCGGGTTGCGTGGCCGGGCGCGGTCTCCAGGAGCACCGTCGTGTCGCAGTCGACGGCCATCTCCTGGAAGGCCGGCTGGATCGCTCCTGCGGCCACGGCCTCGGCGGTGAAGAGGTAGGCGGTGCCCATCAGCACGCCGACCTGGGCACCCTTCGCGGCGAGCGGTGCGAGCGCGGCGCCCGCCATCGCGGCCGACCGGGCGTCGTGGACGCCGCCGGCCAGCAGGACGCGCAGGTTCTCGGGGTCGTCGACCGCCATCAGGCGCTCGATCTGCGCCTCCCACAGCGCGAAGCTGGAGCGCGGTCCGACGTGGCCGCCGCACTCGCGGCCCTCGAAGACGAAGGCCCGGGCGCCGTCGGCCAGGAAGCGGTCGAGCAGGCCGGGCGAGGGCACGTGGAGGTAGGCCGGGATGCCGGCTGCGTCGAGGGCGGCCGACTGCGAGGGACGACCGCCGGCGACGAGCGCGAAGGGCGGCGCCACCTCGTGCACCACGGCGAGCTGCTCGGCCAGCAGCTCGGGCGGGGCGAAACCGAGCAGGCCCACGCCCCACGCCCGGTCGCCCAGCAGCTCCTTGGTCTCGGTGAGCAGGGCGCGCACCTCATGGCCGGGCATCAACGCCAGCGCCAGGAAGGGCAGGCCGCCGCCCCCTGCCACGGCGGCGGCGAAGCCGGCGCGGTCGCTGACGCGGGTCATCGGCCCCTGCGCGATGGGGTACACCGTGCCGTGCGCGACGCTCACGCCGGCGCCCGGCGCGAGCGGGGGAGCGGTCGCTGCCGCGGCGAGGTGCTCCGTGATCGAGGCGGTGATCCCCTGGACCACCCCACCGACCGTCACGAAGCGCTCGGCCAGGCCCGCGGCCGTGGCGCTGTCCTGGCCGAAGGGCACCAGGTCGGCGGTGATGCTGGCGCCGACCAGGTCGGCGACCTCGTCGGCCGAGGCGTCCTCGGGGAGGCGGGCCGCTGGAAGGTCGGGGCGGGTGAAGAAGCGCCAGCCCGCGACCACGCGGGTCTCACTGCCGTCCATCGCGGCGAGGGCCGAGCGGGTCGCGGCGTCGAGGAGTGACTCGCGCAGGAGTCCGAGCTGGGTGTCCAGCACGACACCCGCCCCGCCGCCGGCGACGACCGCCGCGGCGGTGTGCAGGCCGACGCCGCCGCGCAACCAGACGGGGAGCCCGAGGTCGAGGGTCTGCTGGAGGAGGATGAAGGACTCGGTCGGGCCGACCCGGCCACCCGCCTCGCAGCCGGAGGCGAGGAGCCCGTCGAACCCGGCGTCCACCGCTGCCACGGCCTCCGCGCGGCTGGTGACCTGGGCGATGAGACGACGACCGGGAGCCGTCCAGCGCTCGACGACCTCAGCGGGTGCGCCGCGGCCGGCGAGCTCCAGCACGACCACGGAGGCGGTGACCTCCTCGGCCGCGGCGTCCAGTGCAGGGCCGGGACGGAGCCAGGCGTCCTGGGCGCGGCGACGGGTCAGCTCGGCGTGCGCACGGGCGTACGCGTCGGGGGTGGGGGCGTCCAGCAGGCCGGTGCCACCGGCGCGCCGGGCGGCAGCGACCAGTGCCGGGTTCGGCTGGCCCACAGGATCGGCGGCGACCACCGTCTCCGCTCCCGCGGGCAGGGTGAAACTGTCGCACTGCGGCATGTGCTGGGCTCCCTCGTCCCTCACATGACCGGGATGCCCCGGAACCCTCCCTCAAGGAGTCCGAGTCAGCAACGTCTCCCTCGTTACTGTCCGGTCACTTGTGTGCCCATCGACTGTAACCACGTCTCAGGCAACTCCGAACCGAGTGTGAACCAGATCACGTCGAGTGGTCAAACCTGACTGGACAGCCCGGTCCAGTGGGCGAAATGCGACGGGTGACGGGTCAGCCCGGATCGTGGCATGCTCGCCCCACTGTCCCGGTGTGAGGGCGCCCGGACAGCGCTGGTCAGGACCGAGGGAGCCACGCCTGGAGGGGGCCGTCCCATGCACAGAACCGCGCGCCGACGCATCGCCGGCAGCGACGCAGGCTTCCTCTACATCGAGAGCCCGAGCCAGACCTCGACGTGCACCCATGTGGTCATCCTCGGGGCTCCGGGCGAGAACCAGGAGCGGTTGACCCGCGAGGCGCTGGTCGACCATCTCGTCCAGCGGCTGCCGCGTGTGCCTGCCATGACGCGACGCCTCCAGCACGTGCCCGGCCGGATCGGCCACGCGCTGCTGGTCGACGACGACCGGTTCGACGTCGAGGACCACGTCCGCCATGACGCGCTCCCGCTCCCCGGCGGGGACGCCGAGTACGACGCCTGGATCGCCGACCGCCTCGCGCTGCACCTCGACACCAGCCGTCCGCTGTGGCAGGTCACCCTGCTCGACGGCCTCGCGGGCGGCCGGCAGGCGCTCGTCTTCGCCTTCCACCACACGCTCGCCGACGGGGCCGGCCTGCTCGGCATCCTCGCGGAGCTGCTCGACGACCGGGCGGCCACGCGCCCGCCGTGGGCCGACGCCGACGAGCTCGCCCCGCACCCGCCGATGCGTCCGACGGCCCTCTTCCTGGCGACCCTCACCCGCCAGGTCGTGGTGTGGCTGACGATGCCGTGGCTGCTGCTGGTGACCATCCGGCGGTTCAGGCGCGTACGCCGCGTGCGCGAGGCCGCTGCGGTCGCCGTGCCGAACGCTGGTGGCAGTGCCCCGCGCTCGGTGCTCAACACCTCGACGGACGACAGGCGCGCCTTCGCCCGCGCCACCCTGCCGCTCGCCGAGCTGCGCGCCGTGCGTCGCGCCGCCGGGACGCCGCTGAGCGACGTCGTGCTCGCGGTCGTGGCGGGCGGGCTGCGGAGCCATCTCGCCGAGCGCGGCGAGCTGCCCGACGAGCCGCTGGTCGTCAACGTCCCGATCGGCCACGACGCCCCCGGGGCGACGCCGCGGGTGAGCGGCAACGTCTTCTGCAACTTCTACGCGATGCTGCCCACCCACGTCGCCGACCCGTGCGCCCGGTTGGAGGCCACCGCCGCCGCGACCGCCGAGGCGAAGCGTCAGCTCGACGTCCAGGGCCGCGACACCTTGATCACCTGGCTCGACCGGATCCCTCCGGCGCTCGGTGCGTGGGGCGCTCGCACGATGGCCGAGCAGCGGCTCACCGGCGAGGCAGCCCCTGACTTCAACCTGATCGTCTCCAACCTCAAGGTGCCCGACGACGGGTGGACGATGCACGGGCGACGGGTCGAGCAGGTCATCTTCTCGGGGCCCGTGGCTGACGGGGCAGGGCTCAACCTCACCGTCGTGGGCTACGGCGACCAGGTGGTCGTCGGCATCCAGACCAACCCCAGCGCGGTCGCCGACCCCGTCGACCTGGCGAGCCGCCTGCACGCCGCGCTCGTGGAGCTCGCCGACGCCTACGACCACGCGCCGACCGACCAAGGACAGGTGGCCTGATGCACCGGCTCAACGGCGAGGACGCCGGATTCCTCTACATGGACCTGCCAGGGCAGCCGATGAACTCGATGGCCGTCGGGGTGCTGGCCGGCGAGCACGCGACGCTCACGCTGGCAGACCTACGCGCCCACGTGGCCTCCCGGCTCGACGAGCTGCCGTCCTGGCGGTGGCGCATCGTCGACGTCCCGGGCGACCTGGCCCACCCGGTCGCCGTCCGTGACCCCGACCTCGACCTCGACGCCCACGTGCGCGAGGCCACCGTCACGGGCGACCGGACGGCGCTGGAGGCGTGGTTCGCGGAGCTGGCCGAGGAGCACCTGCCGACCGACCGACCCTTGTGGCAGGTCTGGCTGGTCACCGGGCTCGACGACGGCAGCCAGGCGATGGTGCTGAAGTACCACCACGCCCTGGCCGACGGCGTCGGCGCGATGACCACGGTCGCGCGGGTCTTCTCCGACCTGCCCTTCGAACCGCTCCCGCCGGTGCCGGGGCACGACGCCAGGCCCTTCCGTGCCGAACGCGTCCCCGGGCGGCTGCGGCTGGTGCTGGGGGCGCTGTGGATGATCCTCGGTGCGCTGCTGAGGCTGCCTGCCTTGCTGGCCCGCAGCGTCGCCGGCGTACGCCGCGTCCGGAAGGAGCGGGAGCGCAGTGACGTCGAGGTGCCGCACTACGCCGGGCACGCACCACGTACGGCGCTGAACGGGCAGGGGTCGCCGCGGCGGGCGTACGTCCGTGCCTCGCTCGACCTGGCCGATCTCAAGGCGGTCAAGGAGGCGGCCGGCGTGACGCTCAACGACGTCGTCCTGGGCGTGGTCGCGGGGGCCTGTGAGCGCTACCTGGCCACCCGCGGTGGGCTGCCGGAGCGGCCGCTGCTCACCACCGTCCCGATGTCGGCGGAGCCGCCGGGGTCGCCGGTGCGGCAGTTCGGCAACCACTTCTGGTCCTTCACGACATCGCTGGCCACTGACGTGGCCGATCCGTGGGAGCGCCTGCAACGCATCAGCACGATCTCGGCCGCCGGCAAGGCACGGCTCGATGCGCTGGGGGTGGGCCTGGTCGCCGACTGGCTCGACGTCCTGCCGCCGGCGCTGGCGAAGCGGGCGATCCACGGAACGCTGGAACGGATGGCCGACCCCGGGCAGGACGCGGACGCCTCGATCCTGGTCTCCAACGTGCGCGGCCCGGCGGAGCCCTTCAGCATCGGCGGCCGCGTCTTCAGCGACCTGCACATCGACGGTCCGCCGAGCAACGGCGTGGGGTGCAACGTCATGGTGTGGAGCTACGGGCAGCGGATGCTCTTCGGGATCCTCGCCTACGCCGAGGCGCTGGAAGACCCGCAGGCCTTCCGGGTCGCGCTCACCGAGAGCTGCGCCGAGCTCGTCGCGCTGGCCCGGAGTGGGGCTGGTCGGCCTGCGGCCTGACGCCGCGAGGCAGGGGTGGGCGGTCGCCGCGGCGCGGGGCCGGACGGTTGTGCCAGGTGCCTCAGTGGCCGAAGCCGCCGTGGCGGATCGAGTTCGACAGCGACACGAGGTGACCGACGCGGGCGACCTCGGAGTCCAGGAACTCCGGACCGCCGCGGCGACCGAGGAGGAAGATCTCGCTGCCGAGCGGGACCGCGCAGACGACCTGGTTCTCGTCCCAGCTCTCGACGCGGCTCGCGCGGTCGACGTCGAACCAGCGAACCTCCTCGGGGGCAGCGCCGGTGTGGTCGAGGATCTCGACCTCCCCAGCGATGCCCTGGCGTGCGCGCACGGCCCAGTCGACACGGAAGGTCTCCGGGAGCAGGCGGAGCATCCGCTCGTGGGTCTCGGCCGGGTGGGCGGTCAGCTCCTCGACGAGCTCGAGGTCCATGAAGAGGTTGGTGCCCGCGGCGTACCGGCTGATCCACAGCACCCTGACGTCCTCGAGCATCGCGCAGGCGGAGAGCACGGAGTCCGGCATCTTGCCCGGGGGCAGCTCGAGCAGGACGTCGTCGATGGCGGTGCCACGATCGGTCTTCTCGACGATGAGGATGGCCTCGATGTCGGCCCCTGACTCACCGATGGCGCTCGCGACGCGACCCAGGGAACCGGGCACGTCGGGCAGCTCGAGGCGGAGCAGGAAGGGCATGGATCGATCTCCTCGTGAGGGGTGTCCTCGTGGTGTCTGTGAGCGGGTGTGCGTGGGCGCGGCCCCGGTCCCGTACGCCGTGGCGGACGTGGCCGGCGACCCTCCGACCCTACTCAATGGGTGTGTCGTGCGGGTTTCTGGCGCGATGTCACCCGTTCGCGAGTCGTTCGGCCAGGCCGCTGGCCCTCTGGGCCGTCCGCATGACCGCCGCGCGTACCTCGGCCTCCGACCCGATGACGCGCACCTTCTCCTGGGCCCGGGTCACCGCGGTGTAGAAGAGCTCGCGGGTCAGCAGGCGGGAGTCCTCCGGAGGCAGCAGCACGGTGACCTCCCGGGCCTGGCTCCCCTGCGCCTTGTGGATCGTCATCGCGTGCATGGTGTCGACGTCGCTCATCCGCGACGGGGCGAACTCACGCAGCCCGTCGCTGGTGTCGATCACGACGCGACGCCCCTGGTCGGTCTGGACGACCACGCCGGAGTCGCCGTTGTAGACGCCGAGTGAGTAGTCGTTGCTGGTCACCAGGAGCGGTCGCCCGACGTAGTAGGACTCCTGGAGCGGGTCGCCCACCACGGCGCTCAGCCACTGCTCGATGCGGCGGTTCCAGTGCTTGACGCCGAAGGGGCCGTCGCGGTGGGCGCAGAGCAACCTGTGGGCCGCGAGCTCGCGGATCGCCCCGGCGCGGTCGTCGGCCAGCGCGGCGTCGCGGGCGCGCTGGGCCACGTCGAGGGTGACCGTACGGATCGTGGTGGCCGGGTCGGTGTCGTGCACCCACTCCACGTCGGGGTGGCCGTGGGCGAGCACCGTGAGCACGGCATCGGGGTCGTCGCTGCGCAGCGCCTCGGCGAGCAGGTCGATGCCGCCCTGGAAGCGGTGGGAGGTGGAGAGCGCGGCGACGGGGGAGTCGGCGCGGTCGCGGTAGCCGTCGACCAGGTCGCCCAGCACGGCGCCGGCGTCCACGGAGGAGAGCTGGTCGGGGTCGCCCACCAGGATCAGTCGGGCGTCGGGCCGCACCGCCTCCAGCAGCCGCGCCATCATCGTCAGCGAGACCATGGAGGTCTCGTCGACCACGACCACGTCGTGGGGCAGCCGGTTGGCGCGGTGGTGGCGGAAGCGGGTGCTGTTGCCGGGGTCCATCCGCAGCAGCCGGTGCAGGGTGCTGGCCTGGATCCCCTCGAGCCGGGCGCGGTCCTCCTCGGAGAAGTGGGCCGCCGCACCGCGTACGGCCTCCTGCAGGCGCGCCGCTGCCTTGCCGGTCGGGGCCGCCATCGCGATCCGGACGCGCTGGCCGCGCGCGGCGTACTGCTCGTGCAGCGCCACCAGCAGTCCGGCGACGGCCGTGGTCTTGCCGGTGCCGGGCCCGCCGGTGATGACGGTGGTCCACTGGTGGGCGGCGCGCAGGCAGGCCTCACGCTGCTCGTCGTAGCCGGCCCCGGGGAAGACCCGGGCCAGCGACGTCTGCATCAGGGCGAGGTCGTGCTCGGGAGCGGTGCGGGAGCGGGCGGTGAGGTCGTCGAGGACCTGGCTCTCCTGCTCGAAGTAGCGGTCGAGGTAGAGCAGTCGCCCGGTCCAGTGCAGGACCCCGAGGCCGACCAGCGAACTCCCGGCGACCGCGGCGACCCACGCGTCGGTCTCCGGCCAGGGGAGGTCGTCGTAGGCGGTGGGTTCGACCACCTCGTCGGTGGTGACAGCGGGCTGCTCCGGCACGGCGGCACCGAGCAGGTCGTCGGCGACGGCGGTCAGGTCGAGGCAGACCGAGCCGCTGCGGACGGCGCGGCAGGTGAGGGCGACCGCGAGGAGGACGCCGGGGTCCTTCTCCTGACCGATCTCCCCCAGGGCGCGGGCGACGTGGACGTCACCGGCCGTGATGACGCCAGCGGTGTTGAAGTGGGCGAGGAGGCCGTGCTCCGAGCGTACGAGGCGTGGGTCGTGGGTCCCGGTCGGGATGAAGACGTCGCTCATCCTCGGCTCCTTCCGGTGGTGAGCAGGGCGGCATCGGTGACCGGCTGACCGTCGAGCAGCGCCGAGAGCTCCTCGACGAGCCCGACGGGGGCCCGCCAGGAGAAGGCACCGCAGGGCATCCCGTCGACCTCCGGGGTCTCGGGCCCGCACATGCCGCGCAGGTAGAGGTAGAGGACGCCGCCGAGGTGGGTGGCCGGGTCGTAGTCGGGCAGCCGCCAGCGCAGGTAGCGGTGCAGCACCACGGTGTAGAGCAGCGCCTGGAGCGGATAGTCGGAGTGGGCCATCGCCTCGGCCAGCGCGTCGGGCCGGTAGGCGTGGGCGGTCAGTGGGGCGTTGAGGTCGCCGAGCCAGTTGGTCTTGTAGTCGACCGTGACGAAGCGCTGCTGCCCGTCGACCTCGACCCGGAGCACCACGTCGATCGACCCGGTCAGGTAGCCGCGCAGGGCCTGCCCGGCCAGCAGCGGGTCGGACTCCAGCTGGGTCGCGTAGCCGAGCAGCGGGTCGCCCTCGGGCAGGTGACGTCGCAGCAGCGGGGCGAGGTCGCCCAGACGTACGTCGTCGACCGCGTATCCGCGCACGTCGCCGCCGGCGAGCGGCAGCTCGAAGTCCATCTCCCGCAGGCGGTCGGGCAGCTTCATCTCGAGCAGGGTCCGTCCGCCGGTCAGCGGCCCGGTGGGGGTGGTGCTGACGGCGACGAGTGCCTCGACCAGGGCGTCGACGTCGAGCGCGGGCACGGCCCACCACTCGAGCTGCTCGACGACGTGGCGTCGCAGCTCCGCGGGCCAGTCGGGCGCGCCGGGGTCGGCGTGCTCGAGCACGGCGTGGACCAAGGAGCCGAAGGTCGCGCCGACCGGGAGGTCGGCCATCGGCGAGGGGACTGCCAGGAGCTCGGGCAGGTCACCGTCGGCGGGGATGTCGAGCGTCTCGGCGTCACCGGTCTCGGGGAACTCGTCGGGCTCGACCTCCGAGAGCGAGCCGTCGGCGTACGCCGCGTGGTGGGCGGAGGCGGCCGAGAGTGAGGAGTAGGAAGTACGCCGCCACTCGGTGTCGACCGGGCGCGTGAAGACGCGCACGTCCAGGTCGTCCTGGCCCGGCTCCAGCGGCGTGCTGTCGGGCGTGCCGTGGTTGGCGAGCTCGGGGGAGAAGGCCCCGGCGTCGCGCCAGTGGCCGAAGATCTCGGTGAGCCTCTGGTCGTCGACCAGCGGTTGCTCGTCGGGCACGCTCGCCATGCCGGGGGTGCGGCCGAGCAGCATCCGGTGCAGGGGCGAGGCCGGCGTGTTGTTGCTGGGGGCGTACCAGGCGACGACCTGCGACTGGGCGCGGGTGAGCGCGACGTAGAGCAGGCGCAGCGACTCGCCCGCGTCCTCCCGGCGGTAGCACTCCAGGTGGGCGCGCTGGAAAGGGCTGGGGCCGCCGACGTCGCGACAGCGGTGTCCCTCGGCGTCGTGGAAGAGGGCGACCTGGGGGTCGCGCCCGGTCCAGCGGTCCCACAGGGTCGGCAGGTAGACGACCGGGTACTCCAGGCCCTTGCTGCCGTGGATGGTGACGAGCTGGACGGCCTCCGCGTCGGAGTCGAGGCGCCGGGTCCGTTCGGAGGCGACCTCCAGCTTCTCGTCGCTGACCTGCTCGCGCAGCCAGCCGACGAGTCCGACCACGCCCATCCGCTCCGAGACGGCGACCCGGTGGAGCATCTCGCCGATGTGGCGCAGGTCGGTGAGCGTGCGCTCGCCCCCCTTCACGGCGAGCACCCGCGCGGTGAGCCCGCCGAGCACGGCGCACTCCATCACGGCGGCCACGCCACGGGAGTTGAGGACGCTGGCCAGCGTGCGCATCTCCTCGGCGAGCTCGTCGGTCAGGGCGCCCCCGCGCTGGCCCTCGTCGCGGTCGAGGGCGGCGGCGTCGTACGGGAAGAACGACGTCAGGGCGGCGGCCCGCACCCGGTCGCTGCGGTGGGGCTGCTCGAGCGCCTCCAGCAGCGTCAGCCACTCGGTGGCGGCCGGCGTGTGGAAGACCGACCCGCCGGCGTTGACGACGGCCGGGACGCCGAGCTCCTGCAGCGCCTTCTGCACGGCCTGCAACGTGGCCCGGCGTGCGGCGAGCACCGCCACCTGCCCGGGCTGCAGCGGCTCTCCCTCGAAGGTGGCGCCACTGGTCAGCAGCTTCTTGACGTCGCGGGCGAGGTCGGTCACCACGTGGTCGCGCCAGCGGTCGACGGGAGCCTTGGCGCGCGGACCCACGCCGAGCTCGTGGCGGCGTACGACGCGCATCCGCAGGGGGGCGCCAGCACCGTGCAGGCGCGGCTCGGTGTGCTTGGCCTGCACCGGGTGGACCACGATCTCGGGTGACCCGAGCTCGGCGCCCTCCAGCATCGACTGCACCGCGGCGAGAAGGGGAGCGTCGGAGCGGAAGTTGGTGCCGAGGGTCTGGCGGTGACCAGCGAGCTCGGCGGCTCGGAGGTACGAGGCGATGTCGCCGCCGCGGAAGGCGTAGATCGCCTGCTTGGGGTCGCCGATGAGGACGAGGGTCGAGACGCCGGCGAACGCGCGCTCGAAGACCTGCCACTGCACCGGGTCGGTGTCCTGGAACTCGTCGATGAGGGCGATCTTCCAGCGGTGCCGCATCCGCAGGCGGGCGGGCGCGTCCTCATCCTCGAGCGCGTCGGCGAGCTGGCTGAGGAGGTCGTTGTAGCTGAGGATCCCCAGGCGTCGCTTGCGCGTCTCGACCTCGTCGAGCACGTCGCGGGCGAAGCGGACGCGCGCTGCCGCGACCGAGTCGGGCTGCTCGTCGAGCGCCGCCATGGGCTCGACGGTGGCGCCCGGGTCGTCGACCACCGCGCGGGCGATCTGCATCGCGGTGGCACGGTCCCACGGCGGGGTGGTGGTGCCGGAGAAGCGAGCCAGGTAGAGGTCGTCGACCACCTCGCCGGTGAGCTGCTCCAGGTCCTCGACCAGGACCGCGTCGGGGTCGGTGTCACCGGCGACGCCGAGGCCGCGCAGCACCAGCTGGCAGAACTGGTGGATGGTCGCGATGGTGGCGGCGTCGAAGCTGGTGAGCGCGTCGGTGAGCCGCTCGCGGCGCACGCTGATCTCGGGCTCGTCGGCGTCGAGGAGCCAGCCGTGCAGCGTGTTGTCGGGGTCGGCCGTCGTGGGGTCGGTCAGCACCCGGGCGGCGTCGGCGAGCTGACCGCGTACGCGGTCGCGCAGCTCCTGGCTGGCCGCGCGGGTGAAGGTGACCACCAGCAGCTCGTCGACGCGGGCGTCGCCCGAGGCGACGTAGCGGGTGGCCAGGGCCGCGATGGTCCAGGTCTTGCCCGTGCCGGCACTGGCCTCCAGCAGCGTGGTGCCGGTCGGCAGCGGACCGGCGATGTCGAACGCCTGCACGTCAGATCCCCCTCACGAGTTCGCGGTCACCGGTGAGCAAGGGGCCCCACACCCGCCATGCGTAGTGCCCGAGGCGGTGCGGGGTGGGGGCGCCGTCGTCGCGCGCGGCGTCGAGCGCGGCCTCGTCGCTACGCAGGGGAGCGGTGAGCACCCGGAAGGGTGCCTGGGGGCCGAAGGCGCGCTCGTGCCACGCGTCGGCGTCCTCACGTGGGAAGCCGGAGTCGTTGAAGGGCGGGGTCAACCACTCGCGCACCGCCGCGTCGTCGGGCCTGACCTCGCGCCCGCTCAGCTCGTGGCACCGTTCCTCCGCCCACGCCAAGGAGGTCTTCAAGGGGAGCGGGAGCGGCTCGCGCAACCCCTGCTGCTGCACGCGTACGAGTTCGCGCAGCCACCCGATCGCCTCGTCCTTGGGCAACGGCTTGATCATCGAGAACTTCCCGCTGGAGCGGTACTTCCCGATGGTGTGGACCGTCCAGTTCTCGTCCGGAGCGCCGACGGCCAGCGCCAGCGCGTTGATCCAGCCGGCGATGCGGTGCTTGGCGCCCAGGCTGGAGAAGCTGACGGTGACGTGGTTGTTGCCGTACAGGTCCGGGACCGTGCCGGTCAGGCGCACGTCACCCAGGTCGATGTCGACGTCGACCGCGCGGGCGGTGCCCGCGCGCAGCGGGAGCGCGTACTCCACCAGGGGGCGCACCTTGCCGACGATCTGGGTGAGGACGCCGACGCCGAGGTCGCCGGGCGGCAGGAGGCCGCGCAGCTGCTCGGCGACCATGGCCGACTGCGGGTCGGCCCCGGCAAGCACGTCGTTGACCAGCCGGTCGCCGACGCCCCACTGCTCGAGGGCGTCCAGCTCGATCGGGACGGCGTCCTTGCCCTCCTCGCCGTCGAGGGGGGTGGTGACCCGCAGGCGTGAGCGCAGGAACGCCTTGACCGGGTGGCGGTAGAAGTCGTGGAGGTCGGCCAGCGAGACCGACACGTCGTCGGTGGCCACGTCGGGCAGAGGGCTCCGGAGGAGCTCCCGCACGGCGACCTTCGGGGAGCGGGCAGCGGTGGCTCCGGCCAGCGCGGTGCGGTCGAAGCTGAAGGGCTTGTCGCCCACCAGTCGCCTGGCCACCAGGTTGGCCTCGTCGAAGGGTTGCAACGGGTGGTGGACGACGACGTGGTCGCGCACCGGCTCACCTTGGGGGCGTACGCCTGTGGCGTCGAGGGCGTCGACCAGCTCGCCCACCGGGACGGCCGGCGGGTGCTCGGCCCCGGTGTGCTCGCCGCGGCCGCTGTAGGTGAGCACCAGCGTCTCGGTGGCGGCGCCGATCGCGTCCAGCAGGAGCTGACGGTCCTCCGAGCGCAGGTCACGCTCGCCCGTCATGGGGGAGCGCGCCAGCACGTCGTCACCGTCGACCGAGGAGATCCGGGGGAAGGTGCCGTCGTCGAGGCCGACCAGGGCGACGACGCGGTGCGGCACCGAGCGCATCGGCACCATCGTGCAGACCGTCAGCGTGCCGGTCCGGAAGTTGGAGCGGGTGGGTCGGCCGCGCAGGCTGCGGGCCAGGAGGGCGCGGACGTCGGCGTGGCGCAGCCGGGTACCGCCCCCGCTGGGGCTCGAGGTGATGCGCTCCATCTCGCGGGCGAACTGGGCTTCCTGCCACGCCTCGTCGAGGGTGACCTGGGTGAGCCCGGCGACGCCCTCCCGGAGCGCGGTGCTCCAGTCGCCAGCACTCTGGGCGGCGGTGGCGGCCGTGGTGAAGGTGTGCAGCCGGTCGACGAACTCGGCGAACCGGCCCAGCAGGTCGAGGTCGGCGTCACCCACGTCGTCGAGCGGCAGGGTCGTCCCGACGAACCGGTGGCCCTGACCGGACATCGCTGCCCCCAGCAGCACCCGGCGCATCCCGGTGAGCCAGGTGTTGGCCTCGGTGGTGAGCCCGAACCGTCCGCGGTGGGCGAGGTCGTGGCCCCACCGCACGCCGGCGTCACGGACCCAGCCGGAGATCCGCTCGAGGTGGTCGTCGGTGAAGCCGAAGCGCAACCGCACCGGAGGGCTCGCCGCCAGGTCCAGCACCTCGGTCGCGGTCATGCGTCCGCCGGAGAGCTCGACGAGAGTGGCCGCGATGCCGAGCAGGGGGTTGGTCGCCCCCAGCGCCCGGTCGGCCAGACGCACCCGCAGCTGGTGGGCGGGGTGGGCGTTGGCCGCCTCGGACCCCTCGGCCACGTCAGCCAGCCCGAAGCCGGCCGAGATCAGGGGCGCGTAGCTCTCGATGTCGGGGCACATCACGAGGATGTCGCGGGGTTCGAGGGTCTCGTCGTCCTCCAGCAGGCCGACCAGCACCTCACGGAGCACGTCGACCTGCCGGGCTGCGCCGTGGCAGGAGTGGATCTGCACCGAGCGGTCGTCGTCCGCGACGATGCGCGACTGGCGGGTGGTGGCAACGGGAGCGGCGTTGCTGCGCAGGTCCTGCTGCAACCACCCCAGGAGGGTGTCGGGCAGGGAGGGCTCGACGGCCTGGCCGAGGGCGGGGAGCGGGCCGAGCGTACGCCGCAGCTCGCGGCTGTCGCGGCCCAGCGAGGCGAGCAGGGGATGGTGGACGAGACGGGCGCTGGTGTCGTCGGCGCGGCGGACCGGGCCCTCCTCGGCGGCCCCTTCGAGGTCGTCCCAGAGCGAGGGAGAGGCCTGCGGCAGCCAGAGGTGGACCTCGCGCTGCTCGGCGAGCGCCCGCAGGAGCGCGACCTCGGAGGTGGGCAGGCGGGTGTGGCCGAAGAGGGAGAGACGCGCCGGCAGGTCCAGGCCGTCGCCGCCGGTGCGCAGGCGCTCGACGGTCTCGGCGTGGCGTACGTCGGGCGGATCGGCAGGCACCGTGCGTTCAAGACGACGCCACAGCTCGGCCTGCCAGTGCAGGTCGGACTCCAGCGGATGGCCGGAGCCGTCGAGGTCGCGGCCTGCGCGCCAGTCGGCCAGCAGCGTCGGGCGCTGCACGGCGTACGACGCGAAGAGCCCGGCCAGCCGCCGGGCGACCGCGTAGCGACGGGCGTTGCGCTCGTCGTCGGGGTCGCCGTGACCCAGGTGGTCGGCCAGGGTCGCGAACTGGGTCTCGTCGAGTGAGTCGTCGATGACCTCGAGCAGCGGCCAGACGAGGTGGTCGGGTGACCACGGGTCGTCGTTCTCGCGGCCCAGGAGCATCGAGATGAGCGAGTGGGGCGCCATGAATCGGACTCCGGCGCAGACCCCGTCGCCGCCGCGATCACCGGTGCCGAGGCGGTGGGAGAGCCGCTGGGTCAGCCATCGCTCGACGCCGCGCGCCGGGACCACGACGACCTCCTGCGCGAACGGGTCGGGCAGCGGGGTCGCCAGCAGCCCGGCCAGGTCGTCGGCGAGCTGGTCGGTGCGGGTGGCGTGGTGCAGGGTCAGTGGCACGACGGTGAATATGCCACGCCCCACCGACAGTCCGGGCGGACCGTGCGGCGGGGCGACGCACCAGAGGTGCCAGCGCTGAGCGTCAGCAGTTCACCCGGACGGTCGGCGCGAAGAGGATCACGTCGTCGTTGACCCAGGAGGAGTCGTAGCGCGCCGGCAGGGTGAGGGTGTAGACGATTTGAAGGACACGCGACCCGGAGGCGTCGTCGACGATGGTCTTGTCGGCGAAGTAGGCGCTGAAGCGTCCCTGGTCGATGCCGCTCGGGGGCGTGTGGAGGGTGTAGCCCAAGGCCTCGAGCTGCGCATCGGACTGCTTCAGGAGTCTGTGGTTGCCCGCCGTCGCCGAGTTCTCGCGCGAGATGCCCACCGAGGTGTGGGGATACAGGACCGAACCGTCGGCGCTCTGCCGCCGAGGCGCCATCCTGGCCACGGTCCGGTCGCCACCGGCCAGACCCTTCACGTCGATCTGGACGTACTGGCGCTCGGTCTTGCCCGAGGGGGAGTTGCCGTAGCCGAAGAGCACGCGTCCACCGAGGTCGAGGGTGACCTTGTTCTGCACCGTGAACGTGTACGTCAGCGTGACGGTGGTCGTGGCGTTGGAGGCGGTGGCCGAGGCAACGGCATTCCGGGTGTTGCCGAAGGAGAGGAAGGAACCGCTCGGGAGGTTGAGCGAGGTGTACCAGTCGGCCTCGGACTTCTTGACGAAACCGTCGAGCGCCGCCGGAACCGTGCCGCTCTCGGGCGCGTAGGTGCCGGGGACGTACCACCCCGTGTCGACGTTCCGGGTGACCCCACCACCCGCCGCGATCCAGGCGGCGACGGGGTTGAGCGCCACGACCTGGCACGCCATCGTGGACGACGCGGCGTAGGCCGGGGCGCTGGTGGCGAGCGTGATGGCCGGCACCGACCAAGCGGCGCCCTTGACGAGGCCTCGGCGGGTGGGGGTCAGGTTTGACGCGGTGGTGGGACTGTCCGGTCACGGTGGTGGTGCTCCTGCTGTCCAAAGGGATGAACGCCGCAGGTCGCAAGACCGTCCCCACAGCGGAACCCTCAGCACGGCCCAGTCGTGCGGCGACCGCCGGAAGCCGAAGCGTCGCTACCCGCCAGTAATTAAAACCTAGACTACCGAACGTAAGGGGCGCACATTCCATCGCCCGGTCACCCATCAGTGAAGAAAATTGGACGTTATCCAAATATAGGATCTATTGTTCGCTCTGGGGTTCGCGAACGCCCCGAGGAAGGAGTCCTCCGGTGCGGCCACCCCTCTTCGTGCATCGCCACCAACCAGGGCTGTTGGGGGCGATGGCCCGAGCGATCTACCGCAGCCGCGTCAAGGCGGCGTGCCGGGCCCTTGCCAAGGGGCGCTGACTCGCCTCATGCCCGCCCTGCTGGCGCGGTGTGAACTCGGTTGGCGAGACGTTCACGATGGACTTCAGAATCGCGATGAACGACACGAGCAACACGGCCACGAACTTCTACAGAGTTCGCCCCTTCGCGGACATCCAGACCGGAAGCGCCGATGCCACGGATGCCAACCTGAACAACAACCGGAGCAACTCGGAGAACTACGCATTCTTCAACAACAACAACGCCGGGTAAGTTGAGGAATCGTCGTGTCCCGGTCTAAATCAGTGACTGATTCGTGGCGTGATCCGGGGCGAGTCATCGCTGGCATCAGGCACTGCGCCGCCAATCCAGCGTGCTCGATCCAGTCACGTCCCCGTCCAGAGATGCCCGCTGGGAACAGAATCCGTCTGGGAGGTTGAAGGAGCTCCAGGCCGCACGGCACGGGTCGCCGTAGCCCGCCGAGCCGGTTGCAATTACCTCGATCGTCGTCCAGCGAGGAATGCGCGTCGCCGTTCATCACCTCCCAGCACGGAAACGGAACCGTGACGGGGATATGCAGTTGCGCATTGTCCAGTTATTCCAGCCCACTGCCTCGCGCAATGGCGAGCTGGTAGGTCCACCAGGCACTCAGATGCTTAACCCACTCGGCAGGAACATCCGAGTGCTCCAGCCTCACACTGATCGTCTTTCCTGGCTTGGGGTCGTACCAGACGTCCACTCGAGTGTCGCGGGGCAGGAGCGGCTCATAGCCTCGCGGCGTCCCCAATTCGTCGTGGAACGGGGGCACGGGAAGTCCCCACCTGAACCACAACGCACTCCGCCGCGGAGGGTCGTGATCGGCCCGGGGTCGCGTCAGGATCGCCGACATCTTGGTGCCGGCGATATGGTCTGGATGGCTGGCGTCCTTGACGTAACAGGTGGCCCAGAGTTCACCGTCCGTATCGGTGTATCCGCCGGTGGTAGCGCCATATCCGTCGGGGGCCAAAGTCCAGATCGTTCCGGCCTCAAAGAGGAGGCTGACCCGCGCCAAGGAACCAGGGATGTCCATTGTTGCCGTAGCCATCCCGAGCTCCCCTGAAAGGGATTGCCGCCCTGGCCTACTATCAACGTAAGCACCGATCCGGGCAGCACCCTCTAGACCGGCCTCCGCCCCCGGCAGTTGAACGTCCCAGGAATCGGCCGTGGGCTCATCGGCCACACGAAGCACGGTGGCCGCCCTGCGGTCAGCCGGCCACGACTGGACCAACAGCTTGGGCGTACCGTGCCGCGGCTGCTCACGCGACAACCGCACCCGCGACCACCCATGTTCCTGTGCACTTGTCACGGGGTGCGACTCCCAGTTGCCCTCCATGAGTTCCACGAGGCCATGAGCGCTGACCTCGACCACATCAGTGAACGTCGTCGCCGGCAACGGGGGCGCCTCCGGCACCGCTTCGAACGTCACCTCGACGTCCCAGACGCCCTCGTTTCGGTCGCCGTCGAAGCAAACTGTCCATCCCACCGGACCCCGGTTTGGGTTGTTGCCCATGTAGAGCACCCACTCCGAGACAACGGCTCCATCCCAGGGAGACTCCGCCTCCAGCATCAAGAATGCCGCCTCGTCATGCATCGACAGCCGACGAGTCACCATGAGCCATCCCCTCCATTGCACTCAGGGTAGTTCCGGGCAGGACGCCAAGAAGAGCATCCAGTGAAACCTCAATCTACGTTGGACCGGTGGCCCAGACTGGCTGAATGAAGAAGTCTTCGCCAATCATGAGGCGCTGCTTACGGATGAACCAACCGTAAAGCGAGCCAGCGCCTCTATTTTGTCGCACTGGCACATCGTCTATGCGGCACCGTGCTCGGGCTGCGACATAAGGGCTGTAACATCCCTGCTGCGTCGCAGCGTAGGGATACTCGTCACAGTCAAACTTCCTTCGTGAACGCTCCCTGCAGAGCTTCGAGGCTGCCTCTCGGTTCATGGCCCTCTGGTTCCAAGATGCAGGCGACAGGGGAATCCCGTCCTTGCCTTGTCATCAGGTGTTGGGGGAGGGCTATTCAGTCGAGGCTCGGCGCCTCACAAAAATGACAATGATGACGACGGTCACCACGTACACCGCGCAAGCGACCCCTATGACGGGCAACGCGTTCAGCGTCTCTGTCAGAACGCACTGGTCGCAATCGCTGTCCAAGCTGTCTCGACCTGGGTCGAAACCGGTCGAGCGGAAGGCGAGCGCTCTCGTGACGAAGAAGACAACGACCAATCCGGCTAGTGCGGCGGCGATCCCTGCGAACCTTCGAACAGCAACCCTCATCGCAGCACCGTACCGAACGTCCACGCGCACCTGTCCTTGAACGACAAGCGCGACGCCCTCAACAAGCTCGGAGCGCTCTACGGCGACGGCGGTCCTGAGGGGGAGTTGTGAGGTCGTTGCCCCCGAAGTTCCCCTCAAGCGGCCGACTTGGACAAGGCGGGGACTCAGCGCGCGTAGGTCCCGGAACGACAGAACCGCAGGTCATCCGGTGGATGATCCTGCGGTTCTGGTCTGTGCGCCTGTAGGGATTCGAACCCCAAACCTTCTGATCCGTAGTCAGATGCTCTATCCGTTGAGCTACAGGCGCCCGCCACCCCGCTCAGCGCGGCGACTCGGTAGACCTTAGCCGAACAGCCCGAGCGATGTGAAATCAGGGTGGGGTGACCGGTGTGCGACGGAGAATGGACGCCGGCGCCACGGTGGGCCGCAGCGTCGTACCCTGACCCGCAGGAACTGGCGCTCGCACGCTGGCGGACCACCCACCGCGAGGGGCGGCGCCCAGTCCTCCCTGGCTTGCCGCGACGCCCGCGGTTGCTCCGGTTGCTCACCAGTGACCCCGGGACGTACGCGACATCCGCGAACCGCTGCCACAGCACGGATGCGTTTGGTAACCCCGCGTAGGGCTGTCATGATGCGGGGGACCTCCCCCGGCCATGACGCGCGGGGGCGTGCGGATACCGTGGTCGCGCATCTCAATCGCTTCGGTGGAGATCGAAGAGAGGGTGACGCGCGGCCCTGCATCACACACCACAGGGGCGGGCGCCAGCCCTCCGGAATCACCGGCACATTCCATGAATTGGAGCAAGGCACGATGGCAGACGTTGAAGCAGTCCTCGACGCGGCGGGCATCACGAATCCGCGCGTGCGTGAGTACGTCCAGCAGTACGCGGAGCTCACCGGGGCGGAGCGTGTCGAGGTGGTTTCGGCCGCCGATGACGAGCGACTGATCCAGGAGGCATTGGAAGCGGGCGAGCTGCAGCCGGCCGGCAAGGGGCGCTACTACTCCCGCAGCTACCACAAGGACACCGCCCGCTCCGAGGAGCGGACCGTCGTGGCCACCAATGACCCCAAGGACAAGGGCGTCTACAACAACTGGAAGCCGGCTTCGGAGATGAAGCCCCTCCTTCACGAGAAGATGAAGGGCGCTTCCGCCGGCAAGACCATGTACGTGATCCCCTACCTCATGGCTCCCGCGGGCAACGCCCTCGCGCCGTGGGGCGTGGGTGTCGAGTTGACCGACAACCGTCCGGTCGTGCTCCACATGATCCGCATGGCTCGTGTCGGCGTGCAGTACGTCAACGACCTCGAGGACCCGAACCAGTTCGTCCGCGCCGTCCACGTCACCGGCGACCTGCCCAACCTGGGCCAGGGCACCGACGACGACCAGCGCTGGTTCGTCACCGTCGCCGACGAGCGCACGATCCTGCACTACGGCTCCTCCTACGGCGGCAACGCGCTCCTGGGCAAGATCGCCCACGGCCTGCGCCAGGCTGCGTACGACGGCTGGGTCTCCAAGAAGTTCCTCGGTGAGCAGTACATGCTCATCGGCATCAAGGACAAGGAGACCGGCAAGACGTACCACGTCACCGGTGGCTTCCCGAGCGCCTCGGGCAAGACCAACCTCGCCATGATGCTCCCGCCGGACGCCCTGGGCGACCGCTACGAGGTCTACTTCTACGGCGACGACATCGCATGGCTCTGGGTCGACGAGAAGACCGGCAAGCTCATGGCGATGAACCCGGAGAACGGCGTCTTCGGTGTCGCCAAGGACACCAACGAGACCACCAACCCCACCGCGCTGGGCTCGATCGACGAGAACTCCGAGGCGATCTTCACCAACGTCGCGTACAACCCCACCACCCAGGAGGTCTGGTGGGAGGGTCGCACCAAGAACCCCCCGGCCGACGTCACGGGCTGGGAGGACTGGCGCGGACACCTGATCTCGGAGCGCACCGAGGCCCAGAAGAACGACCCGTGGGCGCACCCGAACAGCCGCTTCACCACCACGCTGTCCAAGGTCCCCAACATCGCACCCGACTGGGACGAGGCGGCCGGCGTGCCGGTCGACGCGATCATCTTCGGTGGCCGCACCCGTGACCGCGAGCCGCTGATCCGCGCGATCACCGATGTGGCCGAGGGCGTGTACGACGGCCTCACCCTGGGCGCGGAGGCCACCTTCGCCGCCGAGGGCACCGAGGGCGTCCTGCGCTACGACCCGATGTCGAACCGCCCCTTCATGGCCTACGGCGAGGGCGAGTACGCCCGTCACTACCTCGACATCATCAACGCGGCCGACGAGAAGCCCCTCTTCGCCCACGTGAACTGGTTCCAGCGTGGTGAGGACGGCCGCTTCCTGTGGCCCGGCTACCGCGACAACCTCCGCCCGCTCCTGTGGCTCATGCAGCTCAAGAACGGCGAGGTCGAGGGCGTGCAGACCCCGGTCGGCATCCTCCCCAAGAAGGAGGAGCTCAACCTCGAGGGTCTCGAGATCGACGCCGACGACCTCGACGCCGTCCTGCGCATCGACAACGCGCGCTGGCAGCAGGAGATCTCGCACCGCACGGAGCACCTCGAGCAGTTCCCGAACCTGCCCGAGGAGATCTGGGAGGCCCACAACCGTGTGAAGGCCGCCCTGGAGGCCGACGCGGAGTGATCCTCGCGCACTGAGCGGACCCCGTTCTGCTGGCTGGCCCCGGACTCCTCGGAGTCCGGGGCCAGTTGCATTTTCATGTGATTCCTGCCGGTCAGAACCGTGTGCAAGTATTTGCAGCGCCAGCCGCGCGCCCCGCGCACTCCGACGACGGAGGGACGTCCGTTGCCCCACTACGGACCCGAGGACCGGGAACTCTTCGAGCGGGTGTCCACACCCCTCTACGAGGCCGTGGTCGCCACGGGCAGCATCTCGGTCGACGACCCCCGTCTGGGCGTCGAGGAGACCAGGGCTGCCTTCGACCTGCTCGTACGGATGGGGCTGCTCGTCGCTGAGGGCGACCGCATGGTCCCGGTCGACCCCGTCACGGTCTCCTCGCTCGTGGTCGCGCCGATGGGGCAGCAGGGTGCCTCCCTGATCTCCGAGTCGGCCCAGTGGGCCCAGGCGTTCACCGGCCTCGGACACATGTGGCGCAAGGCGCCGGGAGTCGCCACCGGCGCCTTCACCGAGGTGCGCGGCGAGGCGATCAACCCCTTCATCGGCTCCGTGGTGGCCGATGCCGAGTTCGAGCTCCTCACCGCCCAGCCCCAGACCGGGCGCAACGCCACCACCCTGGCCGCCGCCACCCAGCGCGACCTCGCCGCCCTGGGCAGGGGCGTCAAGATGCGCACCCTCTACCAGCACTCCGCTCGCCGCAGCCGCACCACCCACAAGTACGTCGCCTCCGTCAGCGCGCGCGGCGCGGAGGTGCGTACGCTCGACGAGTTCTTCAACCGACTCATCGTCGTGGACCGGCGGATCGCCGTCGTCCCGGGCCACGAGGGGCTGGCCGTTGCCCTGGCCGTGCGGGAGCCGTCGATGGTCGCCTACCTGGTCGACATGTTCGAGCGGACCTGGGAGCGCGCCAGGCCCTTCGCCAACCGCGAGAGCACGGTGAGCCGCGACATCGCCGCCGAGCAGCGGGCCATGACGATCAGGATGCTGATCGCCGGCTACGCCGACCCCGCCAGCGCCAAGCGGCTGGGGGTGAGCCCGCGGACCTACGCGGGCTACGTCTCCGAGCTGAAGGGCGAGTTCGAGGCCCAGACGCGGTTCCAGCTCGGCTACGAGATGGGGCGTCGCGGAGTCTCCGGCCAGGAGGCCATCGACGGCACCGAGGGCGACGACTGAGACGTCGTACGCCCGTCAGGCCGGCGGAGCGGGACGTCGTACCGCCGGGACGTCGTACCGCCGGGAAGACGCACGTGAAAAGGACGACGGCAGCGACCTGATGGTCGCTGCCGTCGTCCTCGCGAGACCGAACCTTGGCGGAGGTGTGGTGGTTACGTCAACGACGGGGGATCGGGACGAACCTGGCCTCGCGTGCTCGTGGGGTCAGCGGCCTCCGCCGGTGACGTAGCCCCAGCTCGTGTCGAGCTTGGCGTAGGCGGTGGCGGTGCTGGCGTTGACGCTCAGGAGGGCAGCAACGGCGGCGATGGCAAGGACGCGGGCGATCTTCATGGTGGTCACCTTCTCGGGATAGCGGGGGTGGGGTTCCCTACTTGGTCTCATTCTTGGCTGACGAAGAACTTTCGTCACCCGGATTCGCGTTGCAACTTCCTGCAATGCACGAAGTTGTATAACCGGGAGGATGCCGAGTCAGGCGTTCCCAGGTACCCAAACTGGCAGAAGTCATGACTCAGGCGCAAGGGGGGAGTGCGTCCCGGGTGCCGTGCAGGATCATGCAGAAGGGCCGACGAACCCTCCAACGCGAAGACTCCGCCCGAGCAACGCTCGGGCGGAGTCTGACTGGCGGAGGCGGCGAGATTTGAACTCGCGAGAGGTTTGACCCTCAACCCGCTTAGCAGGCGGGCGCCATAGACCGGACTAGGCGACGCCTCCATGCAGCGACCACAGGCTACAAGGCAGCCTGCCCGGTCGCCAATCAGCCCCCCAGGGGGCGGATGCCGTGGCCTCGGTTGAGGTGATCGGCCACCGCGTTGGCGAAAGCTTCGCGGTCGACGTGGAGAGCGGCGACGGGGATCGTCGTCGTACCGCCGTCACGCAGGCGCAGGATCAGGACGGGGGAGCCGAGCCGCTCGCTGGTGACCGCGTCCTCGACGTCCTTCCACCGGGCGGCGGGGACGCCGACGCTGCGGATGCGCCGGACCTGGTAGCCCTCGTCGCTGAGGCGCACCACCCACCCGTTGGTCCAGGCCATCAGGGCGAGGACGACCACGATCACGACGATGCACGGAACCAGCAGCACCGAGCTGTGCCAGTTGGCCACGGCGACGCCCAGGGTCACCAGGGCGACGACGACGGCCATGAGCAGCATCGTGAGGCCAAGGAGGCGTGCGGTCAGGGCTGGGGAGAATCGATAGTCGGACACCACGGCTCGATTGAACACAACGCCCGGGCGCTCCGCCAAACCGGCTCGTCGGCCGGTGTGAGGCGTACGAGGCGATCGCGCGAGGAGATCGCGGGGTGGATCGGAGTGGGACGC
The DNA here is from genome assembly GCF_006007965.1 of Nocardioides jishulii. NCBI lineage: Bacteria > Bacillati > Actinomycetota > Actinomycetes > Propionibacteriales > Nocardioidaceae > Nocardioides > Nocardioides jishulii. The sequence continues at coordinate 3,345,446 of NZ_CP040748.1, read as the reverse complement.
CGCGGCGCCCCTCGGCCTAGAATGCTCCGCGAGCGCTCCTCGGGGCGCCCAGGAGGGGTGCCGGAGCGGCCGATCGGAACCGCCTTGAAAGCGGTCGTAGGGAGACCTACCGCGGGTTCGAATCCCGCCCCCTCTGCCACCCACCCGGACGGCCGGGTGACAACGGCGAAGCCCCCGGTCCTGAGGACCGGGGGCTTCGTTGTCAGTCGTGCGAGGGTGACGACTCAGTCGTCGTCCTCGTCGTCGTCGATGCCTTCCTCGATGGCTTCCTCGAGGTAGTCCGCCGCCGCGCGAAGCAGCTGCACGGAGACCTCGGGGTCGACGCCGCCGAGCAGGATCTTGAGGCCGAGGTCGGCGGGGAGGTCGAAGTCCCACTCGTCGTCCTCGTCGGCGGGAAGGCCCGCGCTGAGGTCAATGAGCTCGAGGTGGAGACCCGGGGTCCGGTGGCTGACGGTCGCGACGTGCTCAGCGGACTCGTCGGCGATCATCTGGGCGGCAATGCTGAGGACTGCCTCTTCGTGGTCGTGGTCGTTCGTCATTCCGACTCCTTCGTCGCTGGGAGCTGTGAGCCTAGCCGCCGCGTGTGAGTGAGGTCTCCCGGCCTCGGGGGCGTGCATCCGTACGCACGTCCTAGTGTGGCCCCATGAGGCAGCCATGGTTCTCGTCCCCCGGTGACGCGGGCGAGCGGTTGCGGGCCGCCGGCTACCTCGCCGACGCGGCGACCGCGACGACCACCTTCCTGACCGGCGCGCTGGAGAAGCCGCTGCTCCTCGAGGGTCCTGCCGGGGTCGGCAAGACGGAGCTCGCCAAGGCCGTGGCGCGGGCCTGCGGCGCCGACCTCGTACGCCTGCAGTGCTACGAGGGCCTGGACGAGGCGCGGGCGCTCTACGAGTGGAACTACAAGAAGCAGCTGTTGCGCATCCAGGCCGCCGGCGGGGACCAGGACTGGTCCAGCACGCACGACGACATCTTCGACGAGGAGTTCCTGCTCACCCGCCCGCTGCTCAGTGCCATCCGGCGCGAGGAGCCGACGGTGCTGCTGATCGACGAGGTGGACAAGACCGACGTGGAGGTCGAGGGCCTGCTGCTCGAGGTGCTCAGCGACTTCCAGGTGACGATCCCCGAGCTCGGCACCATCACCGCCACCCGACGCCCCTTCGTCGTACTGACCTCCAACGCGACCCGTGAGCTGTCCGAAGCGGTGAAGCGGCGCTGCCTCTACCTCCACCTCGACTACCCCGACCTCGAGCGTGAGCGCGAGATCGTGATGGGGCAGGTTCCCGAGGTCGACGAGGCGGTCGCCCGCCAGGTCGTCGAGGCGGTGGGGCGCCTGCGTGACCTCGACCTCAAGAAGGCTCCGTCGATCGCCGAGACGATCGACTGGGCGCGGACCCTCGTCGCCCTCGAGATCGGGCAGCTCGACGAGGACGCCGTGGCGGCCACGCTCGGTGTGGTCCTCAAGCATGCGTCCGACCTCGACAAGGCCGTGCGCGAACTCAAATCACACAGGAGGAACCGATGACTGACTCCCCCACCACGCCCACCGTCGCCGTTGCCGTCGACGGCTCGGACGCCAACGTGGCAGCCATCAGCTGGGCGGTGATGCAGGCCGACCGGACCGGTGCCGATCTCGTCATCGTCACCGTGGCCGAGCCCTACGAGGTCATCGGTTCGTACGTCCCCGAGATCTCGCCGACCGAGTACCTCGTGCCGGTCGTCCAGGCCGCCGTGGCGCGCGCCACGGAGACGTTGGAGGACGTCCGCGTCTCGACGACCCTCGTCACCGGCCACCCCGTCCCGGTGATCCAGGAGCTGGCCGAGGAGCACGACCTCCTCGTCATGGGCAAGCGTGGCCTGGGCGCCCTCGGTCGTCTGGTGATGGGGTCCACCTCCATCGCCGTCGCCGGACGCGCTGCCACGCCCGTCGTCGTCGTACCTGACGGCTGGGACGCGCAGAGCCGCCTCGACGCGCCGGTCGTCGTCGGTGTCGACGTGGACAAGGACCACGGCGCCGGACTGCACTTCGCCTTCGCCATGGCGAGCGAGCGCGGGGTGTCGCTCACCGCCGTCCAGGTCTGGGAGCCGCACCCCGCGCTGACCGGCGACTCCGGCGTCTACATCAGCGCCTTCGACGACTGGGCAGCCACGGCGGGAGGCGAGTTCAAGGCGCGCCTCGACCAGATGGCGAGTGAGTTCCCCGGCGTCGACGTCGAGGTCGTCCAGCTCGTGGGCCAGCCCGCCCGTCACCTGCTGGAGCACGCGGCCGAGGCGCAGCTGCTGGTGCTGGGGCGTGACGCCAAGGAGCGCCTGAGTGGGTTCGCGCTCGGCTCCGTGGCGCGCAGCGTGCTCCACCACTCCTCGATCCCCGTCGCCGTCATTCCTGCCTGACCTTCCTCCATGTCGCTGCTGGACCGCCACCTCGGCTTCGTCGAGGCCCTGCGCGAGGCCGGACTCTCCGTCTCGCTCGCGGAGGGGCTCGACGCCGTGGCGGCGCTGGGCGCGGTGGGATGGGACGACCGGGAGACCGTCCGTACGGTCTACGCGGCCACCGTGGTCAAGCGCCACACGCAGCGGGTCACCTTCGACGCCCTCTTCGACCTGTGGTTCCCCCGGCTCGTCGGTGAGGGCGCCGCCGCCGAACCGCTCGAGGACGAGACCGGACTGCGCGACTCCGCCCGGCAGCTCCGCGACTTCCGCGAACGGTTGGCCGCGAGGATGTCCGACGGTCCGCCCGAGGAGAGCCCCGAGATGGCCACCGAGGCGATGGGCCGCTTCGGACGCATGCCGGGTCGCGCGCCGGGACAGACCGGCTGGTCGCCCTACAACACCCTGCGACGGGTCGCGCCGGACGAGCTGGTCGACCGTCTCGTCGATGCCCTGGTGGGCCAGGGGATGGCTGTGGAGGAGGCCGGCGAGGAGGCCAGGGCCCGTGTCCAGAGCTTTCGTACGCAGGTCGAGGCCGAGGCACTGCGCCGCCTTGCCGCCGAGCGCGACCTGGGCGAGCTGGCCCGGACCACGCTGCGGCCCACGATCGAGAGGCTGGAATTCACCTCGGCGCGCCAGGCCGACCTGGAGGAGCTGCGGCGGGCGCTCTTCCCGCTCGCCCGCAAGCTCGCGTCCCGGCTGACCAAGGAGAAGCACTCCCGACGTCGTGGGACGTTGGACTTCCGCCGTACGGTCCGGTCGTCGCTGGCCACCGGCGGGGTGCCGCTCGAGACGCACCACAAGCCGAAGCGGCCCCATCGCAGCGAGCTCGTGGTGCTGTGCGACGTGTCGGGCTCGGTCGCCAACTTCGCGCAGTTCACGCTGATGCTGGTCTTCGCCCTGCGCGAGCAGTTCACCAAGGTGCGTGCGTTCACCTTCGTCGACGACATCCATGAGGTGACCGACGTCTTCCGGCCCGGGGCCGACCCGGGGGACGTCTTCGCCGAGCTCGCCTCGCGCAGCGCTCACGCCGCCCGCTTCGGGCGGACGAACTACGGGGCGGCGTTCACCCGTTTCGTCGAGGAGCACGCCGACGCTCTCGGGCCCCGCAGCACCCTGCTGATCCTCGGTGACGCCCGCTCCAACTACCGCCACCTCTCCGAGGACGTCCTGGCCGACATGGTCGCCAGGTCACGCCGCACCATCTGGCTGAACCCCGAGCACAGGCGCCACTGGGGAGCCGGCGACTCGGCGGCGCCGGTCTACGGCGAGATCGTGCCGATGACAGAGTGTCGCAACCTCACGCAGCTGTCGGAGTTCGTGCACGACCTGGTGTGAGCGCTGGTCGGGTCGCCCGGGAGCGCGGTCGCGCCCGCCTCAGGCAGGGGTGTCGGCGGCGCCGGGCGGGCTGCAGATCGTCGCCGGTCCGGTGGACTTCACCGACGTCGGCGCCTTGCCCACGTCGCGCAGCGGGACGCTGCCGTCGCCGACCACGACCACCACGCCGGGCCCGAGGGCTTCGCCCTTGACGACCTTGGCCTTGCGGAACTGTGCCCGGACCAGCGCGACCGCAGGGTTCTTGGCGTTGTCGGCCCAGATCTGTACGCCGCGAACCTTCTTGTCCACGTTGCCGGTGCGCGCCGCCACGAAGCCGCGACCGGTCAGGTCACCCATGGTGCGTCCCGCCAGTCCGTTGCGGCTGCTGGCGTTGTACACGCTCACGGTCACCTGCGCCGGGAAGACCTCCTGTCTGTCAGCGATGCGGGTCTCCACGCAGGGTGGGAGGTCCTCGGTCGTGGGGAACGGCCTGGTCATGGCGAACCAGCCCACCACGGCAGCCAGCGCCGTGATGGCCACCAGAACGGTCAGGGTGAGTCGTGCACTCGTGGGGGTGGACATCAGTCGTCCCCCTCGATGACGTGGACGCGCGCGTGCAGGACGCTGCGCTGGTGGAGCGCGGCCCTCAGCGCCCGGTGCAACCCGTCCTCCAGGTAGAGCTCGCCCTTCCAGAGGACCACGTGGGCGAAGAGGTCGCCGTAGAAGGTGGAGTCCTCGTCCAGCAGCGCGGCGAGCTGGAGCGTGTCCTTGGTGGTGACCAGCTGGTCGAGCCTGACCTGGCTGGGCGGGATCGCCGCCCAGGCGCGCGAGGACAGCTGGTGGTCGGGGTAGGGCCGACCGTCTCCCACGCGCTTGAAGATCACGCGGCGACTATATCGGCGCACCGTGTGTTCCACCTGAGGTCCGGCCTCCGCTGCGTGGTGGCCAGCGCCACACGAGGGGTGGCCGTTCAGGGTGGACCGCCATGGACGCCGACTGCCGGTGACGGAACGCGCACCTGTGCCACGTGGAGAGCCCGAGGAACGCGTCGGCGTGTCGTGAGACGGGCCCGGCCCGGAGGCGTACGAGAACCGGTGGAGTCGTCGGCGGTGAGGTCGAGCACCGCCACGTCGAGGTCGTGCAGTGCCTGGACGAACGGATCGTGGCTGCGTGCTCCGCGACCGGTGCGTTGCGCCACGACCACCCGGAGCCCGACGTCGCGCGCTTGGGGGAGCAGGGAGGTGAGACGTTGCAGCCCACTCTGCTGCCACCCACCAGCAGTCACGAGGTCGTGGTCGTCGACCACCACGACCACCTCGGCGCCGCTCCACCACGAGCGCGAGCGCAGTGCCTCGACGCCGACGTCGGGGGTCGGGAGGCGTCCTTCCAGGTAGGAGGCCAGCTCAGCGAGGGCGGCGCTGGTCTGTTGGCGTGACACCAGGTGGTGGAGCAGGTGCTCGTGCTCCACGACTCCGTCGAGACTCCCGCGGGGGTCCACCAGCACCACCTGGAGGTGGCTCGGTGGTCGCGCCCTGGTGACTTCATGCAGGTAGGTGCGCAGCGTGCTGCTGCGGCCCGACCCGTGGGCGCCCCGGACCACCAGGTGCAGGTCGACCCCGAGGTCGAGTCCCACCGGAACGTCGGCGCTGCTGGCGCCCAGGAGGATCGTGTCCGCGGGGACGTCGACGTCGGCCAGCAGCCCGTCGAGGTCGACGGACTCGGGCAGGCGGGTGATGCGCGGGGGTCGCGTGCCGCTCCAGTGGCGGTCGATCGCCGCCACCAGGTCGGTGACGTCCGACGTCGCATCCAGCGCTGGTCGGGCGGTGAGCAGGTGCAGCCCGCCGGTCACCAACCCACGTCCGGGCACACCGGCCGGCACGGTGGCGGCCCGCGCCCGGTGGACCGTCGACTCGGCGGGGTCGCCGAGCCGCAGCTCGACCTGCGAGCCGAACAGGTCGCGTACGGCGGGCCGCAGGTCGCCCCAGCGTTGGGTGGCCACGACCAGGTGGACCCCGAACGTCAGCGCCCGCTCGGCCACGCGGTGCAGCGCCGCCTCGAGGTCGTGGTCGTCGCTGCGCAGGGTGCCCCACCCGTCGACCACCACGAAGATCTCGCCGTAGCCGTCGTCCACCCTGCCGGCGGCACGTGCGCGGACGTACGCGTCGAAACCGTCGAGTCCGTGGTCGCGGAAGAGGGCCTCGCGGCGGTCGACCAGGTCGCGGACCTCCTGGGCCAGCCGCGACAGCAGCTCCTCTCCCCGGGAGGCGTGGCCCGCCACGTGCGGCAGGCCAGCCAGCGGAGCAAGGCCGCCGCCGCCGAAGTCGAGGAGGAAGAGTTGGAGCTCTGTCGGTGTGGCACCCAGGGCGAGGCCGGTCACGATGGTGCGCAGCGCCGTCGTACGACCACTGCGGGGGCCACCGATGACGGCACAGTGGCCGGTGGCGCCGGACAGGTCCAGCGACCACACGTCTCGCCGCTGCTCGCGGGGGCGGTCCACCACTCCGACCGCGACCTGCCGTCCCGCAGCCGCCCGGATCCGTGGGGAGTGCAGGCCCAGCGCAGGGTCGCTGCGTACGTCGGTGAGCAGCTCACCCAACGCCGCCGAATGCTCCAACGGGGGCAGCCAGATGGGGCGGGTACGCGGAAGGTGCGCGACGCGATCGACGACGACGTCAACGGTGCTGACGCCAGCAGGGCCTGTCGTCGCGTCGGCTCGCGGGATCGGTGCCACCGGCCGGGGCAGCGGCAGCAGCGTCCAGGGCAGAGGGCGGCGGAAGGGAGCGATGACCCGGCGCTGGGTTGGGGGCCCCGAGACGTACGCCGCGGAGAAGCGCCTCAGACCCCCGGTTCCGGTGCTGAGGTAGCCGGCCCCCGGCGACGAAGGCAGGGAGAAGGCGTCCGGGACGCCGAGGGCGGCCCGGGACTCAGCCGCGGAGAAGGTGCGCAGTCCGATCCGGTAGGACAGGTGCGTCTCGAGCCCGCGCAGACGGCCCTCCTCGATCCGCTGGGACGCCAGGAGAAGGTGGACGCCGAGGGAGCGGCCCACGCGCCCGATGGCGACGAAGACGTCGATGAACTCCGGGCGGGCCGAGAGCAGCTCGGAGAACTCGTCGATGCAGACGAACAATGACGGCATCGGCTCCAGGGAGGGGTCGGACGCCCTCGCCTCGCGGTGCTCGACGAGTGAGGAGTGGCCGTGGGCGCGCAGCACCTCCTGGCGACGGACCAGCTCTCCGGTCAAGGTGTCGGCCATCCGGTCCACGAGGGAGAGGTCGTCCCCGAGGTTGGTCACGAGGGCCGAGACGTGAGGCAGCCTCGAGAGGCCTGCGAAGGTGGCGCCACCCTTGAAGTCGACCAGCACCATTGCGAGGTCCAGCGGGGCGTGCGTCATGGCGAGGCCCAGCACCAGGGTCCGCAGCAGCTCCGACTTGCCGGAACCGGTGGCTCCCACCACCAGCCCGTGGGGACCGTCGCCGCCGTGCGCGGACTCCTTCAGATCGAGCACGACGGGTCGGTGCTCCTCGTCGAGGCCGATCGGGACGGCCAGCTGCGCAGCGGGACCGGACCACGTCTCCTCCGGCGTCCAGCGGTCGATCTCGGGCACCCCCACCAGGGCCGGTAGGTCGTCGAGGGCCGCGTGCTCGACGGACCGGGCGGTCTGGTGGGCGCCGTCGACGCGACGTGCCACGGTCTCAGCCAGGGCGTGGCTGCAGGCGTCGGGCGAGAAGTGGGTCGTGGAGTCAGACGTCTCCCACACCGCGGAGGCGCCGTCCAGACGTACGACGCTCTCCCGCGCCCCGACCTCGGTGTGGTGGACGTCCACCTGGAGCAGCGAGGTCCGCGACGGGACCACGGGAGCGGCCACCCCGTCCACGACGACGAGCGTGTGGTGGCGTTCGTCGGCCGGGAGGTCGTCGAGTCTGGCCAGGACGAGCCGCCGTCCGGCGACGGCGTCGTGCTCGGACGCCGACCGGTGGTGGGGGAGCCACTTGAGCCAGTCCCACCGGTACAGGTCCTCGGGTCGTGCCACCAGGACGATCCTCAGCGTCGAGGGATGGTGGGCGACGGCGCTCTGGCAGACGAGCAGACGCACCAGGTCCACGCGCTGCGCCTCCTCGCCCTGCGCCGTGACGCGGTCCCACTGCGCCCAGTCGAGACCGAGGGGCAGCTCCTGGCTCAACCGCGCCTGCGAGGTCAGGGCCTCGACGGCGCGCACGGCCACGGGATCCGCCCGGTCCGGGTCCTCGGGTGGCAGCAGCTCGGGGGTGTGCTCCGGGCCCAGACGAGCGACTCCGATCCGGATCGACTGGAGCGTGCGGCTGGCCGCCCCTGCGATGTCGCCGAGTCGCGACGGCAGCGGCGGCAGGGCGGTGTCGAGGCGCGTACGCCGTTCGCTGGCGCGGGCGTCGATCTCCCCGCGGGCGCGGGCGAGGTCGCGGAGGAAGGTGCGGCGCAGGTCCTCGATCCGCTGCTGGTGCTGACGCCTCTGCCGCACCATCTGGCTGCCGAGGAGCACAGAGGTGGAGAGGAGGAAGAAGCCTCCCGCCACCAGGACGCGTGCCTGGCCCACGCCCGTCATCCCAGCCATCATCACCATCGACCCGAAGCCGGCGAGCATGGGAAGGGCGCCCGTCACGAGCGTGCTGCTGCCCTCGGGAAGGGGCAGGGTCGGGGGCGCCGGGACGGTGGTCGGACCAGTCATGGGGGTGGGCAAGGCTTCCTCCTGCGGTCGGTGGGGCGACGGTAGGAGCGACGCGGCCCTCTCGGTCCGGGTCGTTCGCGCCGTCTGTGCGGAACCGCACCGGCCGGCCGCTGTGGACACCACGCGGCGTACTCCCGCGGCTCTGTCCACAGATTTCGCTGATCGCCGTGCTGGGGCTGGTGCGCCCGGTCGCAGGGTCGACAGGGTGCTCAGTGCGGGGACGACCGTCCGCCGCGTTCTCGGAGCAGGGGAGGAAGTCGCATGAGTCAGATGAGTCAGGGAGACCTGGTGGTCGGCGAGGGGGTGCTGGCAGCCGCGTCCGAGGCGGTCACGCGGGCACGGACGGACGTGACGACGCTGAGCCGGCAGCTGGCGGGGGAGATCGAGGCGTTGGAGAGCAGGTGGAAGGGCGACGGGGCGCGGGCCTTCGAGCGGCTCCACCACGCCTGGCAGAGCAAGCAGCAACGCGTCGTGGGCGCGCTCGACGGCCTGGCGGCAGCGCTCGAGGAGACGGGACGCGACGCCGTCGCCACCGACTCAGCCCAGGCCGACGTGACCCAGCGACTGCTCAGTCGGCTGGGTTGAGGGGGGCGACATGTTCAACGGAATCCAGGTCGACCACCGCGCCCTCGACGGCGCCAGCCGAGACCTCGTCCAGGCCGCAGTCCGGATCGAGGGGCGCCTCGACCAGCTGGAGTCGGAGCTCGCTCCGTTGAAGTCCAGCTGGGGAGGTGCTGCGCAGGAGACCTACGTCGTCGCCCAGCGCCAGTGGGACACCGCCATCGCCGAAATGGTGGCCCTGCTGCGTGACTTCTCCGTCGGCGTCGAGGAGGCCAACCAGGCCTACCGGGCCGCGGACCTGCGCGGCTCACGGCGCTTCGGCTGACCATGACGCACTCGTCCCTCCTGCGGGTCCAGGTGGCGGCCCCACGTCGTCGGCTCGACGTCAGCCTCCCGGCCGAGGTGGCGCTGTGGGAGATCCTCCCCGAGGTGCTGCGAGGGCTCGGGTGGTCGCACGACCCCTCCCGGACCGTCCTGGTGACCGCAGGGGGAAAGCGGCTGGACCCGGAGCGGGGACTGCTCGGTCAGGATGTCGCTGACGGCGACGTCCTGACCGCGGCGCACCACGAGGAGCATCGACCCGCCGTCCTCCACGACGACCTCGTCGAGGCGGTGCACGAGCGCTCACGCGAGGTGCTGGCGTCGTGGGGTCCCGGGTCCGCCGAACGGGCGGGGACCCTGGTGCCGCTCACGCTGGTGGGTCTGGTCCTCGTCGTCCTCCTGGTGTCGCGACTGCCTGCCGGGACCTCCGCCGCCGTGGGCGCGGGGGCGCTGCTGGTGCTGGCCGTGACGGTCCTCATGACCCGTGCCGCCGGTCCGTCCTGGGCTCCGGTCGCGGGTGGATGGCTCGGCGTGCCCATCACCATGGTGACCGGGTGGCATGCGTCCGTCGCCGGAGGTCTCGGCGCAACGGAGGCCACCGTGGCGTCGGGGGCAGCCGCCGCGGCCGTGGGACTCGTCGCACCCGTCATGGCGTCGTCGAGGTGGCCGTTGTCCACGCCGCCGCTCGTGGTGATGGCGGTCTGGGGGCTGGCGGAAGCGGTCTCGACCACGGTGGGACCTCCACGGTGGGAGGTCCTCCTCGTCGTGCTCGCCCTGGGATGCCTCGTCGCCACGGCCGTGCCCTCGTTCGCGGTCGGTGCGACGGTGACGCGCGGTCAGGCCGAGGGGAGCGGCGTCGACGTGGCCAGGCTCGACGCCGACATCTTCCTGGCGCACCGGCTGGTGCTGTCGCTCCAGTGGTCGGGCACCGTGCTGCTGCTGACCGTGGTGCCGTTCGTCGTGCCGCACGGAATGGCTGCCACCGCCGTGCTCCTGGTCGTCCTCCTCGTACGCCTGCTCCGCCTGCGGCACCAGCGTTCGTCCACCGTCGTGGCCACCGGACTGGTCGGCGCGGGAGTGACGGTGACGTGGCTGGTCCTCCACGTCGTGCTCCACCAGCCCGCGTGGCTGCCCGGCGTCCTGGGCGTCCTGCTCGCCGGGGCACTGCTCATCCCTCTGGTCGTCGTGGCGGTCCCGCGGGGCGCCTCCGGGGCGTGGTGGGGGTGGCTCGGCGACACGGCGGAGACGGTCCTGGTGGTGTCCTTGCCGCTGACGGTCACCGTCACGCTGGCAGGCGAGCGGTGGTTCACGTGGTGAGCCGGAGCGAGCTGCTGGCCGCCCAGCGGTGGAGCCGTCGCCATGCCACGCAGGCACTCTTCGGGCGCACCCGTGCGTACGCCCGTGGCCAGGGCCCCGCGCCCGGTGCAGGTGTGCTGGCTGGCCTGCTCCTGGCGGCCGTGGTCTGGGCCGCGCCGCTCCTCGTCGACGTCGTACGCACGGGAGGAGCTCCGTCCCCCGGGCAGCAGCTCCCACCGCCGGCTCCTGCCTCCGCGGGCAGGTGAGGGAGAAATGCAGGACGCCGGCACGAGTCTGCGTGCCGGCGTCCTGTCGGATCCGATGGATCTGTGGCGGAGGTAGGGGGATTCGAACCCCCGAGGGCGTTAACCCAACCCGCTTTCCAAGCGAGCGCCATAGGCCACTAGGCGATACCTCCGCCGGAGAGGCTACCTGTACCTCCCCCCGGCCCGGAAATCGCCTGCCGTTGCGCGGCGAAATGGCCGAAACCATCTCGTCATGGCCCGCCGCTTTGTCGCCGTCACCCCGCCTGTCCTAGACTCCCCACCAACCCCCCGTGCGGCGGTATCTCACTGAATCCCCCAGGGCCGGAAGGCAGCAAGGGCAGGTGGGCTCTGCCGGGTGCACGGGGGGCCTTTTCTTTGTCCGGTCCACGGTCGCGTCGACCCGCCCGCCCCGGCGCCCGCTCGCACCGCGTCTCGCAGCGCAGGGACCGCTGAGTGGCCACAGGTGCGTCCCTGCTCTCACTCTGGTCACGGATCTCCCGACGCAATGGGTGGTTGTCGGTATCGGTGGTTAGGGTTCACACGTGGACTCACCGCTCGCTCTCTACCGCCGCTACCGGCCCGAGACGTTCTCCCAGGTCATCGGCCAGGACCACGTCACGCAGCCGCTGCGCAACGCCTTGGCGAACGACCGGGTCAACCACGCCTACCTCTTCTCCGGCCCACGCGGCTGCGGCAAGACGACCTCGGCGCGCATCCTCGCGCGTACGTTGAACTGCGCGCAGGCGCCCACCGCCGAGCCCTGCGGCGAGTGCGACTCGTGCCGCGACCTCGCCACGGGCGGAGGCGGTTCGATCGACGTGATCGAGATCGACGCGGCCTCGCACGGTGGCGTGGACGACGCGCGTGACCTGCGCGAGAAGGCGTTCTTCGCCCCGGTGCGCGACCGCTTCAAGATCTACATCATCGACGAGGCCCACATGGTCTCGAACCAGGGCTTCAACGCCCTGCTCAAGCTGGTGGAGGAGCCGCCGCCTCACCTGCGGTTCATCTTCGCCACCACCGAGCCGGAGAAGGTCATCCCGACCATCCGCTCGCGTACCCACCACTACCCGTTCCGGCTCATCCCGCCGCGGATGCTGTCGGAGCACGTCTCCGACCTCTGCGCCCGTGAGGGCGTGGCCATCGAACCAGCCGCCGTGCCGCTCGTCGTACGCGCAGGCGCCGGTTCGGCCCGAGACACCCTGAGCGTGCTCGACCAGCTGATCGGCGGCGCGGGGCCCGAGGGCGTCACCCACCGGCTGGCCGTCGCGCTGCTCGGCTTCACCCCGGACACCCTGCTGGACGAGATCGTCGACGCCTTCGCGGCCTCCGACGGCGCAGCGGTCTTCGGTGTGGTCGACAAGGTGATCGAGTCGGGGCAGGACCCGCGTCGGTTCGCCGAGGACCTCCTGCGCCGCCTGCGTGACCTGGTCATCGTCGCCGCCGTGCCGGACGCCCCGACCACCGGACTCATCGACGTCTCGCAGGACCAGGGTGAACGCCTCGCCGCGCAGGCTGCCCGGTTCGGCGGGTCCGACCTCTCCCGTGCCGCCGACATCCTGGCTGCCGGACTCATGGACATGAAGGGCGCGATCTCCCCGCGCCTGCTCCTGGAGCTCATCTGCGCCCGGGTCCTCCTGCCGGGTGCCGACCACACGACCGACGGGGTCCAGGCCCGCCTGGACCGCATGGAGAAGCGCTTCGCCATCGGCGCGGTGCCGACCGGTGACGCCCAGCCGCCGTCCCGTGCGCCCCAGCAGCAGCAGCCGACCCAGCAGTCGGCGCAGTACTCGCCCCAGCAGGCAGCGCGCCAGGCGGTGGCACCCCCGGCGGCCCAGGCCCCGCCCTCGGCAGCACCGGCCGCCCCGACCACCGCAGCGCAGGCCCCCGCCCAGGAGCCGGTGCAGCAGCCCCAGCAGCAGCCCCAGGCCCCAGCTCCGGCGGCGCCGACCCGACCTGCGCAGCCCGCTGCTGCCAGCGAACCCGCGGGGTGGGGTGCTCCCGCCGCGAGCGCAACCCCGCCTGGCCAGTCCGCTTCGCAGGCTCCTGCGAGCGCGCCCGACCCCTCCACCCCGACCAACCCTCCGGGTGCGCCGACCGGTGGCCTCAGCCTCGTCGACGTACGACGCCTGTGGCCCGACGTCGTCGATGCCGTCCGCAGCCGTCGCCGCCTCGCCTGGATGCTGCTGACCCAGAACGCCCAGGTCACCGGTGTCGACGGCAACACGCTCACCCTGGGCTTCAACAACGCCGGGGCGCGCGAGTCCTTCGTCAAGGGCGGAAGCGACCTCATCGTGCGTGAGGCAGCCATCGACGTCATCGGGGTCGCCTGGAACATCGATGCCGTCGTGGACCCCGGGGTGGTCCCTGGCGGTGCCGGGCCGGCCTACACGGTGAAGTCCCCGGCGGTGAAGCCCACCCAGCCAGCGCAGGCGCAGCCGGACCAGCGGCAGCCCGAGCGGGCCCAGGCCGACTTGCCCCAGTCCGGCCCAGCCGGCCAGCGTCCCCAGCCCGGCCGTGGCGACGACGGCGGCTACGAGCCGCCTCCGCCGTCGGAGCCCCCGGACGACGACGGCCCGCCGCCGCCACCGGAGTCGTACGACCGCTCGCCGGCGGCGCAGCAGCCACCGGTCGACCAGCAGTCCGTGCGGGCTGCCCGTGAGGCCATCCAGCAGACGCGCAACGGCGAGATGCCCAAGCGCAACGACGACCGGGCCCTCGCGGACGCGGCCGTCAGCCGTGACGACCCGGACGCGGAGTCCCAGGAGCTCGACAGCGCCGAGCTGTTGAAGCGCACGCTGGGCGCCAGAGTCATCGAAGAGATCAAGCACCAGTAGCCGCCCGTGCCCCGCGGCACGGACCGACTCGCAGCACCCATCAGCACCTGACGCACAGCACCGACGCCCACGACAGAGGACATCACCATGAGCCAGAATCCCTTCGACGCCCTCGGCGGAGCCGACGGCGGCTTCGACATGAACGCCCTGCTCGCCCAGGCGCAGCAGCTCCAGAGCCAGATGGAGGAGGCGCAGGAGCGCCTGCGGGCCGCCCAGTTCACCGGTGAGTCCGGTGGCGTGAAGGTCCACGTCTCCGGCGCCGGCGAGCTCACCGCGGTCGACATCACCCCCGGCACCTTCGACGGTTCGTCGGTCGAGGACCTCGAGGACCTCTCCGACCTCCTCGTCGCCGCCTACCGCGACGCCAAGGCCAAGGCCGAGGCCGAGGCGACGGCCGTCATGGGCCCCATCGCCGGTGGCTTCCCCGGGCTCGGCTGAGGTTCTCCTTGTACGAAGGTGTCGTCCAGGACCTCATCGACGAGCTCGGCAGGCTCCCCGGTGTCGGTCCCAAGAGCGCGCAGCGGATCGCGTTCCACATCCTCCAGGCCGACCCGGAGGACGTGAAGCGTCTCGCCGACGTGCTCCACGAGGTCAAGGAGAAGGTCAAGTTCTGCTCGACCTGCTTCAACGTCTCCCAGGACACGCAGTGCCGCATCTGCCGTGACCCGCGCCGTGACCCGACGGTCCTGTGCTGCGTCGAGGAGTACAAGGACGTCGTCGCGATCGAGCGCACCCGCGAGTTCAAGGGCCGCTACCACGTGCTCGGCGGGGCGATCTCGCCGATCGACGGCATCGGCCCCGAGCAGCTCCACGTGCGCGAGCTGATGATGCGCCTGGCCGACGGCACCGTCACCGAGGTCATCCTGGCCACCGACCCGAACCTCGAGGGGGAGGCGACGGCCACCTACCTCACGAGAATGCTGAAGCCGTTGGGGTTGCGCGTGACGCGTCTGGCGAGTGGACTGCCAGTAGGCGGTGACCTCGAGTACGCCGACGAAGTCACCTTGGGGCGGGCGTTCGCCGGAAGGCGGTCGGCCGATGACGGCGGGAGCTGAGGTGGCTGGCATGAAGGGCCCCACGGTGCTGGACACCGATCTCGAAGTCTTCGCCGGCCAGATCGCCGACCAGGTGGAGTCCTTCCTCCTCGCCACCCAGGCGGTCGCCCACGAGGGCGACAGTGGGCGAGCCATTCCGATCCTGCTGCTCGAGATGGCCCAGATCTCGCTCGCCGGAGCACGTCTCGGCGCCCAGGTCGACTTCCGGCCCTCCGCCGAGCACCAGCCCGACGTCGGGATGGAGGGCGACATGGACGACCTCCGTCGCGCCCTGGCCGTCGCGCTCGGACCGGTTGACGCCTACTCGTTCGTCTTCGACCCCTACGACCTGGAGGTCGTCGAGAGCCTGCTCTCCGACGACGTCACGAGCATCGCCGCCGACCTGGAGAACGGCCTGCGCCACTACCGCCGCGGCGACGTCGTCGAGGCGCTGTGGTGGTGGCAGTTCTCGTACGTCTCCTCGTGGGGCAACCTCGCCGGCGCAGCGCTCAACGCCCTTTGGTCGGTGGTGCACCACGCCCGCCTGGACGTCGAGAACCCCCTCGACGAGGAGGTCGTCGCGGTGGCCGATGAGATCCTCGTCAACCGCTCCGAGGCGCCGGATTAGACTTGCCGGCGTCGACGCACCGCGTCGGCTCTCCAGCCAACGAGCAAGGTGGTAATTCGGTGGGCATTGTCGTGCAGAAGTACGGGGGTTCCTCCGTCGCGGACGCAGCCGGCATCAAGCGGGTCGCCCAGCGGATCGTCAACACCAAGAAGCTGGGGCACGACGTCGTCGTCGTGGTCTCGGCCATGGGTGACACGACCGACGAGCTGCGTGACCTCGCCGAGCAGGTGAGCCCGCTGCCGCCGCCGCGTGAGCTGGACATGCTGCTCACCGCCGGCGAGCGGATCTCGATGGCGCTGGTCGCCATGGCGATCTCCCAGCTCGGCCACAAGGCCCAGTCGTTCACCGGCTCCCAGGCGGGGGTCATCACCACGGCCGAGCACGGCCGGGCGAAGATCCAGAAGATCACCCCGGGCCGCATCGAGCACGCCATCGCCGACGGCGCGATCGCGATCGTGGCCGGCTTCCAGGGTGTCTCCGAGAGCACCAAGGACGTCACGACGCTGGGCCGCGGCGCCTCCGACACCACCGCGGTGGCGCTGGCGGCCGCGCTGGGCGCCGAGGTCTGCGAGATCTACTCCGACGTCGACGGTGTCTTCACCGCCGACCCGAGGATCGTCCCCACCGCCCGCAAGCTCGACCGCGTCTCCCACGAGGAGATGCTGGAGATGGCCGCCTCCGGCGCCAAGATCCTCCACCTGCGCTGCGTGGAGTACGCGCGCCGCTACAACATGCCCATCCACGTGCGCTCGTCCTTCTCCACCAAGGAAGGCACGTGGGTCCTGCCCGCCCCCAGCGAGAACGAGGAAGCCATGGAACAGGCCATCATCTCCGGCGTCGCCCACGACCGCAGCGAAGCCAAGATCACCGTCGTCGGCGTGCCCGACAAGATCGGTGAGGCCGCCCGCATCTTCCAGACGCTGGCCGACGCCGGCGTCAACATCGACATGGTCGTGCAGAACGTCTCGGCTGCCGCCACCGCGCGTACGGACATCTCGTTCACCCTGCCCCGCGAGGACGGCCAGGCGGCCATGGGTGCCCTGGCGAAGGTGGAGTCCGAGGTCGGTTACGAGCGCCTCCTCTTCGACGACCAGATCGGCAAGGTCTCCCTCATCGGTGCCGGCATGCGCTCGCACCCCGGCATCACCTCGAAGTTCTTCGCCGCGCTGGCCGGCGCGGGCGTCAACATCGAGATGATCTCCACCTCGGAGATCCGCATCTCGGTGATCGTCGACTCCGCCGACGTCGACACCGCGGTCCTGGCCGCGCACCACGAGTTCGGGCTGGACGCCGACGAGGTCGAGGCCGTGGTCTACGGAGGGACCGGGCGATGACCGCGATCGGGATCGTCGGCGCCACCGGCCAGGTGGGCGTCGCGATGCGCCAGATCCTCGAGGAGCGGGACTTCCCCGCGACCGAGGTGCGCTTCTTCGCCTCCTCCCGCTCCGCCGGCAAGGTGCTGCAGTTCCAGGGCAAGGACGTCGTCGTCGAGGACGTCGCGACCGCCGACCCGACCGGGCTCGACATCGCGCTCTTCTCGGCCGGCGCCACCACTTCGCGGGCCCAGGCTCAGCGGTTCGTCGACGCCGGCGTGATCGTCGTCGACAACTCCTCGGCCTTCCGCAAGGACCCCGAGATCCCGCTGGTCGTCTCCGAGGTCAACCCCGAGGCGTTCGCCGGTGTGGTCGAGGCCGGCCGCGGCATCATCGCCAACCCCAACTGCACCACGATGGCGGCCATGCCGATCCTCAAGGTGCTGCACGACGCAGCGGGCCTCAAGCGGCTCGTGGTGTCGACCTACCAGGCCGTCTCCGGCTCGGGAGTCGCCGGCGTCGAGGCGCTCGCCTCGGGCGTCGAGGCGATCGAGGACCCGCGCCCGTTGGCGTACGACGGCACCGCCGTCGCGCTCGGCGACCCGGCGCCCTACGTCGAGTCCATCGCCTACAACGTGCTGCCGCTGGCGGGCTCGATCGTCGACGACGGCCTCAACGAGACCGACGAGGAGCAGAAGCTCCGCAACGAGTCCCGCAAGATCCTCGGCATCCCCGACCTCAAGGTCTCCGGCATCTGCGTGCGCGTGCCCGTCTTCAGCGGCCACTCGCTGGCGGTCAACGCCGAGTTCGAGGCCGAGCTGACCCCGGAGAAGGCCCGCGAGCTGCTGGCCGACGCCCCGGGGGTCCAGCTGGAGGAGATCCCGACGCCGCGCAAGGCGGCCGGCAAGGACCCGTCGTACGTCGGTCGCATCCGCCAGGACGAGGGTGTCGACGGCAACCGCGGCCTCGCGCTCTTCATCAGCAACGACAACCTGCGCAAGGGTGCTGCCCTCAACACCGTGCAGATCGCGGAGCTCCTCGTCCAGCAGTGACGCTGGGGGCTCTCTGAGAGCCCTCTGCCGCCTTCGAACGCCTGTCCCGGTCTCCGGGGCAGGCGTTCGTACGTCCGGGGCTCAGGCAGGCGCGTCCCGCAGGATCCACCAGGCCCCTGCGCTGGCCACGAGCGCAGCGGGCACGGCCTCGAAGTGCTCGGTGAGCGCCAGGATGCCGGTCGCGGTCAGTCCGATGCCAGCCACGAGGTGTGAGGAGGCGGTCATGTCCACTCCTGTCGGTCGCGTATGTGGACCAACATAATGGACTAACGCGAGTTCGCGCAGCAGTGGGACGGTGCGGCGGACCAAGGTGTCGGAAATGCAGAACTCCCCGGATCCGATGGATCCGGGGAGCAACTGTCGGGCTGACAGGATTTGAACCTGCGGCCTCCTCGTCCCGAACGAGGCGCGCTACCAAGCTGCGCCACAGCCCGATCGTGGGCACCGAGTGGATTGCTCCGAGGCACTCACGAACGAAGTGAGCATAGCGGAGCGGTGACGCCGGTACTAAATCGGGTCAGGCCTCCGGGACGAAGGTCATGAGCGTCGCCTCGGGGCGGCAGGCGACCCGGAACCGGACGTACGGGTTGGTGCCCAGGCCAGCCGAGACGTGCAGCCAGCTCGAACCTTCGTCACCCGGCTGGGACGCTGCGGGGTGACGGTGCAGACCCTTCGCGCGCGCCGGCTCGAGGTCACAGTTGGTGGTCAGGGCTCGTCCGCGTCCGTCGAGCGTCGGCAGGCAGACCTGACCGCCGTGCGTGTGGCCCGCGATGATCGCGTCGTAGCCGTCGCGCGCGAACGCATCCAGCACCCGCAGGTAGGGCGCGTGCACCACGGCCAGGCGTACGTCCGCCGTGGCGTCCGCGGGTCCCGCCACGCGCTCGAGGTCGTCGTAGGAGAGGTGCGGGTCGTCGACGCCCACGAAGGCAATGCGCGTGCCCCTGACGGTCAGCTCTCCGAAGCCATTGGTGAGGTCGAGCCAGCCCTCGTCGCTGAAGGCCCGCTTCAGCTCACCCCATGGCAGCTGTGGGGCGGTGGTGTGGCGCAGGCCGAGGTCGGCGCCCAGGTAGGCCAAGGGGTTGCGCATGGTCGGCTCGAAGTAGTCATTGGAGCCCAGGACGTAAGCCCCCGGCAGCCTCAGCAGGTCGGCGAGCGGCTCGACCACGTGCTCCACGGCGTCGCGGTGGGCCAGGTTGTCGCCGGTGTTGATCACCAGGTCGGGCTCGAGGTCGGCCAACGAGGCCAGCCACTCCTGCTTCGCATGCTGCTCGGGCGTCATGTGGATGTCGGAGAGGTGCAGCACCCGCAGCGGCTCGTGGCCGGACGGGAGCAGGGGCACGGTGACCTCACGCAGGGTGTACTGCCGGGCCTCCCAGGCTGCGTACGCCGCCAGTGCGCCTCCGGCAAGCAGGCCGACGCCAGCGGTTCGTCCCAGGAAAGTCGATGCGCTCACGTGGCACAGCGTGCCACAGCGTCGGGTGCCGCTCCGCCACGCAGGAGCGTCCGCGCGATCAGTGCAGAGAGCACGACCGGGAGCAGCACGGCGAGCGCCCACCAGTTCGGGACCAGGTCGTACTCGCCGTTGCAGGCGCTGGAGAACTGCCACCACCAGGAGCCGCGTTCGGCCCGCTCCCACGCCTCGGGCACGAACACCTGCTGCCGGATCTGGCAGACCTCCTGGGTGCCGACCTCCGAGAGCTCGGCCAGGAAGACGCCGTACGCCAGCGCCGCCACCGCCCACAGGGCCAGGGCCGCGAGGGCCAGGAGCCGCCAGATCAGGCCGAACAACGGTGTCACCGGGTTGCGGCAGGCCCGGCGACGAACCGACGGGGGCGCATGTTCATTGGCCGGGGCATCTCGCCTCACGGGGTGGCTGGAGTCCCGTCAGGACAGGTGACGGAACGCGCCGTGACCTCGCGGGTCACCTCGTACGTCCGGCACGTCAGACCCCAAACGGCTTCTCCTTGGTCGGGTGGGAAGAAGCTCCCGGATTCGTAGTACTGGTAGACCGCAACGGTCACAGACGCTCCTTCCTGCTCGCGCACCACCCACGTCGATGCGCCGTGGCCGTCCGTGATTGCCGGGTCCGGAGTGGAGAGCCACGCTTCGGCTGCCTCGCCGCGTTGCGCGGCGGTCGTGGCTCCAACCGTCTGCATCTCGCGCTCCAAGCCCTCCAGCAGCGCGCCGTCGGCCAACCGCGCCGCCTGCTCGTCGGCATCCTCTTGCAGCGTGCTGCATCCCGTCACGACGAGCAGGACACCCACCGCGGCACCGACGGATTGATGACGCCTCATGACATGCGGATCCGGTGTTTCTCGGCCGCCCGACGGCGACCCGGTGCAGAGGCGCCGATGGCGCCCGCGCCACCCTTGCTCGAAGTTCCCCGGGCGACATGGATCGAGCCCTGATCCGGGGCCGGGAGGTGACCACCCCACGCGAGCACGCCGTCTGACTCAGCGCGCATGTCAATCCTTCTGATCGGGGTGTGGTTCGGACGAAAACCTAGCGCAGCCTTTGGTGCGCCGGGTGGTCTTGGGCGCGGACGCGAGCACGGTTGACGGTTGAGAACTGATACGCACGCCTGCGGGTGCCGGGTCGGACGCGGTGCCTGTGCCGGGTCGGGTCGGGCGATGCCTGCCACACTGGACGCATGAGTGAGCTCAAGGACCGTCTCCGCAGTGACCTGACCGCCGCCATCAAGGCCCGCGACGAGGTGCGCTCCTCGACGCTGCGCATGGTGCTGACCGCCGTGACCAACGCCGAGGTGGCCGGCAAGCAGGCCAAGGAGCTCAGCGACGACGACGTGCTGACCGTGCTGACGAGTGAGGCGAAGAAGCGCCGTGAGGCGCACGCCGCCTTCGCCGAGGCGGGCCGCGACGAGATGGCGGCCAAGGAGAAGGCCGAGGCCGAGGTGATCGCGGACTACCTCCCGACCCCGCTGACGCCCGAGGAGGTCTCGGCTCTCGTCGCCGCCGCCATCGAGAAGACCGGCGCCGCCGCCGACGGCATGAAGGCGATGGGCAAGGTCATGGGCGTCGTGACGCCGCAGGTCAAGGGTCGCGCCGACGGCGGTGCGGTCGCGGCCGAGGTGCGTCGCCAGCTCGGCTGAGCAACCCGGTACGGGCAGCCACGCCCGGACACGCAGAAGGCCTGACACGCAGAACGGGCACCGAGGTCATCCTCGGTGCCCGTTCTCGTACGTCGTGCCCGTTCAGCCCGGCTCAGCCGCGCCCCGGCCCTCGCCCACGGCCGTTGCGCTTGCCCTTCTTCTTCTTGGGCTTCGCCTTCGGCTTCGGGACGTAGCCGGACGACGGGTAGATGTAGACGGTGTCGCCGCTGCTCAGCGACGAACCGCTGCCGGGCGAGGACCAGGCGACCAGGCCCTCGTCGACGTTGGAGTTGACGACGCCGCCGACGGCGACCTTGAAGCCCTCGTCCTCGAGTACCTTGGTCGCCTTCTCGATCGTCATGCCGCTGACCGACGGCACGGGGGTCAGCGCCCCGAGGATCTCCGAGCCGGAGGGTCGCTGGAACTCCTCGTCGGGCAGCCACTCGGCGATGGGCTTCATCGCGTCGCCCCACATCGGTCCTGCCGTGCCGGAGCCGGACGCAGAACTGATGTACACGCCTCCGACCGACTGGGTGTTGAGGCTGATCGGGCTGCCCTCGAAGTTGGCGCCCGCGATCATCGAGGCGGCGGCGAGGTTGGGGGTGTAGCCGGCGAACCACACGGCCTTGTTGTCGCTGGTGGTTCCGGTCTTGCCGGCCGACTGCTGGGGCAGGGCGAGGCCGCGGCCGTAGCCGAAGCCGCCCGGCTCCTGGACGCCGCGCAGCACGTCGTTGACGGCGTCGGCGACCGAGCCCGCCAGCACCTGCTTGCAGTCCTTGGGGTAGTCCTTCAGCACGTTGCCGGCGGCGTCCTCGATCGAGGTGACCGGACGCGCGGCGCAGTGCAGGCCGCGGCCGGCGAAGGTCGCGTACGCCTCGGCGAGCTCCAGCGGGCTGGTGTCGGCGATGCCGAGGACGAAGGTGGGGACGCGCTCCGGGGAGCCGCCGCCGGGCTCCTTGCCCTCCGGGTTGGTGAGCTCGATGCCCATCTCCTTGGCGAGCTCGTAGGGCTCGCAGAGGCCGGTCGACTTCGTCAGCTGCAGGAAGTAGGTGTTCACCGACTCCCGGGTGCCGGTGTACATGTTCTTCGCGCCCGAGGTCGTCGAGTTGTTCATCGTGAAGGGCGCGTAGCCGTAGGGCTCGCCGTCGCAGTCCTCGAACTCGCTCTCGTTGAACACCATCTTCGGCGGCGAGCTGATCTGCTGGGTCATCGAGATCTTGCCCTGGTTGAGGGCGGCGGCCAGCACGAAGACCTTGAACGTCGACCCGGCCTGGAAGCCGTTGGAGTCGCCCAACCGCTTGGGGACGACGTAGTTGAGCATCGTCTGCCCGGCCTTCTTCTTCGTGCCCATCGGGCGCGACTGGGCCAGTGCTCTCACGTCACCGGAGCGCGGTTCGATCATGGCCAGGCCGCCGATGGCCTGGTCAGTCGGGAAGACGTGCTTGCGCACCGACTCGTCGGCCGCCTTCTGGAACTTGAGGTCGACCGTGGTCTTGATGGTCAGGCCGCCGGAGCGCAGCAGGTCGCGACGCTCCTCCTTGGTCTTGCCGAGCGACTTGTCCTCCAGCAGGTAGCGGTAGAGGTAGTCGCAGAAGAACGCGGCAGGCGAGTTGACGCAGCCGTTGGCGGCGGGCTGGCGGTCGAGGCCGAGGCCCTTCTCCTGCAGGCGGGTGGCCTGCTCCTTCGGGATGACGTTGAGCTGCGCCATCCGCGCCAGCACCACGTTGCGGCGGGCCTTGGCGCGGTCGGGGTAGTTGACCGGGTCGTAGCCGACCGGGTTCTTCACCATGCCCGCCAGGAGCGCGGCCTCCTTGACCGTCAGCTTCTTGGCGTTCTTGTTGAAGTAGCGCTTGGCGGCCGCCTGCACGCCGTAGGCGCCGTCGCCGAAGTAGGCGATGTTGAGGTAGCGCTCGAGGATCCAGTCCTTGGAGTACTTCTGCTCGAAGGCGATGGCGTAGCGCAGCTCGCGCAGCTTGCGCTGGTAGGTGTCGTCGGTGGCAGCCTGGCGCGCGTCCGGGTCGTCCTTGGCCTGGTCGATGAGCGTCAGCTTGACCATCTGCTGGGTGATCGAGGATCCACCCTGGACGACGCTGTCGGCCGCCTGGTTGCTGATCAGGGCGCGCATCGTGCCCTTCAGGTCGAGGGCGCCGTGCTGGTAGAAGCGGTAGTCCTCGATCGCGAGGATGGCCTGCACCATCGGCTTGGAGATCTGGTCCAACGTGACCGTGACGCGGTTCTCGTCGTAGAACGAGGCGATCAGGTCGCCGTCGACGGAGTAGACGTTGGTCTTCTGGGCGAGCGGCTTGAACTCGAGCTCGGCCGGGAGGTCCTCCATCTGCTCGGAGACGTCGGTGGCCATCGAGCTGGCGACGAAGGCGAACGGCATGGCCATGCCGGCCACCAGGACTCCGAGGGCGGTGGACGCCGCGACCATGATCCCCAGGTGCTGGGTGATACGGCGCTTGCGACTCGGCGACTGGTCAGGCGTGGACATGGGGGTCAGCCTACGTGAGTCGGGCGCAGATACCCCATCACACTTTTCAGGGCGCCGGAGGGGGTTCGGTCGGACTTTTTCCGAGTCTCCCTGTCCATCCCCTACTCGATGTAGTCATTACGGACTAGTCATAGGTGACTATGCGATCTGGGCTAAACGTGTCTGTCCCTGCGTCTCGCTGGTCCATACCTTTGAGAGTGCAGCATCAATGGTGAGTCGGACTCGTGGGGATGTCCACCACCATATTGAGGATCTTTGGGGAGAGAGACATGTGGGTTGAGGACTGGTCGTCAAAGGCGGCTTGCAAGGACTCGGCACCGGACCAGCTGTTCGTCCGTGGTGCTGAGCAGAACAAGGCGAAGCAGTTGTGCAACGGCTGCGCCGTCCGTACCGAGTGCCTGGCGGAGGCCCTCGACAACCAGATCGAGTGGGGCGTGTGGGGCGGAATGACCGAGCGTGAGCGCCGTGCGCTGCTCCGTCGTCGTCCCGGCGCCTCCTGGCGCACCGTCCTCGAGTCCGCTCGTGAGGACCACGCCCGCACCGGCATCCCGACCCTCCAGTTCTGATGCCACGCTGACCCGTCGGTCACTCCAGGGGCAGCAGCACTGCCGGACCAGCGACGTCCCCGGCCACCCGAAAGGGCCGGGGACGTCTGGCATTTCTGACGGCGTGCCTCCCCGTCAAGGGTGGTCAGCCCTCGGCCAACAGATCCCCGATCCGGCGTAGACCCTCGAGGTCGTGCACGTCGGTGGGCAGCGCCGGCACCACGACGGTGGCGACCGTCGGGTGGGCGGCGGCGAAGCGTCTCCGCAACCGGCCCTCACGCTCCTCGAGCCGCAGGCGCCTGGCGTGCAGGCGCAGCAGCCCGGCGGTGAGATCGGCTGTCTCCGACGGCGTACGCCCGAGCCGGTCGGCGGCGGCCCCGGCCTCGTCGGCACTGAGGTCGCTCCCGCTCGGCGGCGCGGCCCGGTTGACGACCAGGCCGGCCAGCGGCATCTCGTCCTCGTCGAGACGCTCGACGAAGTAGGCCGCCTCGCGCAGGGCGTCCTCCTCCGGCGCGGCGATCACCAGAAAGGCGGTCCCGTCGGCCTGGAGCAGGGCGTACGTCTTCTCCGCGCGCGCCCGGAAGCCGCCGAAGAGGGTGTCGAAGGCGGCCACGAAGACCTGCATGTCGGTCAGCACCTGGGCGCCGAGCACCCGGTTGAGCGCGGCGGTGACGATGCCGAAGCCTGCCGTCATCAACCGGGCCGGGCCCTTGGCCGGGGCCAGCAGGATCCGGATGAACCGCCCGTCGAGGAAGCTGGAGAGTCGCTCGGGGGCGTCGAGGAAGTCGAGCGCCGAGCGCGACGGCGGGGTGTCGACCACGATCAGGTCGTAGCTGCCGTCCTTCTGCGCCTGGCGCTGGATCTGGCCGAGCTTCTCCATCGCCATGTACTCCTGCGTCCCCGCGAACGAGCTCGACAGCGCCACGTAGAACGGGTTGGAGAGGATCTGCTGCGCCTTCTCCGGCGAGGCCTGCGACAGCACCACCTCGTCGAAGGTGCGCTTCATGTCCAGCATCATCGCGTCGAGCGACCCCTCCCCGTCCACGTCCGGCACCGGTCGCGGGGTGTTGTCGAGCTTCTCGATGCCCATCGACTGGGCCAGCCGACGGGCCGGGTCGATGGTCAGCACGACGACCTTGCGCCCGCGCTCGGCGGCCCGCAGCGCGAGGCTGGCGGCGGTGGTGGTCTTGCCGACGCCACCCGAGCCGCAGCAGACGACGATGCCGATCTCGCGGTCGTCGATCAGCGCGTCGACGTCGAGGGCGGGTGCGTCGCTGGCGGTGCTCGCCAGCGGTCCGACACGGGTGCGGGTCATCGTCCGAGCCCCTGGTCCTTGAGGAGGGCGGCGAGCTCGTAGAGCCCACCGAGGTCGACGCCGTCGACGAGCTGGGGGAGGGCGTACGTCGGCACGCCCGGCTCCTCGACGAGCTGGCGCATGCTGGCTTCGAGCTCGAGGCGCAGTGCGTGGTCGCGTCCCTGGTCCAGCAGGGCGTCGACCAGGGACGGTGCGGGCTCCAGTCCGGCGTCGGCCAGCCCGGCGGCGACCGCGTCGCGGTCCAGCGCCCCGGCGGCGGCCTGCGCGAGGAGGTCGGCGGGGAGCTCCTGCGGGCGTACGAGGTTGGCGACGATCGCGCCCACCGGCAGGTCGGCGTCGTGCAGCTCCGCGATCCCGTCGATGGTCTCGGTCACCGGCATCTCCTCCAGCAGCGTCACCAGGTGGACCGCGGTGCGAGGGGAACGGAAGAGGGTCATCACCCGGTCGGCCTGACTGCGGATCGGTCCCACCTTGGCCAGCCCTGCGAGCTCGCCGTTGACGTTGAGGAACTGCGCGATCCGTCCGGTGGGCGGCGCGTCGAGGACGACGGCGTCGTAGGTCACCGCGCCCTTGTGGCGGCTGTTGCGCTCCACCGCCTCGAAGACCTTGCCGGTCAGCAGCACGTCGCGTACGCCCGGGGCCACCGTGGTGGCGAACTCCATGACGCCGAACTTCTCCAGCGCCTTTCCGGCCCGGCCGAGCTTGTAGTACATCGCCAGGTATTCGAGCAGCGCCGACTCGGGATCGATGTGCAGGGCGTGCACGGTGCCGGCGCGCCCCTTCCCGTCGGCGAGTCCGCGAGCGATCCTGGTCTCGACGTAGGGGAGCGGGTCGACGTCGAACATCCGGGCGATGCCCTGGCGTCCCTCCACCTCGCAGAGCAGCACGGTGCGCCCGGACGAGGCGAGGGCGAGCGCGAGCGCGGCGGCCACCGTGGACTTGCCGGTGCCGCCCTTGCCGGTGACCACGTGCAGCTGCACGCCTGACCAGTCGTGGTTGTCGGTGGTGGTGCCTGTCGTCGTGTGCGTCTCGTTGTGAGCTTCCACGTCGCCCAACCTAGTGGCGGGACAGGGCGATCGACAGGGCGTGTGCCTCGCGCAACAGCAACGGGCCCAGCTCGCGGCGTCGGGCAGCGGAGAAGCGTTGCTCGATGCCGGTCAGGCTCAACGCCCACGCGGGGCGTTCGGCGGCGTCGAAGACCGCGGCGCCCATGCCCCACGACCCCTCGACGATCAGTCCCGGGTTGACGGTCCAGCCCTCGGCGCGGGTGGTGGCGACGCGCTCGCGCACCGCATCGGCGCTGTGGTCCGCGCCGAAGCCGGCGATGAGGTCGGTCCGGGCGAGGTAGTCCTCGAACTCGGCGTCCGGCAGGAACGACAGCACCGCCAGGCCGGCGGAGGCGACACCCAGGGGAAACCGGATGCCTTCGCGCAGCACGTGGGAGCGGATCGGGAACGAGCCGTCCTCGCGCAGCAGGCAGATGGTCTCGTCGCCGCGCCGGGCGGAGAAGAAGGCGCTCTCGCCGGTCAGCTGGGCCAGCCGTCGTACGACGGGCTGGGCCAGGGCGGTGACGTCGTACCGGGCCTTGGCGGCGTTGCCCATGAAGAAGAGCTCTGGTCCCAGCAGCCAGCGTCCGGTCGCGGCGTCACGGTCGGCCAACCCGGCCTCGGCGAGGGAGGTGAGGAGCCGGTGGGCCGTCGGGCGGGCGAGGCCGACGCGGCGGGCGAGCTCGGACGTACGCGCGCCCGTCGGCTCGTGGGCTGCGACCGCGCGCAGCAGGGCGGAGACGCGGCCGACGACGTCCACAGGAGTGTCCACTGGATGAACGCTACAGGCCACCCAGTGTCGTAGGACGAGAGATTCGCGTCAGCTGGATGGGCACCCGTTGACGTGCTGACCCCGCTGCACTGGAATCAGGGCTGGTGCGGAGCCCGCGTCGGCGCGGACTCCCGGCAGGAAGGAACCCCGAATGGACAAGGTGGTGGCCAGCGCCGCCGAGGCAGTCGCGGACATCCCGTCCGGTGCGACGCTCTCGGTCGGTGGATTCGGTCTGTGCGGCATCCCGTCGACGCTCATCGACGCGCTGCTCGAGGCAGGCATCAGCGACATCGAGGCCGTCTCGAACAACTGCGGCGTGGACGACTGGGGCCTGGGCAAGCTGCTCATGGAGAAGCGGATCCGTCGCATGGTCTCCTCCTACGTCGGCGAGAACAAGGAGTTCGCCCGCCAGTACCTCTCCGGTGAGCTCGAGGTCGAGCTGACCCCGCAGGGCACGCTCGCCGAGCGCATGCGCGCCGGCGGCTCCGGCATCCCCGCCTTCTTCACCGCCACCGGCGGCGGCACCCAGATCGCCGAGGGCGGCCTGCCGTGGAAGTACGACGCCGACGGCAACGTCGAGGTTGCCTCCCCGCCCAAGGAGACCCGCGACTTCGACGGACGGGAGTACGTCCTCGAGGAGGCCATCGTCGCCGACTTCGGCCTGGTGCGCGCCTGGAAGGGTGACCGCCACGGCAACCTCGTCTACCGCGACTCCGCGCGCAACTTCAACCCGCTCGCGGCGATGTGCGGCAAGGTCACCATCGCCGAGGTCGAGCACCTCGTCGAGCCCGGCGAGCTCGACCCCAACGACATCCACACCCCCGGGGTGTACGTCCAGCGCGTCGTCGCGCTGACCCCGGAGCAGGCCGCGGAGAAGCGGATCGAGAAGCGCACCGTGACCCCGCGTACCGCCGGACAGGAGGCCTGAGCGCCATGGCTGAGCAGAACAAGGGCTGGACCCGTGAAGAGATGGCAGCCCGCGCCGCCGCCGAGCTGAGCGACGGCCAGTACGTCAACCTCGGCATCGGCCTGCCGACGCTGGTGCCCAACTACGTGCCGGACGACGTCGAGCTCGTGCTCCAGTCGGAGAACGGCATCCTCGGCGTGGGCGCCTACCCGCTCGAGGGCGAGGAGGACCCCGACCTCATCAACGCCGGCAAGGAGACCGTCACGGTGCGCCGCGGCGCCTCGTTCTTCGACTCCGCGACCAGCTTCGGGATGATCCGTGGTGGCAAGATCGACGCCGCCATCCTCGGCGCCATGCAGGTCTCGGCCGCCGGCGACATCGCGAACTGGATGATCCCCGGCAAGATGGTCAAGGGCATGGGCGGCGCGATGGACCTGGTGCACGGCGCCAAGCGCGTCATCGTGCTGATGGAGCACGTCGCGCGTGACGGCTCCTACAAGATCGTCAACGAGTGCTCGCTGCCCTACACCGGCAAGAAGGTGATCGAGCGGATCATCACCGACCTCGCGGTCATCGACGTGACTCCCGAGGGGCTCGTGCTCGTCGAGCTGGCCCCCGGCGTGACCGAGGAAGAGGTCCGGGAGAAGACGGAGCCTGCCCTGATCTCGGCGCTGTGATCTCCGCGCTCTGACCCGCCTGTCCACCACGCCCCGTTCGGTAAGCCGGACGGGGTGTGGTGCGTCTGGCTCAGTCGCGGGTGGAGGTCAGGTTCTCGTAGAGGGCGATCGACAGGCCGACGATGGCGGCGAGCAGCAGGACGATGAGCAGGGAGAACAGGCTGGAGTTCATGCGCGAGACCGTAGGTGCCGCGGGCGCACAGAAGGGCAGACCGCCCTCCCTTTCCCCGATATCGGTGACCGCCTACGCGTGGCAGCGGGCCGCGACGGCCGGGCTCACGACTGTCAGACGCCCGGGGCAGACGCACGGGCCAGGCCGCCGGCCTGGCCGCAGGGACAGGCTCACAGTGGAGTGGTGCCGCCGTGCGCCTTCAGGTCCTTGCGGGGGATGAGGACGTACAGCAGCGTGCCGAGCCAGCCGATGAGGAACATCCCGATCACGTAGAGCACCTGGTTGTGACCTGCCTCGGTCCAGCGCGGTCCGGGGACGCGGAGCGCCTCGATGAGCATCCAGAGCCACCAGACGCCCAGGGCGATGGAGGGCAGGACGAGAAAGACGAGGAGCTCCGTGGAACCGATGCCAAACATGCGGACAATCTAGGGCTCTTTGCCGACGGTCGGGACAGTCCAGGAAACACTGCTGCTCAGACGGCAGAGTTGGTCGCCCGGAGGTCCTTGCGCGGGATCAGCACGTAGAGCAACGTCCCCAGCCAGCCGAGCAGGAACATCCCGATCACGTAGAGCACCTGGTTGTGACCTGCCTCGGTCCAACGCGGCCCGGGGATGCGCAGCGCCTCGACGAGCATCATGATCCACCACACGAAGAGGGCGATCGAGACGGCCGCGAGAAGCCCGGCGAAGAGAAGGGAACTCATGGCGGCAATCTAGAGGCCGCCGCAGTCGCGGCGCAGGGTGTCCGAGAAACGCCTCCGGAGGCGTGGACCAGCAGACGCGGCGGAATAGCGGCCACGCCTGGACCGTTCAGCCGGGCGTGACTCCCATGCCCCAGCTCTCCGTCCTTGACCTGACCCCCGTGCGTACGGGCCAGACCACCGGGGAGGCGCTGCGCGCGAGCACGGCGCTGGCCCAGATCGCCGACCAGCTGGACTACCGGCGCTACTGGGTGGCCGAGCACCACAACACGGTCTCGGTCGCCTCGACCAACCCCCCGGTGCTGATCGCGATGCTGGCCTCGGCCACCGAACGGATCTCCGTGGGGTCGGGCGGCGTGATGCTGCCCAACCATTCGCCGCTCGTGGTCGCCGAGCAGTTCGCGCTGCTCGAGGCGGCCTTCCCGGGGCGTGTCGACCTCGGCATCGGCCGCGCGCCCGGCACCGACGCGCTGACCCGCTTCGTCCTGCGCGGGCAGGAGATGGAGTCGCCCGACGAGGCGGTCAACCGCTTCCCCGAGTACGTCTCCGACATCGCCATGCTGCTGCGCCCCGAGGGCGTGGAGATGGCCTACGGCTCGCGCCGCCAGAGCCTGCGCGCGACACCGCTGGCCTCCAGTGTGCCGCGGATGTGGCTGCTGGGCTCCTCCGACTACTCCGCCCGCCTCGCCGCGCAGCAGGGGCTGCCGTACGTCTTCGCCCACCACTTCTTCGGCCAGGGCACCGCCCAGGCCCTCGAGCTCTACCGGGCGAACTACCAGCCTTCGGAGGCCTACCCCGAGCCGCGGACCTTCCTCACCGTCAACGCGTCGGTGGCCGAGACCGAGGACGAGGCGTTCGAGCTGGCCACGCCGCACATGCAGTCGATGATCGCGCTGCGTACCGGCGGCCCGTTCAACGCCCAGCGCACCGTCGAGGAGGCCGTCGAGATCGGCTTCCCGATGGAGCAGCTCGACATGGTGCACGCCATGCGCCAGACCTGGATCGTGGACGAACCGAAGTCGGCCCGTGAGCGGATCGCCGAGTTCGCCTACCTCCACCAGGTCGACGAGGTGATGGTCCAGCCGATCGGCGGCGCCCGGGCCGGCGACCCGCTCGACCGTACGCCGTCACGCGAGCAGACGCTGCAGCTGCTGGCTGGGTGAGGTTCTGGCCGCGCCCCGGAAGGAAACTCCGCCGGGGTCGCGGTGCAGACACGCTCAGGCCAGCCGCGAGACCAGCGAACTGCCTTCCGGGCCGTGCGTCCGTGTCTGGCCGCGCCCCGGAAGGAGATTCCGCCCGGATCGCGCCGGAGACACGCTCAGCCCAGCCGCAACCCCAGCGAACTGCCTTCCCGGTCGTGCGTCAGTGCGCAGCGCCGTCCGGCGTGCCGTGCGCGTTGGTCCGCGCGGCCGCCAGCACGCTGACGACGGCGACGGCGCTCGCGAAGCAGTAGACCGCCGTGAACGGGTCGCCACCGGCTGACTCGACGGTGGCGAAGACCAGGCCGGCGAGGGCCAGCGACAGCGCGCCGCCCATCGAGTCGGCCGCGTTGAGCGCCGCGGAGTTGAACCCTCGGTCCACGTCGGTGGACGCCTGCAGCATCGCCACGCCGGTGCGCGGGTAGGCGAAGCCCATGCCGGCGCCGGCGACGACGTAGACGGCTCCGGCGATCCATGGGTTGACCTCCAGCCAGATCGCGCCGGTCAGCAGGACCAGCCCGGCCACGATCACGAAGGCGCCCACGGTCATCGCCCGGGTGTGCCCGAGTCGCCGCATCCGCGCCTGGAGCCAGCTGGTGAGCGCCCAGACGATGCCGACGGCCGACAGTGCCAGGCCGGCCACGGTGGGGGTCAGGCCCCACTTCTCCTCCAGCGTCAGCACCACGTAGCCCTCGGCCATGAAGAAGGAACCCGCCAGGAAGCCGCGCGTCGAGATCACCGACGGCAGTCCCTCGGCCAGGCGCAGGGCCCCCTTCGGCAGCAGGTGGGTGAGGGCGAAGAGCACCAGCGCGGCGCAGGCCAGCGCGAGCACGACGTTGTCGCCGACCAGGCGTACGCCCAGCACGGCGGCGGCCGCCACGACCGCCCACACGAGCGGGGCGTACGAGGTGTGCTCCGGCTGCTGCTCGGGTTGCGGCAGTCCGAGCACGCGGCGTGCGAGCCCCAGGCCGACGACCGCGACGAGCGCGACGGTGCCGAGGAAGACCCAGCGCCACCCGAAGGCTTCGGAGATCACCGCGGCCACCGCAGGCCCGAAGAGCGACGGCAGCACCCACGCCGCGGCGAGCGCGGCGAAGACCGACGCCTGGAGGCGGGAGGGGTAGATCAGTCCGATCACCACGTAGAGCACGACGGTGGCGCCGCCGCCGCCCAGGCCCTGGAGCACGCGCCCGGCGACGAAGAGCTCCATCGAGGTCGCCGCCCCGGCCATCAGCAGACCACCGGCGAAGACGCTCAGCGCCAGCAGCAACGGCATCGCCGGGCCGCGACGGTCGCTGATCATGCCGGCCGCGACCATCCCGACGACACCACTGGCCAGGGGCGCGGCGAAGCCGAGGGCGTACAGGTCACGCCCGTCGAGCGCGTCGGTGAGCGTCGGCATGACCGTGGTGACGGCGAGGTTCTCGAAGGCCACGAGCACGATCACCGCGAAGGTGCCGAGGGTGGTGGCGAGGTAGGCCGGCGACAGGATGCCGCCGCCCTGGTCGGTCTGCGTGGTGGTCTGGGGGGTGGTCAACGGGAGATCTCCGCAAGGGTCGCGCCGGTGAGCGAGACCAGGTCGTGGGGGGACAGTTCGACGTCGAGGCCGCGGCGTCCGCCGGAGACCAGGACGGTCTCGTGCAGCAGCGCGCTCGCGTCGACGACGCATGGCAGGGGCGTACGTTGGCCGATCGGGGAGATCCCGCCGACGACGTACCCGCTGGAGCGGGCCGCCAGGGCGGGGTCGGCCATCACGGCCTTCTTGGCGCCGAGCGCGGCGGCGATCGCCTTCAGGTCGAGCTGGCCGGCGACGGGCACCACCCCGACGGCGAGCGACGGACGCCCGGAGGCTGCGACGTCGACGACGAGCGTCTTGAAGACCTGCTCGGGCGGGAAGCCGAGCGCCTCCGCCGCCTCGAGGCCGTACGAGGCCGCGCGCGGGTCGTGGTCGTAGGGACGCAACGTGAAGGGCACCCCGGCGGCGCTCAACGCGTCGGTCGCCGGGGTGCCTCCAGAAGCCTTCTTCGCCACCTGTCGAGGATAGGTGGAAAGAGCTCCTCAGATGTCGGTGGGCATGACGTTCGTGCCGCTCTTCATCCGCTCGCGGAACGACCCGGTCGGGAACTCGCGGTCCTTCAGCTTCTCCATGAAGCCGCGCAGGGTGCGGGTGCCGTAGGCCGGGGCGACGTGGTCGACGACCGACCAGTACTTCGCGGCCTCGAGGTAGAAGGCGACGGGGGCGAGCTTCTTGTAGAGCTTGCCAGCGCGGGTCAGGTTGGCGATCTTCTTGTCCCACGACGCCATCGTGACGACGTCGAACTCGGCCGGCTTGCCGAGCACGTCGAACATCATCTGCCCGGCGTCCTTGAGGGTGACGGTGTTGTCGGGGGTCCAGGGGCCGCCGACGGGCAGGATGCGACCGATCGCGTGGGGGTCGAGCACCTGGTTGACGATGAACTCGGCCAGGTCCTCGCGGGCGATCGGGTTCACGACCGAGTACTCGCCGTGGTCGAAGATGCGGTACTTCTCGCCGTTCTTCACGTCGCCGAAGGTCATCGACAGGTACGGGTAGTAGGCGGTGGGCCGGATGATCGTCCAGTCCAGGTCACCGTGGTGGCGGCCCATGAGCTCGCCCTCGACCTGCAGCTTGTAGACCTGCGGGATGAGCTCGGGGCGGTAGGCGCCGAAGTCGGAGATGTGGATGAACTGCTTGACCTCACCCTCGACGGCGGCCTTGATGCCGTTGCCGATCGCCTCGTGGTCGACCTGACGGCACTCCTCGGCGTCATTGGGGCGACGGCCGGAGAGCAGCGAGATGACCACCTGCGGGCTGGTCTGGGTGACGGCGCGCTGCACGTCGCCCAGGCGGGTCGGGTCGCCGATGACGACGTCCGCGCCCTCGAACTCCGCCTCGCCCTTCGCGGACTCCGAGCGGGCCAGGACGACCGGCTTGTACCCACGCTTGACCAGCTCGGGAACGACGGCGCGGCCGATGTAGCCGGTGCCGCCCAGGAGCAGGACGACTTCACCGTTGCCGTTGCCCGTGGGGCCGGTGACGTAGGTGGTGGACTCGCTGCTGTGCAGGCGAGCCTTGAGCTCGGCGCTCTTCTTCTGGTGAGCGGCGACGTCGAGGTTCGTGATTGTGCTGAAGGCCATGTGTAGAAGATATACGATCTGCGTCACATTGGAAGGTGGCTTGAGGTACAGCCTTGCCTCCTGAGGAGGCAGCGTGACGGGCCGGGCCTGAGCTTGCGTCGGCAGGCGCAGCGCTCGCTGACGGCGTCGCTCCTGCGGGATAGGGTCTGCCCATGACTCAGGCGAAGACGAAGTGGCAGTACCAGGTGGCGCCCATTCCGCTCCACAACGAAGCGCTCATGCTCAACAACTTCGGTGCCGACGGGTGGGAGCTCGTCGCCATCCACACCAACGCCCAGGGTGGCCTCGTCGCCTTCCTGAAGCGCCCCCTGGACGACTGATGACGCACCCCGAGGAGCGGCTCGCCGAGCTCGGTCTCGCAGTTCCCGAGGTGGCCAAGCCCGTCGCGGCGTACGTCCCCGCGGTGCGCACCGGCAACCTCGTGCTGACCTCGGGCCAGATCCCGGTCCGCGGCGGCGTCCCGATCTTCACCGGCAAGGTCGGCGACACGGTCACCTCCGAGCAGGCCGTCGAGTGCGCGCAGCAGTGCACGCTCAACGCCATCGCCGCGGTGAAGGCCGAGATCGGCGACCTCGCGCTGGTGAAGCGCGTCGTCAAGGTCGTCGTCTTCGTCGCCTCGACGCCCGACTTCACCGGCCAGCCGCAGGTCGCCAACGGCGCCTCCGAGCTGCTCGGGAAGGTCTTCGGTAACGCCGGCATCCACGCGCGCTCCGCCGTGGGCGTCTCGGCGCTCCCGCTCGACGTGCCCGTCGAGGTCGAGATCATGGTCGAGGTCTGAGTGCGTCGACTCGCCCTCCCGCCCCACCTGGTGGAGCAGAGCCGAGCCTTCGCCTCGGGTGAGGCCATCCCGGCCGAGCCGCGCAACGCCGCCACCGTGCTGCTGCTGCGCGAGGGCTCGGTGCCCGGTGAGGGCCCCGAGGTCTACCTGATGCGCCGTCAGCAGTCGATGGCGTTCGCCGGGGGCATGTGGGTCTTCCCCGGCGGTGGCGTCGACCCGACCGACGACGACCCCGCGGTTGCGTGGGCCGGTCCCAGCCCGTCGGAGTGGGCCGAGATCCTCGGCACCGACGAGTCGCTGGCGCGGTCGTTGGTCTGTGCCGCGGTCCGTGAGACGTTCGAGGAGTCCGGCGTCCTGCTCGCCGGTCCTGACGCCGACTCGGTCGTGGCCGACACGACGGGTGACGACTGGGAGGCCGACCGCGTGGCCCTGGAGGCGCGCGACCTGAGCTTCCACGACTTCCTGCTGCGCCGGGGGTTGGTGCTGCGCAGCGACCTGCTCGGCGCGTGGAGCGCCTGGCTCACGCCTGACTTCGAACCGCGCCGCTACCGCACCTGGTTCTTCGTGGCGCTGCTGCCCGAGGGGCAGGTCACCCGTGACATCTCCTCCGAGGCGTCCGCGGTCGAGTGGCGTACGGCGCGCTCGGCCTTCGACGAGGCGCTGGCCGGGCGGGTCATCATGCTCCCGCCCACCTTCCAGAGCTGCCTCGACGTCTCGCTGCACGCGACCCCCGCCGAGGTGCTGGCTGACGCCTCCACCCGACGGCTCGAGATGTTCATGCCCCGGGTCACCGAGGAGGCCGACGGCGAGTTCGGCCTCACCCAGCACCCGGACTGGGACTCGCTGGTCACCCGGAGCGGGTTGTCGTGAGCCAGCCCTGGGGCGGCGGATCGTTCGGCGAGCGGGCGCACTGCGTGCTCGCTCCCAACCCCAACCTGATGACCCTCGACGGCACCAACACCTGGGTGCTGCGCGAGCCCGGCGCACGACGCAGCGTCGTCGTCGACCCGGGTCCCTCGATCCTGAGCCACCTCGACGCAGTGGCCGATCTGGCCGGCGAGGTCGGCGTCGTGCTGCTGACGCACCACCACCTCGACCACTCCGAGGCCGCCAAGGAGTTCGCCGAGCGCATGGGCTGCGGCGTCCGCGCCCTCGACCCGGCGCACCGCCTGGGTTCCGAGGGTCTCGGTGACGGCGACGTCGTCGCGGTCGACGGGTTGGAGGTGCACGTCGTTGGTACGCCCGGCCACACGGCCGACTCCCTCTCCTTCGTGCTCCCCGGTGACGGTGCCGTGCTGACCGGCGACACGGTGCTCGGCCGCGGTACGACCGTGGTCGCCCACCCGGACGGACAGCTGGGCGCCTACTTCGACTCGCTCGACCGGCTCCACGCCCTGGCGGAGAACCAGGAGGCGACCCGCATCCTGCCCGGCCACGGGCCGGTCATCGACGACGCACTGGGCGCCCTGGACTTCTACATCGCCCATCGCCGCGACCGGCTCGCGCAGGTGGAGCAGGCCGTCCTCGACCTCGCCCAGCGCGACACGTTGGCCGAGGCGCTGACCGAGCTCGACCTCGCGCCCGGCAGTGGAGCGACCCTCACGCCGCGTACGGTCGTCGAGCAGGTCTACCGCGACGTCGACCCGGTGCTGTGGGGCGCGGCGGAGCTGTCGGTGCGCGCGCAGCTCGCGTACCTCGCCCGGCAACGCTGACCGGCGAGGCCCCCGGGCTGGACCAGTGGGATGATGGTGAGGTGAACGCTCGGATCACTTGCCCCGTCCTCGGCACGAAGGTCGTCTCCGCAGAGGAGGCGGTCGCCCACATTCGACCCGGTGACCGGGTCGGCATGAGTGGTTTCACCGGCGCCGGCTATCCCAAGGCAGTGCCGAGGGCGCTGGCCGACCGCGTACGCGCGGCTCGGGCCCGCGGCGAGGAGTTCCGGATCGACCTGTGGACCGGCGCCTCCACCGCGCCGGACGCCGACGGCGTCCTGGCGGAGGCACACGCGATCGGTCGGCGCCTGCCCTACAACTCCGACCCGACGCTGCGACGC
Source organism: Nocardioides jishulii (assembly GCF_006007965.1). NCBI lineage: Bacteria > Bacillati > Actinomycetota > Actinomycetes > Propionibacteriales > Nocardioidaceae > Nocardioides > Nocardioides jishulii. Next base: position 3,308,772 of record NZ_CP040748.1, on the reverse strand, counting down.
GAGATCAACTCCGGCGAGGTGGAGTACCTCGACGTGCACCTGAGCCACTCGGCGCAGCACATGTGGTTCGGCTTCTACGGCAACCTCGACGTCGCCGTGGTCGAGGTGACCGCGATCCTGCCCGACGGCAGGCTGGTGCCGAGCTCGTCGGTGGGCAACAACAAGACCTGGCTCGACCAGGCCGACAAGGTGATCCTCGAGGTCAACCACTGGCAGCCCCGCGAGCTCGAGGGCTTCCACGACGTCTACTACGGCACGGCGCTGCCGCCCTACCGTCAGCCGATCGAGCTGACCGACCCCACGCAGCGGATCGGCGACCAGTACCTGCGCGTCGACCCCCGCAAGGTGGTCGCCGTGGTCGAGACCCACTCCCCGGACCGCAACGCCGCGTTCTCCCCGCTCGACGAGACGTCGATCAAGATCGCCGAGCACCTGGTCGACTTCCTGCAGGCCGAGGTTGCCGCCGACCGGATGCCCAAGGAGCTGCTGCCCATCCAGTCGGGCGTGGGCAACGTCGCCAACGCGGTGCTCGCGGGGCTGAGCCGCAGCACCTTCTCAGGGCTGGCCGCCTTCACCGAGGTGCTTCAGGACGGCATGCTCGACCTGCTCGACGACGGCACGCTCGACTTCGCCTCGGCGACCTCGTTCGGGCTCTCCGACGCAGGCGTCAAGCGCTTCATGGACAACATCGCTGACTACAAGGGCAAGATCCTGCTGCGCACCGAGGAGATCTCCAACCACCCGGAGCTGATCCGTCGCCTCGGGCTGATCTGCATGAACGGGATGATCGAGGCCGACATCTACGGCAACGTGAACTCCACCCACGTCATGGGTTCGAGCATCATGAACGGCATCGGCGGCTCGGGTGACTTCGCCCGCAACGCCTACCTCAACTTCTTCGTCTCCCCGTCGACGGCCAAGGGCGGGGCGATCTCCGCGATCGTGCCGATGGTCAGTCACGTCGACCACACCGAGCACGACGTCATGGTCATCGTCACCGAGCAGGGCCTGGCCGACCTGCGTGGCCTCTCTCCGCGTAAGCGGGCCCGAGCGATCATCGAGAACGCTGCGCACCCCGACTACCGCGACGCGCTGCGTGACTACGTCGAGCGGGCCGAGGCCGCGCGCCCCAACGCCCTGCACACCCCGCACCTGCTCGACGAGGCGTTGAGCTGGCACCAGAGGTTCCTCGAGACCGGTCACATGTGAGGCCGGGCGGCGCCGTCGACCGAACAGTCGCTGCTGGGTCGTCGCCTGCGTCGCCACCAGGTGAGGCTCACCTGAAACGCCAGTAGTGCAGCCAGCAGACCGATCACGGTCCAGCGTTCGTCGCTGACCGGCCAGCGCGGCTCGCTGACGTCGAGCGTCGGACGCTCGGCGAGGTCGCTCGCGACCGTGAAGGTGGTGATCGCATCCTCGCTCACCGTGCTGACCATCCGCCCCTCAGCGCTGTCCACGACGACGATCTCGGGAGCGCGCTCGGCGTTCCAGGAGGTGTGTGCCACCACGGGTGAGCCACCGGGGGAGAACCCGAGCACGTCGACGCGGTCGCCGTCCCGGGGAGCGTCCCAGGGATGCAGGACGACGCTGGCCTCGGGGTCCGTCAGGTCGAGGGTCCGCAGTCCGGTAACCAGGTCATCTCGTCCCACGCCTCCGTTGACGCCGAGCGCCAACGTGCTCCCGTCGGCCGAGACCGCTCCGCTCGACCACGGGAGTGCGCGCTCGCTGACCGGCCGCGGTGCGGGCTCGTCGTCGTCCTCTTCTGCGGTGAACGTGAGGAGTCGTCTCCCGACGAGGAGACGTCCGGTGCCGGTGTCGTCCACCGCCACCGCCCCCGGTGACTCGTAGTCGCCGCGGACGGTCCGGAAGGTCGGGTCGAGGTCGTCGGTGGCGGTGACGCCGTACGTACGCATCGGGCCGGTGAACGTCGAGTTGGCGTCGTTCCACCAGGCGGCCTCGTCACCCCACCAGACCAGGTGGCTCGCGTCGGGCGACCACGAGAGCTGGTCGACGCGGACAGGGGCGCCGTTGCGTCCGACCAGGGGGAGCCGGGAGATCTCCATGCCTCCCAAGGTGAAGAGCGCGATGCCGGCCTCGTCGGTCTCGAAGTCGGCGTAGGCCCACGCCAGGCGACGGCCGTCGTGGCTCAGCACGAACGGTGTGGTCCCGGCGTCCATGCCGAAGATGTGGGAGCCGGGCAGGTCGACGAGGTGGTGGCGTCCGGTGTCGGCGTCGACCAGGACGACGTGGGCGTCGCCCTCGGCGTAGGGGCTCACCAGGGCCGAGGCTCGGTCGACGTCCACCTCGTCCACGGGAGTCGCGACGCCGTCGCGGGCGGCGTCGTCGTACGCCGGGACGTGGGCGACCCGGGGTAGCGCGGGTCCTCCCTCGGGCGTGTCGGAAAGGGCGGGCCACACGGGCTGGGAGGCGTAGAGCAGGACCAGGACCAGGACCAGGGTCAGAGCCGGGGAGAGACCGAGACCCCCGAGGACTCGACGGCCCGCGCGTCGGAGCCGTACAGCGGCGAAGAGCCCCGCCACCGCGATGACGATCGCGATCCAGAGCCAGCCGGGCAGGGCCGCGGCGCGGAGCCAGACCGCGGCCACCAGACCGACAGCGACGAGCAGCACCGCGCGCGCCCACCCCTTCAGCGAGCGGAGCACTCGCGTCGTACGCCCACCGACCGGCGCCGCGCCGACCACCTCGGCCGCAGGGCCCCTTCCGTCCCGGCTGCGGCGGCGGTGCAGGAAGAGCAGCCCGGCGAACAGGACCAGGACCACGACCAGGCCGACCGTGAACCAGCGGAGCGTGTCGCGCGCCCACGCCGGCTTGGTGAAGGTGACGGGTGGGGTGTCGCCGAGCCCGACGGCGACCGTGACCTGGCGGTCCTGCCAGTAGTTGCCGTCCTCGGAGTGGAGCTGCGTGATGACTTCGGCGTCCCCACCGTCGGCCGAGCGCTGCAGGCGCGGGAGACCCCCGTCGTCTAGGGCGAGCAGCGCGTTGTCGGGGGTGCGCCCCAGGATCATCATCCACAGAGCCATCTGCTGGTCGCTGGCGATCCAGGTCCGGTAGCGCGCCGTGAGCGGGTCAGCGGTCAGGTCGATGTCGCGGGAGCGCAGGACGTCCTCGCCGCTCTCCTGCAGGATCGTGGAGAGCACGGTCCCGGCTGCGTCGACCGCGATGCCGCCCTGGTCGTCACCCCCGTCCCCCGGGAGGCGACGTGCGTCGCCGCGCGTCAGCACGCCGCTGCGGACCTCCGGTCCGAGCTGCCAGAGCGAGGTGCCGGAGGTGACGACCACGGTGCCGTCGTCGGCCACCGCGACGGCGTTGCCCCAGGCGTTGCCCGTGGGCAGCTGCCACTGGCGTACGCGATCGGCCTCAAGGTCCATGACGCCGATCCAGGGAGCCTCGGAGGCCCAGCCCTCGGCGGGCTGCAGGGCGGCCCCGGTCCATGCCAGCCATGTACCGTCGGGTGACCACTGCATCGACTGGACGGCGATCGGGAGTCCGTCGGCGTTGCTGAGCTCGCGCAGCACCGCGCCGCCGTCGACGAGGCTGTTGATCGCCACCCCCGCCTTGGTCTCCTGGCGGCCCGAGACGTCGGAGCGGAACGGGTGGGCCAGGCGGGTGCCGTCGGGGGCGAGCGCCAGCCACGGGCGGGTGCGGCCAGTCGCTGCCACGTCGACGAGCTCCCGGACCCGGTGCTCGCCGGTCTCGGCGTCGACGAGCAGGGCGGAGGTGTCGTCGAGCATGGTGGCCAGCGATGCGGCTCCCTCGTCGCTGAGCGGTTCGCGGCGTCGGTCCGCGAACTCGTCGGGCAGCCAGACGTCGGTCGGCAGTGCGCCGCCCTCAGGGACGTCGGCCGGGTGCAGCACCGCGCCGGGGTGGGTGAGCGCCACCATCGAGGCCAGCAGCGCGACCAGTACGATCGTCGCGGCGACCAGCTCCAGGCGTACGGGACGGGGCTGCGAGGCGCGGCCCCGCTGCCACAGGTCGCGGGGCAGGGGTGCGGGCTCGTAGCGGTCGGCCATGTCGTGAAGGGCCACGCGGAGTTGGTGCTCGAGGGTGTCGTGGTGGGTCATGACGTCCTCCCGATCAGCTCGGAGAGTTCGGGGGAGCGCTCACGCAGACGGGTCAGGGCGTGGCGGTGGGTGGACTTCACCGTGCTGACGGAGATCCCCAGGACCGCGGCGGCCTGCACCTCGGTGAGGTCCTCGTAGTAGCGCAGGACGATGACAGCCCGCTGCTTCGTGGTGAGCTGGTCGAGGGCGTCGGCCAGCGTCAGGCGTACGTCGGTGTCGTGCGCCGCCGGCGCCTCGCGGTCGAAGACCAGCTCGGACTCGGTGAAGCGCTTGCGCCGCCACCGCGACACGTTGGCGGTGAAGATGGAGCGGCGGACGTACGCCTCGGGGGAGGTGTGGATCCTGGTCCAGCGCCTCGCGGCCTCCAGGAGCGCCGTCTGGACGAGGTCCTCGGCGGTGTGGTGGTCGCCGGTGAGGAGGAAGGCGACGCGCTGCAACGCGCGTCCGCGGGTCGCCACGAACTCGGCGAACCCGGCTTCGTCAGCAGTCAGCACCCTCGACCCCTTCCCCGTGACCACGTGGACAGCCCCGTGGCGGTCCCTCACCAGGTCAGACGACGCCGAGGGTCGGTGCGGGTGGCACCGGGGCACGACTATTTCAGACGGAGCGCTGCCGGAGCGCCGAACTCCGTGACTCGGCACGCTCTCGGACAAATGAGTGAAGGGCGAGGGAAGACCCTCGCCCTTCACGTCAAGCAGAGATTCAGCGCGCGCGCTTGCCCAGTCGCTCGATGTCCATGATCACCACGGAGCGGGGCTCCAGGCGGATCCAGCCGCGCGAGGCGAAGTCGGCGAGCGCCTTGTTGACCGTCTCGCGGGAGGCGCCGACCAGCTGGGCGAGCTCCTCCTGGGTGAGGTCGTGGTGCACGTGGACGCCGTCGTCGGCGGAGCGGCCGAAGCGGTCGGCCAGGTCGAGGAGCGCCTTGGCGACACGGCCCGGGACGTCGGAGAAGACCAGGTCGGCCACGACGTCGTTGGACTTGCGCAGGCGGGAGGCCAGCTGGCCGAGGAGGCTGCGGGCCACCGTGGGGCGGCCGTCGAGCCAGCGCAGCAGGTCCTCGTGCGACAGCGAGGCGAAGGAGGCGTCGGTGACCGCGGTGACGGTGGCCGATCGCGGACCCGGGTCGAAGAGGGAGAGCTCGCCGAACATCTGTCCGGGGCCCATCACGGCGAGGAGGTTCTCGCGCCCGTCGGCGGCGGAGCGTCCGAGCTTCACCTTGCCGTCGAGCACCACGTAGAGCCGGTCACCGGAGTCGCCCTCGTGGAAGAGCACGTCGCCGCGTCGCAGCTTCGTCTCGGCCATCGAGTTGCTGAGCGCGGTGGCGGCTTCGTCGTCCAGCGCACTGAAAAGCGGTGCCTGTCGAAGCACGTCGTTGTCCACGGATCCTCCAGTCGTAGCGGCTCCCGAGTCCCCGGGTGCACCTCATCCTAACCAGTGGTATACCTCACACGCCCACATTGGGGCCCGGAACGTCGTACGAACGTTAGCCCCGAAGTGGTTCCGCAGGCCGTCCACCGTGGCCCCGCGCCGTCACGGCCGACTTGTCGGGTCGCCACCGTAGGCTGACCGACGTGCCAGCACTGCCCGCCCCCACCTCGCCCGACACCTCCTTGGTACGCCGCGCGCGCAAGGTCAACCGCGTGCTCGCCGAGACCTACCCCGACGCCCACTGCGAGCTCGACTTCGACGACGCCTTCCAGCTCCTGGTCGTCACGGTGCTCTCCGCCCAGACCACGGACCGCCGCGTCAACGCCGCACGGCCCGCCCTCTTCGCGGCCTACCCCGACGCGCGAGCCATGGCCGCGGCTCCGCGCGAGCACCTGGAGGAGCTCGTCGGGCCGTTGGGCTTCTTCCGGCAGAAGACGACGTCGCTGCTGAAGCTCTCGGCCGCCCTGGTGGAGAACTACGACGGTGAGGTCCCCGGCCGGCTCGACGACCTGGTGACGCTTCCGGGCGTGGGGCGCAAGACCGCCAACGTCGTGCTCGGCAATGCCTTCGGCGTCCCCGGCATCACCGTCGACACCCACTTCGGCCGCCTCGTGCGCCGTTTCGGGTGGACGACCGAGACCGACCCGGTGAAGGTCGAGTTCGCGGTGGGGGACCTGTTCGAGAAGAAGGACTGGACGATGCTGTCCCACCACGTCATCTGGCACGGCCGCCGCCGCTGCCACGCCAAGAAGCCCGCCTGTGGCGCGTGCCCGGTGGCGCGCTGGTGCCCGTCGTACGGCGAAGGGCCCACGGATCCGGTCGAGGCCGAGAAGCTCGTACGCACGCAGGGGCCGGCATGACGCGTCCTGCCCGGCGTACGCCGCGGCTGCGCGCCCGCATGGTCGCGCTCGTCGCCGTCCTGACCGCGCTCACCCTGACGGGCTGCACGCCCGGCGGAGTCGACGGGGAGAGCACGTCGTCGTCGCTGCCCGCTCCCATGCCCGACCTGACGCTGCCCGGCTTCGCGGGGCAACCGTCCGTCGACCTGGCCGACCTGGACTCCCCGACCGTGGTCAGCCTCTGGGCGTCGTGGTGCACCCCGTGCCGCAAGGAGATGCCGATCCTCGAGGAGTTCTCGAAGAAGTACGAGGGACGCGTGGACGTGCTCGGCGTCGACTACCAGGACGCGCAGAGCAAGAAGGCCGAGAAGTTCGTCGCCGAGGTCGGGGCGACCTACCCGATGGTCGTCGACCTCGACGGCGAGCTGGACGGGCGCGACCCGATGCCACGCGTACCTGGGTTGCCGTTCCTCGCCTTCGTCGACGCCGACGGCGACCTCGTCGGCGTGGAGATGCAGCTCTTCGACGACCTCGCCGAGCTCGAGGAGATCGTCGAGCGTCACCTCGACCTGGAGGCCGCCACGTGAGCGACGTCGTGCAGCAGGGCCCGGACCACTTCCCCGAGTGGCTGCGCCCGGTGGTGGAGGCCGCGGGGACGATCACCGTCGACCACCTGACCCGCTTCGCGCCGCCCCCGGACGTCGACGCACGCCATGGCGCGGTGCTGGTGCTCTTCGCGGAGTCGCAGAGCGGCGAGCCCGAGGTGCTTCTCACCGAGCGCGCCCACCACATGCGTACCCAGCCGGGGCAGGTCTCCTTCCCCGGCGGCGGCATCGACGAGGGCGAGTCGGTCGTCGAGGCGGCGCTGCGGGAGGCGTACGAGGAGATCGGGCTGGTCTCCGGCGAGATCGACGTCTTCGGGCAGCTGCCCGACCTCTGGCTGCCGCCTGCCAACTACGTGGTGACCCCCGTGCTGGGCTACTGGCGCGACCGCGGGCACGTGCACGTGGCGAGCCCCGACGAGGTGCACGCGATCCACCACGAGTCGATCGCCCAGCTGCTCGACCCGGCGCACCGGTTCAACGTGCGTCACCCCTCGGGATGGGTCGGGCCGGGCTTTTCCGTGGGCGCGCAGAAGGACGTCATCCTGTGGGGCTTCACCGCCGGGATCATCGCGCGACTCTTCGACTACGTCGGGTGGACGAAGCCGTGGGACAAGTCCCTGGTGCGCGACCTGCCACCGTTGATGTTGCAAGGTAATGCTCCTGGCCAGGCGGACCTCGCCCCCAACACGAAGCTGCAGGAGTAGAACTGGTGAACATCCTCGACTGGGTGTTGGTGGTTGTCGCCTGCGTCTACGCACTCTCCGGCTACTGGCAGGGCTTCGTGACCGGGGCCTTCGCGACCGTCGGACTGCTGGCCGGTGGCTTCTTCGGGGTCTGGTTGGCGCCCGTCGTGCTGGGCGACGCCGAGCCGTCGCTGTGGGTCTCGCTCGGCGCCCTGCTGATCGTGATCCTGTCGGCTTCCATCGGCCAGGGCCTGCTGCAGTGGGCGGGCGCCAAGATCCGTGACCGGATCACCTGGCAGCCGGTCCGGGCGCTCGACGCGGTCGGCGGCGCAGCGTTGTCGGCAGCAGCCGTGCTGCTGGTGGCGTGGGTGCTGGGTGTGGCGGTCTCCGGGTCGAAGCTCTCGACGGTGACCCCGGCCGTACGCTCCTCGCTCGTCCTCGCGAAGCTCGACCAGCTGCTGCCCGACCGGGTGACCTCGGCTCTGAACGGCTTCAACAACGTGGTGGGCTCGAGCTTCTTCCCGCGCTACCTCGAGCCCTTCGCCCCGGAGCGGATCGTCGCGGTCCCCGAGGGCGATCCCCGCACGCTCAACGACCCCGAGGTCAAGGCGGCCGAGGCCAGCACCTTCAAGGTCTACGGCGCCAACGAGTGCGGTCGCGGCGTCGAGGGCACCGGCTTCCTCTACGCGCCGGGTCGCCTGATGACCAACGCCCACGTCGTCGCGGGCGTCGACGAGCCGGAGGTCGAGATCGACGGCGACCGGGTGGAGGCCAAGGTCGTGCTCTACGACGCTGACCTCGACGTGGCCGTGCTGGCGCTCTCCGCCCGCGGGATCCCCACCCTGGACTTCGCCGACGGGGTCAAGGACAAGGAGCCGGTGGCCATCCTCGGCTACCCGCAGGACGGGCCGTACAACGTGCAGTCCGGTCGCGTCCGTGCGACCCAGCGCCTGCGCTCGCCCGACATCTACGGCGACGGCACCGTCATCCGCGAGGTCCTGTCGCTGCGCGCACTGGTGCGTCCCGGCAACTCCGGCGGCCCGGTCGTCGACACCGACGGTGACGTGGTGGGCATGGTCTTCGCCGCGTCCGTGACCGACTCGCAGACCGGCTACGCGCTCACCGCGCAGCAGGTGCAGGAGTCGGCCGCGATCGGGCTCACCGCGAAGGCGGCCGTGGACACCGGGCCCTGCGCGGGCTGACGCCCGGACAGTCGGACGAGCAGGTCCTGACGGGTCGACCAACCGGCCGACCCCTCGAGCGCTGTCAGCGCTTGAGCAGCTGGCCCGTCTCCTGCGCCTGACGGATCGCACGCTCGGGCGCCTTGACCTTCTTGACCTTCCGCAGTCCGACGAGCGCCAGGATGCCCGCGACGACGAGGTAGAAGGCGGTCACGATCAGGAAGGCCCAGTGCAGGGCCAGGCCCTCGCCGTTCCAGTTGATGAAGAACGCGATGGTCACCGACAGCAGGACCAGGAACATCAGGCCCATGAAGGCGGCGCCGGCGAAGAGGCCGATGCCCGTCCCGCCCGCCTTCACCGAGACCTTGAGCTCGGACTTCGCGAGCTCGATCTCCTGGTGGATCAGCGAGGAGAAGTCGCGACTTGCGTCGCTGATCAGACGGCCGATGGTGGGGTCGGTGTCCTGGACCGGTTCGGTTGCCATGTGTCGCACCCTACAGAACGCGGGGATCGTCGCGCACGGCCCGTTGGTAGTGTGGCGATCGGAGCGCCGGGAAGTCTGGTCGGCTCGCGCCGGTGGGGCGCGGTGATGCATGACCGACTCCGAGGAGAGATGTGAGCCCGTCCAGCCCGCAGCAGAAGTGGCGCGACCCCAACGAAGTGTGGTCCCGCGGCCCGACCTGGAGCCGCAGCGAGAGACCGCTGGCCCGTCTGGTCGCCCGCCCGGTGCAGGAGTTCATGCGCATCGAGGCGGCCGGTTCGATCCTGCTGCTCCTGGCCACGGTCGCCGCGCTCGTGTGGGCCAACGCCTCCCACTCCTACGACACGTTCTGGCACACCCCGATCACCATCGAGATCGGGTCGTGGACGCTGAGCGAGTCGTTGCAGCACTGGGTCAACGACGCGTTGATGGTGATCTTCTTCTTCGTCGTCGGCCTGGAGATCAAGTACGAGCTCGTGCAGGGCGACCTGCGTGACCCGCGCAGCGCGGCCCTGCCGATGATCGCTGCGGTGGGCGGCATGCTGGTCCCGGCGGGGATCTACGCAGCGATCAACGCCGGGGGTGACGGCAGCGCCGGCTGGGGCATCCCGATGGCGACCGACATCGCCTTCGCGGTCGGCGTGCTGGGCGTCCTGGGCCGCCGCATCCCCGGGCCCGCGCGCCTCTTCCTGCTGACGCTGGCGGTGGTCGACGACATCGGCGCGATCTTGGTGATCGCCGTCTTCTACACCTCAGACCTCTCCCTGCCAGCCCTGGCGCTGGCCATCGCCGGACTCCTGGTGATGGTCGCGATGCGCGTGATGCGCGTGTGGAACCGCTGGGCGTACGTCGTCGTGGGCGTCGGCGTCTGGCTTGCCCTGCTCTCCTCCGGGGTGCACGCGACGCTGGCCGGCGTGGCGATCGGCCTGCTGACGCCGGCGATGCCGTTGCTCAAGGAGGAGGTGGCGCGTCGCTACGCGGTCGAGACGTTGCGCGACGACCACCTCGACCCCGAGGAGATCGCGCGCCTGCGCTTCCTGCTCGACGGATCCGTGCCGACCGTCGAGCTGCTCCAGTCGCGGCTGCACCCGCTGTCGGCCTACGTCGTGCTGCCGCTCTTCGCCCTCGCCAACGCCGGCGTCGCGTTGAGTCTGGACGGCCTCGGGAAGGCCCTCACCTCCGAGGTGGGTCTGGGCATCATCGTCGGCCTGGTGGTCGGCAAGCCGCTCGGCATCCTGCTCTTCACCGTGCTCGCGGTGAAGCTGGGGGTGGGCCGCCTGCCCGAGGGGACGACCTGGCCGATGGTGGTCGGTCTGGGGGCCGTGGCAGGTGTCGGCTTCACCGTCTCGATCTTCATCGCGAGCCTCTCGTTCCCGGGTGCCGTGCTGCTCACCGACGCGGCCAAGGTGGGCATCATCGCGGCCTCGGTGCTCGCTGCCCTGGTGGGAGTCATCGTCCTGCTCGTGGCGACTCGCCACGTCACCCCCGAGGACCAGGGCGATGACTTGCCTGAACCGCAGGTCCCAAACGCGGGCGCCACTGCCTGACGTACGTTAGGTTTGGCTTTCTCGCTAGCGGCTTCGCTCCGCGCGGAAGGACGGCGGAGATGACTCCTGAACAGAGAGTGGTGCTGGGGCGCGTCGCCGTGGCCCTGATGGGACTGCTCCTGGCGGCCGACCTCGTCTTCGAGGTGGCCCTCTCGCCGCTCTTCGCGCTCGCGCCCGTGATCGGGAGCATCGCACTGCGCACCCGCCACACCACCTACCTGGCCCTCACCGCCACGCTTCTCGCGCTCGTCTCCGACAGGTGGAACGACAACGCCTGGGACGCCCAGCACGTGGTGCGCGTCGTCGACGTCGCGCTGATGAGCGCCGTGGCGGTGAGCATCGCCTGGGTGCGCCGTCGGTCGGCCGCACGTCTGGGCGCGCTCAAGGTGCTCGCAGAGGTCGCGCAGTACGCGGTCCTTCCGGTCGTTCCGTCGACCGTCGGTCGCACGGGGGTGGCGGTCCGTTACGAGTCCGGCACCACGGACACCGTGATCGGCGGCGACCTCTACGACTGCTACCACTCGAGCACCCACATCCGCTTCCTGATCGGCGACGTCCGTGGCAAGGGGATCGAGGCGGTCGAGCAGTCAGCGCGCGTCATCCGTGCCTTCCGCCAGGCGGCTGCCATCGAGCAGGAGCTGGAGACGGTGGCGGTGGAGATGAGCCGCTACCTGCAGCCGTTCTTCAGCGACGAGGAGTTCGTCACCGCCCTCCTGCTCGACACCACCGAAGCCGGCCGGGTCCGCATGGTCAACGCCGGTCACCCGGCGCCCCTGCTGGTGCGGGCCGACGGCTCGTCGGAGTTCGTGGAGCGCGACGCCGACCTCCCCCTGGGGCTGGGGCTCTTCTTCGCCACCCACGAGTTCACCTGGGAGCCCGGCGACCGCCTGCTGCTCTACACCGACGGCGTCACCGAGGCGCGTGACCGCCGCGGGGAGTTCTTCGACCTCGGTCGTCACGCGGACGTGCTGACCGATCCCTCGCTCGAGCTCGCGTTGACGCGCCTGCTGGAGTGCGTGCGTGATCACTCCTCGGCCCACGAGCTCGGTGACGACGTCGCCGTCATGCTCATGGAGCACAGCCCGAACGTGAAGACGCCTGAGTCGGTCGTGAACGACGGCGACTGGCTCGAGCTCTACGCGTAGTCGTCGACCGGGCCGCCGTCGTACGGCTCCTCGGCAGGCTCCGGCTCCGCGGGGGCCGGGTCGGGCTCGCGGAAGATCGTCTCCAACGCCTCCGCCACCACCGGCAGGCACTCGGCGAGGGGACGCGCGTACGCCGTCTTGAGCTCGGCAGAGAGTGCGCCCGCGCCGACCGCGTACACCGTGGAGGGCAGGGACCGGCCCTCGAGGTCGATGCGGGCGATGAGTCCCGTGGTCTGGTCGAAGTCGATGGTGAGGTCGGTGGAGTGGCCGCGCTGCCACTCCTCAGGGCTGGCCTGTGGCAGCCAGGGGAACTGCTCGCCGAAGGCGCGCTGCGGGGCGAAGAACGTGACGCCGTCCCACCCGCCCTGGGCGGCCGAGAAGCCTGCCGGGGTGAGGGTCTCGCCCAGGGTGGCGTCGAGCAGGGCGAGGAGGTCGTCGTCGGTCACGGCAGCAGTCTGCCCGGTGCCGCCGACGCTTCTGACCGCAGTGGTGACGCCGCCTCACATGCCGCACATCCACCACCCGCCGCCGAGGTCGACGGGCTTGAGGCAGGCCATGCCGAACATGTCCTGGCCCGACGGGGAGGCGCGGGGTGACCACCAGTAGCCGCCGGCGTCGTCCGGGATGCCGAACCACTGCACGAAGAAGAACGCCTCGGGCTCTCCCGTCGGGTCGTCCTCCTTCGCGACGAGGCCGTTCGCGGTGAGGTGGTCGAGGGAGTCCGGCAGAGCGTCCCCGTAGTAGGCGTCGAGGCAGCAGTGGGTCTGCGCCCACACCGCTGCCTCGTCGAACTCGTCCCGGCGTTCCTCAAACCAGACACGGGGGTCACCTTTGACATTGCTCCCACCCACCATGACTTCGTGAACCAGGGCTCGCGCTCCGATGGCACCAGCCCACAGGGTGGCTGAGCTGAGGACGAGGCCGGCCACGAGGGTGACGGCGACGACCGCGCCAGTGCGCCACCGGCGAGGTGGGGCGGGTGAGTGGGGCAGCAGTCGGTCGGGCGGCGGGACAGGTGTCATCGGCTTCTCCTCCGGTCGCCTCGACCGTAGGTCCGGACGGCAGTCCAAGGCGGTTCGTGCACCGAACCTTCACACCTGTGCGCGAGTTTTCACCTCAGCGCCGTCAGCAAGCGCCGTCAGTCGTCGTGCAGCGCCTCGTGCTGGGCGACGTTGCGTACGTCGTCGGGCTCGGGCGAGTGGCCGCTCTCGACACTCGTGACGGTGTCGTCGAGAGCCGGAGCGGTCGGGAGCTGGCTGTACCTCTCGCCCGGAGTCCTGACCATGGGTTCACCGTAGACCCGCGGTGCTCGCCCTGTCAGCCGATGACCGTGGCGCCGCGGTGGGTCTCGCGGTGCGTCTCGTAGACGGCGGCGTTGCGGTGCAGCTTGGCGACCTCGTCGTCGGTCAGCTCGCGGCGGACCTTCGCGGGGACGCCCGCGACCAACGTACGCGGGGGCACCTCCATGCCCTCGGTGACCAGCGCGCCGGCGGCGATGAGCACCTCGTCGCCGATCACGGCGCCGTTCATCACGGTGGCGCTCATGCCGACCAGGACGTGGTTGCCGATGGTGGCACCGTGCACGACCGCGCCGTGGCCCACCGAGACGCCCTCCCCGAGTGTCACGGGCTTGCCCGGGTCGACGTGGAAGACGCAGTTGTCCTGCACGTTGGCTCCCTTGCCGATGGTGATCGGCTCGTTGTCGGCGCGCAGCACGGCGCCGTAGAAGACCGAGGCGCCCTCGGCCAGGCGTACGCGGCCGATCAGCGTGGCGGTGGGGGCGACCCAGGCGGTGTCGTCGATGGCGGGGGCGTGGTCACCGAGCGAGATCAGCATGGGGGCGAGGGTAGCGCGGTCGCGTCGTGGGCTCGACCAGAAGCGTGACGGGGGAGCGCGGTGGCCCTAGGGTCGTCGACATGACGAACGGGGGGAGCTCGCGGTTGCGCGGAGCCATTCGTACGTTGGTCGTCGCCGTCGGCACACTCGTCGCGGGATGGGTCATGCTGCCGGGCTTCATCGTGCTGCTCCTCACGGCGCCTGGTTATGGCTCCGGCACCACCTTCGGCGTCCTCGGCGGCTCCGGCACCACCGTCACCATCCTCGGCCTGTACGTCATCGGGGTGCCCGTCGCCGCCCTGGCGCTGACCCTGTGGCTGAAGCGTCCGGTCACCGGGCTGGTGGGCTTCCTCGTGGGAGTGGGCGCCTCGGTGTTCATGCTGGGCCTCTTCTGAGTCGATCCCCGGGTCGAGTCAGGGACGATCCCGATGGTCTGGCGCGCGGCTGCGAGGGAGGCTGGTGGAACAACCCACCAGGAGGAACCATGTCGAACATCCGCGCAAGCTTCGGCCAGCGAGGGCTCTACCGCCCTCGTGACCGCAAGGTGATCGCCGGTGTCTGCGCCGGTCTCGGCCAGCGCTTCGGCCTCGGCCCGTGGACGGCTCGGCTGCTCTTCGTGCTGCTGCTGATGGTGGTGCCGGGCAGCCAGCTGTTGATCTATCCGGTGCTGTGGATCCTGATGCCGGAGGAGTGAAGCGGACCGAGGCTGCTGTGACGCTTGTCACGCGTTCGCGTCTTCTCTACCGTGAGGTGTAAACCCCGTTTACACCCCGCGCGCTGAGGAGTCGCCATGGCCAGCGGCAGCACCGTCACCCCTGAGTCCACCGCGCAGTGGCGCGACCGCAAGCGGTACCTCTGGCTGATCGGGCTGGTGGTGCCGTCCCTGGCCTTCGTCGGCTACGCCGGCTACGGAGCGACCGGGTGGGGCGCCTGGTTGTGGCTGGGTCCGATCGTCATCCTGGTCATCGTCCCGGCCATCGACCTGGTCGCCGGGCTCGACCGCTCCAACCCGCCGGACGACGTGATCGAGGCGCTGGAGAACGACCGGTACTACCGGTGGATCACCTACCTCTACCTGCCCATCCAGTACACGGCCTTCGTGCTCGCGATGTATCTGCTGATGCGCGGAGACCCCCTCGGGTGGGCGCCCGAGCTCGGGCCGGTCGACCGGATCGGGCTGGCGATCTCGATCGGGTGCATCGGTGGCATCGGCATCAACACCGCGCACGAGCTGGGTCACAAGAAGGAGTCGCACGAGCGGTGGCTCTCCAAGATCGCGTTGGCGCAGGTCGCCTACGGCCACTTCTACATCGAGCACAACCGCGGCCACCACGTGCGGGTGGCGACGCCGGAGGACCCGGCCAGCAGCCGCATGGGCGAGAGCTTCTACCAGTTCTGGCCACGTACCGTCCTCGGCTCGGTGAGGTCGGCCTGGCGCCTGGAGAAGCGGCGGTACGCCCGCCGCAAGCAGCACCCCTTCCGCCTGGGCAACGACGTGCTCAACGCCTGGCTGATGACCGCGGGGCTCTGGGCCGGGCTGGTGGCCTGGCTGGGGGTCGGCCTGCTGCCCTACCTGGTGCTCCAGGCGCTGGTCGGCATCTCGCTGCTCGAGGTGGTCAACTACATGGAGCACTACGGGATGCTCCGGCAGAAGGTCGGCGTCGGGGAGCGCCAGCGCTACGAGCGCGTGGATCCCAGCCACAGCTGGAACTCCAACAACATCGCCACCAACGTGCTGCTCTACCACCTGCAACGCCACAGCGACCACCACGCGAACCCGACGCGGCGCTACCAGGCGCTGCGCGACTACAAGGAGTCTCCGGTGCTGCCCACCGGATATGCCGGCATGATCGTCCTGGCCATCGTGCCGGCGGTGTGGCGGCGCGTCATGGACCCGCGGGTGCTGTCTCACTTCGACGGTGACCTGACCCGGGCCAACCTGTCGCCGCGCAAGCGGGAGAAGATCCTGGCTCGGTACGCCGGGGACGACGCCCCAGCCCCGTCCGTGCCGCGGCCACGCGTCGAGGCGCTCCCGGGGGCCGTGCCTGAGGTGCTGGCCGCCAGGTGCCCGGGCTGCGACTACACCTACGAGGTCGCTGCGGGCGACGAGCACGAGGGGTTCGCCGCCGGGACGGCGTGGGCCGAGATCCCCGAGCGCTGGTGCTGCCCCGACTGTGGGGTACGGGAGAAGGTCGACTTCGTGCCGTGCGACCCGGCGGAGACGGCGACGGGCGTCGCATCGGCGTGATGCCGTGTACGACCACCCAGAGCGGGGTAGGGGCCAGAGCCAGGGCTCACACACACCGGAGCCCTTCCCCCGACCTGAAGGTGGTTTGCGCAATGAAGGCAGTGACTTGGCAGGGCGTTCACGACATGCAGGTCACCGAGGTTCCCGACCCCCGCATCGAGGAGCCGACGGACATCGTCATCCGCGTCACCTCGACCGGTCTGTGTGGCTCTGACCTGCACCTCTACGAGACGCTCGGCGCGTTCATGGAGCCCGGTGACGTCGTCGGGCACGAACCGATGGGCATCGTCGAGGAGGTCGGGGCCGACGTCACCAAGGTGGCGGTCGGCGACCGGGTGGTCATCCCGTTCAACGTCTCGTGCGGTTCGTGCTGGATGTGCGACAAGCAGCTCTACAGCCAGTGCGAGACGACTCAGAACCGGGAGCACGGCACCGGCTCCAGCCTCTTCGGCTACTCCAAGCTCTACGGGCAGGTCCCCGGCGGTCAGGCGGAGTACCTGCGCGTCCCGTTCGGCAACTTCCTTCCGGTCAAGGTGCCGCACGAGCACTCCGACGACCGGTTCCTCTTCCTCTCCGACGTGCTCCCGACCGCCTGGCAGGGCCTGAAGTACGCCGACGTCCCCGACGGCGGCACCCTGCTCGTGCTCGGCGCCGGCCCGATCGGTGACATGGCGGCCCGCATGGGCGTACGCGCCGGGCACCGCGTGATCAGCGTCGACCGTGTCCCCGAGCGTCTGGCCCGCGTGCAGGCCTTCGGTGCGGAGACGATCAACTTCGACGACGTGAAGAGCGACGGCGGAGTGGCGGCGGTGGTCCGCGAGATGACCGACGGCCGCGGCGCCGACTCGGTGATCGACGCCGTCGGCATGGAGGCCCACGGCTCGCCGGTGGCCCAAGGCCTCCAGAAGTTCGTGGGGCTCCTGCCCGACGCGATCGCCGAGCCGATGATGAAGAAGGCCGGCATCGACCGGCTCGCGGCGCTGCACACGGCGCTCGAGGCCGTACGCCGCGGCGGCACCGTCTCGCTCTCGGGTGTCTACGGCGGTGCGGTCGACCCGATGCCGATGTTCCAGATGTTCGACAAGCAGGTGCAGCTGCGGATGGGCCAGGCCAACGTGCGCGCCCACACCGACGAGCTGCTCGCCATGCTCGTCGAGGACGACCCGTTCGGCGTCGACGCCTTCGCCACCCACCACCTCCCGCTGGACGAGGCGCCGCAGGCCTACCAGCACTTCCAGAAGAAGGAGGAGGGCATGGTGAAGGTGGTCTTCAAGCCCTGACTCTCGTTGCGGGCTGGGGCCGCTCACAGATGACCAAAGGTCCTGCCGTCACGCCGTCGACTCCCTAGAGTCGGCGGCGTGATGGACAGTCCCGCCTTTGTCTTCTTCGTCTTCGGTGCGCCTGGAATTCTGGTCATCGGCTGGGTGGTCGGCAGGGCGTCTGGGCGCAAGGCCGCCTTCGTGGGCGTCTCGCGCTGGCTCGAGCAGCAGCGAAGCGAGCGCGTCGCCCGCTGGGAGCCGGAGCCGTTCGTGTCGGCTGGGGAGCCGGGCACGCCCCTGCGGTTGGTCTCCGACTACGAGGACGCCATCTACGAGGCGGCCCGGCAGAGTGCACGCGCGCAGTGGACGGACGAGGACGAGACCGAGCACGCCCGCATCGCCGCGGAGCTGCACGCGCGCGTACGCCGTCTGCGCGCGGAGGTGCTGGCGCGGATCGGTGAGCCTCAGACGTGACCGCTGAGCTGACCCAGCCGCTCCGCCAGCGCGTCGACCATGGCGCTGGCCTGCTTCGCCGAGATGGGTGAGTTGCGCTCGCCCTGGCTGGAGACCGGCAGCACGTCCACGGAGAGCTTGGCGCCGCCGGCCAACGCTCGGAGTTCGTCGATCTTGTTGGCGAACGGGCTGCCGCTGCCGGGTGAGTAGTACCGCACGACCTCGTCGATGTCGTCGGCGAAGAGGTCGGCCTTGGTCACGGCGATGACCAGCCAGACCGGCTTGTCGCGACGCACTGCCATCGAGGCGATCCGGTGCGCGGTGATGGCCCAGTCCTCGAGCTCGGCGGCCAGCTGCTCCTCGCGGGTCGCGGTCGCCGCGCCGGTGGTCCCGGCCGTACGCCGCGGGGTGGCGTAGCCGTTGGCCACCACGTGGATCACCCCGTCGACGGGCTCGTCGTGGAAGACCTCGTCCAACGCACCGAGCCGGGTGGCGGCGTTGTCGCCGGGCACGACCAGGAAGCGGAAGCCACGCAGCCGGGCGGAGCGCCGCGTACGCCGCTCCATCACCGCCGAGCCGACCTCCGAGACGCCGGCCCCGGACGTACGCCGCGCGAGGCGGTCCGCGAGCTGGGTCTTGCCGACGCCGGTCATGCCGGTGACCGCCACGGTCGGGAAGCGACGACGGAAGAGGTGGCCCACCCGTTCGGGCGCCGCCGCCAGCCCGGTCAGCACGCCACCCACGATGGTGGCTCCGACCGCCGAGCGGGCCGGGCTGGGCAGGATCGTCCGGATCTTGGTGCCGGTGCGGGACACGGGGCCTCCTGGGCCGGGGAGTCGGCGGTGAGCCATCGGATGACGGGTCGGGACGAGCCTACGGGCGGGCGGGCACCCCAGCCATCGCGCGGCGCGGCGTCCGGACGAAGGCCGTCCCCCTGGGGGGCTGGCTCTGGGAGCATGGCCGGGTGACCGTGCACCTGGAGATCGAGACCTGGTCGGACCTCAGCCCCGAGCAGCTGATGGAGCGTTCGCTGGACATCGACCTCCACCTCTCGTCGATGGCTGACTCGGACGAGCGCGCCGTCGGCGGGGTGACGAGCGGACTCATCACCCTGGGCGAGGAGGTGTCGTGGCGAGCGAGGCACCTCGGCATCTGGTGGTCGATGACGTCGCGTATCACCGTGCTCGAGCCTGGACGACGCTTCGTCGACGAGCAGGTCCGAGGACCTTTCAAGCGTTTCCGTCACGAGCACCGGTTCGACGCGGTCGACGGACGGACCCGCATGGTCGACACCATCGACTTCGACGCCCCCTTCGGCCCCCTGGGGTCAGTCGCCGAGCGCCTTGTCCTCGCTCGCTACCTGGAGCGACTGATCAGGACCCGGAACGAGCACCTGCTCCAGGGCTGAGCGCCACCGCCACCGCGGTCCGTGCTCAGCCCTGCTGGGGCATGGACACCTCTCACATCGGCGCGTCGCTCCCGATGCCGCGACGCTCCTTGCTGAGCAGCAGGCCCAGGCCGACCATCGCGATGGCGAGCACCAGGTGCAGCCAGTCGTCGGCGCTGTTGAGCGGGACGAAGTTGGCCTCGTGCTCGCGGTCGACGACCACGCCGTAGAGCCAGACCACGGCGTAGCCGAGCCCGCCCACGACCAGGTAGATGCGTGCTGAGTTCCACGAGCGGGCCAGGGCGAGGCCGGCGACGCCGTAGAGCAGGTGGATCACGTTGTGGAGCACGGAGACCTGGAAGATCCCGAGCAGCATCGCCTTGGAGTCGTGCCCGGCGAACTTCATCGTGTCGTAGTCGGTCGTGATGCCCGGGATGAACCCCGCGACACCCACCAGCAGGAACACCACGCCGAAGACGAGGGCACACAGCTGCATCTGGGTGGAGGTCACTCCCGACCGGGTCGGGATCCTTTCTGGTCGAACAGACATGGTGCGTCCTTTCGTGGAGGAACGTCAGGTCACGTCGGAGGGACGCCACGTCCTGGCCCCCTCCAGTGCCATCGGAGCACTGGTACCCGCTCGTTCCCGAACGATGCAGGGCCGCACCCGGTGCGTACGAGCCTCCCGATGACGCAGGCATGACCGAGGTGAGCGTGGGGTACGGGTCTCGGCATGAAGCTGGGATACACGTTGATGACCGAACAGTCGGGCCCTCGTGAGCTCGTCCGCTATGCCCAGGGCGCGGAGGCGGCCGGGTTCGACTTCGAGGTGAGCAGTGACCACTACTTCCCGTGGCTGGCGAGCCAGGGGCACTCCCCGTACGCCTGGAGCGTCCTCGGTGCGGTCGCCCAGGTCACCGAGCGCGTGGAGCTCATGACGTACGTGACCTGCCCGACGCGGCGCTACCACCCCGCGGTGGTGGCGCAGAAGGCCGCGACCATGGGCGTCCTGAGCGAGGGGCGCTTCACGTTGGGGCTCGGGTCGGGGGAGAACCTCAACGAGCACGTCGTCGGTGCGTGGCCCGCCGTCGAGGTGCGGCAGGACATGCTCGTGGAGGCCATCGCCATCATCTCCGAGCTGCTGGACGGCGCGATCCTGGACTTCCAGGGGGAGCACTTCCAGGTGCACAACGCACGGTTGTGGGACCTGCCGGACGAGCGGGTGCGCATCGCCGCCGCGGTCTCCGGGGAGCGGGGCATCGACCGCTTCGCACCACTCGTCGACGACATGGTGGCGGTCGCCCCCGAGGCCACGCTGGTCGAGGCCTGGGACGCGGCGCGCGGTGGCTCCACGGGCCGCAAGATCGGTCAGCTGCCGATCTGCTGGGGCCCCGACGAGGCAGAGGCCCTTGCGCTGGCCCACGACCAGTTCCGTTGGTCGCCGCACGGGTGGCGCGTCAACGCCGAGCTGCCGGGACCGGTGGCCTTCGCGCAGGCCACCACCACGGTGCGGCCCGAGGACGTCGCCGAGGCGATCGCTTGTGGTCCCGACCTCGAGCGCATCGTCGAGAACGTGAAGGCGTACGCCGATGCCGGGTTCACGGACCTGGCACTGCTGCAGGTCGGCGACCAGCGACAGGAGGAGTTCCTCGAGGTGGCCGAGGCGGAGCTGCTGCCGCGGCTGCGGGAGGCGCTCGGGACGGACGGCGGGGACGCCTGAGGGGGCACACCACGTACGCCCGCACCACGCACGACGGCCGCGCCCCTCTCGGGACGCGGCCGTCGTGCGTACGGGCTCGGGCGACTCAGCTCTTGGCCGTCGCCTCCTCGCGGGCCTTGATCAGGTCCATCACCGACGAGTCGGCCAGCGTGGTCACGTCACCGACGTCGCGGCCCTCGGCCACGTCCTTGAGGAGGCGGCGCATGATCTTGCCGGAGCGGGTCTTCGGCAGCTCGGGCACCACCATGATCTGGCGCGGCTTGGCGATCGCTCCGATCTCCTTGGCGACGTGGTTGCGCAGCTCGGAGACGATGTCGGCTCCGCCGTCGCCGGCGTTGTCGCGCAGGATCACGAAGGCGCAGACGGCCTGGCCGGTCATGTCGTCGGCGGCGCCGACCACCGCGGCCTCGGCGACCTTGGGGTGCGAGACCAGCGCCGACTCGATCTCGGTGGTCGAGAGCCGGTGGCCCGACACGTTCATCACGTCGTCGACGCGACCGAGCAGCCAGATGTCGCCGTCGTCGTCCTTCTTCGCGCCGTCACCGGCGAAGTAGAGCCCCTTCCAGCGCGACCAGTAGGTGTCGATGAAGCGCTGGTCGTCGCCCCAGATGGTGCGCAGCATCGCCGGCCACGGCTCCTTGAGCACGAGGTAGCCGCCGGACCCGTCGGGCACCGAGTGGGCATCGTCGTCGACCACGTCGGCGACGATGCCGGGCAGCGGACGCATCGCCGATCCGGGCTTGCCGGCGGTCACGCCGGGCAGCGGTGAGAGCAGGATCTGACCCGTCTCGGTCTGCCACCAGGTGTCGACGATGGGAGCCTTGTTGGCACCAATGTGCTCCCGGTACCACATGTAGGCCTCGGGGTTGATCGACTCACCGACCGAGCCGAGCAGGCGGATCGAGGAGAGGTCGAACTTCGCCGGGATGTCGGCGCCCTGCTTCATGAAGGTCCGGATCGCGGTCGGCGCGGTGTAGAAGATCGTCACGCCGTACTTCTCGATGATCTCCCACCAGCGGCCCTTGTGCGGCGCGTCGGGGGTGCCCTCGTACATCACCTGCGTCGCGCCGTTGGCGAGCGGTCCGTAGACCATGTAGGAGTGGCCGGTGACCCAGCCGACGTCGGCGGTGCACCAGTAGACGTCGGTCTCCGGCTTGAGGTCGAAGACTGACCAGTGCGTGTACGACGTGCCGACCAGGTAGCCACCGGTGGTGTGCAGGATGCCCTTCGGCTTGCCCGTCGTGCCGGAGGTGTACATGACGTAGAGCGGGTGCTCGGCGTCGTGCATCTCGGGCGTGTGCTCGGTCGAGGCGCCGTCGACGACGTCGTGCCACCACACGTCGGTGCCCTCGTTCCACGCGACGTCCTGCCCCGTACGCCGCACCACCAGCACGTTGCGTACGGTCACCTCGCCCGCGGCCCGGACCTTCTCGACCGCCTCGTCGACCGCCGGCTTCAGCGCCGACGGGGCGCCACGGCGGTAGCCGCCGTCGGAGGTGACCACGACCTCCGCGCCGCAGTCGGTGATGCGCGAGGCGAGGGCGTCGGAGGAGAAGCCGCCGAAGACCACCGTGTGCGGGGCGCCCAGACGGGCGCACGCCAGCATGGTCACGACGGTCTCGGGGATCATCGGCATGTAGATGGCGACCCGGTCGCCCTTCTTCACGCCGAGCTCGGTGAGCGCGTTGGCCGCCTTCGACACCTCGTCCTTGAGCTCGGCATAGGTGATGTCACGCGTGTCATCGGCGGGCTCGCCGACCCAGTGCAGCGCGACCTTGTCGCCGCGACCGGCCTCGACGTGGCGGTCGACGCAGTTGACCGAGGCGTTGATCTCGCCGCCGACGAACCACTTCGCGAAGGGCGGGTTGCTCCAGTCGAGCACCTGGTCCCACTTCTTGCCCCAGTCGAGGCGGTCGGCGGCCTCGGCCCAGAAGGCCTCCCGGTCGCTCGCCGCGCGCTCGTACGCCTCCGCCTTCACGTTCGCGTGGGCGGCGAGCTCGGCCGGCGGCTCGAAACGGCGGTTCTCGTGCAGCAGGTTGGACAGGGTCTCGTCGGCCATGGGGCATCCTTCACGCGTGGCTTGTGATGGTGGTCACCCCAAAGGTATTGCGCGTCACAGTGGGTCGGTAGCCGGGGTCCCGCGAGCGGACTCCTTCGTGCGGCGAACGGTCCGGACAGGCGGGCAGATGAGTAGTCGTACGCCTGTGCCGGGCCCACGTCGTCGCCGAGAGTGGCCCGGTGAACAAGTACCTCAGGGCCCTCGTCGTCCTCGTCGCCGTCCTGGTGCTGCTCCCGCTCGGCGCCTACGTCGTCCACGGGCTCCACGGCGAGGCCCAGCTCTCGTGGGACGAGCGGAGCGCGGCCGCCGAGGTCGAGCGGCAGCTGCCCGCCGCCCGCGAGGTCGCAGCCGACGAGCGCGCTCGCATCGTGTCGAGGCTGTCCGAGGGCACGACGGTGGCGACGTGGCAAGAGGTGCGCTGCACCCTCGACTCGGTCGACGCCGGGTGGATCGTGCAGTCCTACGAGCAGCAGTGCTGGCTCCGCACGGTCGACGTGATGCGGTCGGCGGAGCCCCGGCCGGGCGCTGCAGACGGGTGCACCTCACCTCGGATCGTGGGTGAAGGACGGCCGGCCTACACCTCCAGCGTGCGCACGTACGAAGGGCCGGGTTCCGTCTTCCCCACCTCCTTCGACCGTTCGGCCGACTCCTTCGGGGGGTGCCGCGGAGTTCTCGCGGCGCGTCCGGGCGAGGCCCGCGAAGTGATCAGCGGCAGTCGTCCTGACGGCCTGGCCGGGGACGAGGTCTGGCTCGTGCTCGAGATCGAGACGCCCCTGACCCGCAGTCACCTGGGCTGCCACCCCTGGAAGCTGCCCTTCTGCGAGCGCCCCGGGGACTCACCTGACCTTCCCGACGAGCTGCGGTGAGCACTCCCGTGAGGTTGTGAGGACAAGTTCACAGTTGCGTCGCAGCGCATGCAGAACGCACGAAACCTCCCCCGACGAGCGTGGTGCGCACACCACTGACGGAGGAGAGACCATGAGCACTGCCACCACGCAGCGCCGCACGGGGCGCTGGATCGACGACTGGAGGCCCGAGGACGAGACGTTCTGGGCCGAAGGTGGACAGAAGGTGGCCCGCCGCAACCTGTGGGTCTCCATCTTCGCCGAGCACCTCGGCTTCTCGGTCTGGTTGATCTGGTCGGTCTCCTCGGCGTTCCTGCTGGCGTCGGGCTTCACCTTCACGCCGCAGGAACTCTTCATGCTGGTCGCGCTGCCCAACCTGGTCGGCTCGCTGCTGCGGGTGCCCTACACCCTGGCCGTGCCAGTCTTCGGTGGGCGCAACTGGACGATCGTCTCCGCGCTGCTGCTCCTCATCCCGTCGGGCCTCTTCATCGTCGCGGTGCAGAACCCGGCCACGCCCTACTGGGTCTTCTGCCTGATCGCTGCCACCGCCGGATTCGGCGGCGGCAACTTCGCCTCCTCCATGGCCAACATCAACTTCTTCTACCCGGCCGCCAAGAAGGGCGCCGCCCTCGGCCTCAACGCCGCCGGCGGCAACCTCGGCGTGGCGCTCATCCAGTTCGGCCTTCCGGTCGTCGTCGGTGGCGCGGGCGCCTTCGGCCTGGTCAAGGCCAGCGACGGGGGGCTCCACCTCGAGCGCGCCGGCTGGGTCTACGTCGTCCTCTCGCTCGTCGCGGCCGGCCTCGCCTTCCGCTACATGGACAACCTCTCGACCGCCGAGGCGAAGCCCCGCGAGCAACTGTCCGTGCTCAAGGAGCGCCACACCTGGATCATGGCCGTCCTCTACATCGGCACCTTCGGCTCCTTCATCGGCTACTCCGCGGCCATGCCGCTGCTGATCAAGCTCAACTTCTTCGTGCCCACTCCGGCCCCGCTCGGCACCGGCATCAACTTCGCCTACTACGCCTTCCTGGGCGCCCTGGTCGGCTCGCTCACCCGCCCCTTCGGCGGTTGGCTCGCCGACAAGTACGGCGGTGCCCGCGTCACCGTCCACGTCTTCGGCGCGATGGTGGTCGGCACCCTGGGCGTGCTGTGGACGCTGACCCAGCTCACTCCCAACCCGAGCGCCGACCCGGCGATCGCGCTGGACAACAGAGCCTGGTTTCCCGCGTTCCTCGCCTTCTTCCTCTTCGTCTTCGCCGCCACCGGCATCGGCAACGGCTCCACCTACCGGATGATCCCGACGATCTGGCGCACCAAGGCGCTGGAGTCCTGCGGCGGCAGCGAGGCCGGGCGTACGGCCGCGATCGCGCAGTCGACCAAGTCGGCCTCCGCGGCGATCGGCATCATCGGAGCGGTCGGCGCCATCGGCGGCTTCCTGATCCCGATGATCTTCGGCGCCCCGTGGGTCGAGGACCCGGTCGCCGCCGTGCGCAGCGCCTTCGCCGTCTTCGCCGGCTTCTACGTCGTCTGCGGCTTCGTGACCTGGGCGGTCTATCTCCGTCGCAGCGTGCTGGTCGCGCGCTTCCCGAGCCTCGCCCCCGCAGGAGTCTGAGCGTGTCTCTTGCTGCCGCTGCCCCCTCGCCGACCGGGACCACCACCCACTGCCCCTACTGCTCCCTGCAGTGCGGCATGCGACTGGAGCGCGTCGGACGCACGCTCAACGTCGTCGAGTGGAGCGAGTTCGGTGTCAACGAGGGGGCGCTGTGCCGCAAGGGCCGCACCGCCACCGGCCTGCGGGGCCACCGCGAGCGGCTCACCTCGCCCCTGGTCCGCGACCGGGCGACGGGCGAGTTCCGGGCGGTCAGCTGGGACGAGGCGCTCGACCTGGTCGCGCGGCACCTCACCGAGCTGCAGGCCGAGTCCGGGCGCGACACCGTCGGCGTCTTCGGCGGCGGCGGGCTGACCAACGAGAAGGCGTACGCGCTCGGCAAGTTTGCCCGGACCGTCCTGCGGACCAGCCAGATCGACTACAACGGTCGCTGGTGCATGTCGTCGGCCGCGGCCGCAGGCAACAAGGCCTTCGGGCTCGACCGCGGCCTCCCCTTCCCGTTGAAGGACATCGAGACCGCCGACGTCGTCGTGCTCGTCGGTTCCAACATGGCCGAGACCATGCCCCCCGCGGCCCGTCACCTTGACCGGCTGCGCGCGGCGGGCGGGAAGCTCGTCGTCGTCGACCCACGGCGTACGCCCACGGTCGAGCGCGCCGACCTCGCGCTCCAGCCCGTGCCCGGCACCGACCTCGCGCTGGCGCTCGGAGTGCTGCACCACCTCATCGCCACCGACGCGGTCGACGAGGCCTACGTCGCGGCGCGCACCACCGGCTTCGGCGACGTACGCCGCTCGGTCACCGCGTGGTGGCCCGAGCAGGTCGAGCGGGTCACCGGGGTCCCGGCGGCCGACGTCCGGGCACTCGCCGACCTCCTCGCCGCCCACCCGAGGGCGATGATCCTGACCGCCCGCGGCGCCGAGCAGCACGCGCAGGGCACCGACACCGTGCTGGCCTGGATCAACGTGGCGCTCGCGCTCGGACTCCCGGGTCGTCCCGGCGCCGGCTGGGGCTGCCTCACCGGCCAGGGCAACGGCCAGGGTGGGCGCGAGCACGGCCAGAAGGCCGACCAGCTGCCCGGCTACCGCTCGATCGAGGACCCGGCGGCCCGCGCCCACGTCGCGCACGTGTGGGGCGTGGAGCCCGACTCGATCCCCGGCAAGGGGCGCTCGGCCTACGAGCTGCTGGAGGCGCTCGGCCAGCCCGACGGGCCGCGCGCCCTGTTGGTCTTCGGCTCCAACATCGTGGTCTCCGCGCCGCGCGCCGCCCACGTCACCGAGCGGCTCGCCTCGCTCGACCTGCTGGTCGTCGCCGACATGGTGCTCAGCGAGACCGCCGCGATGGCCGACGTCGTCCTCCCCGTCACGCAGTGGGCGGAGGAGACCGGCACCATGACCAACCTGGAGGGTCGCGTGATCCTGCGGCAGCGCGCGATCACGCCGCCCGAGGGCGTACGCAGCGACCTCGACGTCATCGCCGGGCTGGCCGAGCGGATGGGCCAGCGGCTCGGCCAGAGGCTCGACTTCCCGACCGACCCCGAGAAGGTCTTCGCCGAGCTGGGGCGCGCTTCCGCCGGGGGACTGGCCGACTACTCCGGGATCACGTACGACCGGATCCGCGACGAGCACGGCGTCTTCTGGCCCTGCCCCGCCACGCCCGAGGGAGCGGTGCCGCACCCCGGGACGCCGTACCTCTTCGCCGAGCGCTTCGCCACCCCGGACGGCCGCGCGCGCTGCCACGTCGTCGACCACCGGGGTCCGGCCGAGGTGCCGGACGCCGACTATCCGTTGCACCTGACGACCGGCCGGGTGTTGGCGCAGTACCAGTCCGGTGCGCAGACCCGGCGGATCAAGGAGTTGCCCGACAGCGGTCCGTTCGTGGAGGTGCACCCGCTGGTCGCCGCCCGTCTCGGGATCGAGGACGGATCGCTGGTCACCCTCTCCACCCGTCGCGGTGAGCTGCGGGCACCGGCGAAGGTGGTCAGCACCATCCGCGAGGACACCGTCTTCGTGCCCTTCCACTGGGCCGGCGTCAACCGCCTGGTCAACGACGCCCTCGACCCCACGAGCCGGATGCCGGAGTTCAAGGTCTGCGCGGCCGCGCTCAAGGTCGGAGGCCACCGATGACCTCCGCGGAGCAGCGGCGGATCGTGGTCGTCGGGGCCGGCATGGCCGCTGCCCGCCTGGTCGAGGGACTGGTCGCGCGCGGGCTCGGCCCGCAGGTCACCGTGCTCGGCAAGGAGCACCACGCGCCCTACAACCGGATCCTGCTCTCGGCCGTGCTCGAGGGCACGCACGCGGCCAGGGCGCTGACCCTGCGCGACCCCGCGTGGTTCGCCGAGCACGGCGTCGACCTGCGGCTCGGCGTACGCGTCGTCGGCATCGACCGCGACGCCCGTGAGGTGGAGACCGTCGACGACCTCGGCGTCGAGAGCCGGGTCGCGTACACCGAGCTCGTGCTCGCCACCGGCCTCATCCCCAAGCTGCCGCCCATCCGCGGCGTCGTCGACCGCAAGGGCCACCTGCACCCGAAGGTCCACGCCTTCCGCACGATGGCCGACTGCCGCGACCTGCTCGCCGTGCTGCCCGACGCGAAGCGGGCCGTCGTCGTCGGCGGTGGTCTCCTCGGACTGCAGGTCGCGCGTGCGCTGGCCGGGCGCGGCATCGCCACCGAGATCGTCGAGGGCTCCGAGCACCTGATGAGTCGCCAGCTCTCCGCCCCCGGAGGCAGGGCGTTGGCGCGCGACCTGCGCCGCCTCGGCACCAGCGTCTACACCGGCTCGCGCGCGGTGAGGCTGACCGACGAGGGTCTGGTCCTCGACAACGGCTTCACGCTCTCGACCAACCTCGTCGTCCTCACCGCCGGCGGTCGCCCCGCGATGGCGCTCGCCCGCGACGCCTGCCTGACGGTACGCCGTGGGGTCGTCGTCGACTCCCGGCTCGCGTCCGTCGACGACCCGGCCATCCACGCGATCGGCGACTGCGCCGAGTTCGTCGACGCCGACGGCGTCTCGCGCACCACCGGCTTCGTCTCACCCGCCTGGGAGCAGGCGGCGCTGCTCGCCGAGATCCTGGCGGGGGAGGCGCGTGCCTACCGCGGCTCGCGCAGCGTCGCCCGGCTCCGCGCCACCGACCTCGATGTGGCGGTGCTCGGTGAGCCGGAGGAGGCGGTGGCCGATGAGCGTACGGAGGTCGTGGAGATCTCCAACCCGCTCGCCGGCTCCTACCGCAAGCTCGTGGTGCGACACGGCGTGATCGTGGCCGCCACCCTCGTCGGCGACCTCTCCCACGTCGGGCTCATCACCCAGCACTACGACCGCGGCACCCGCCTCGGGCCGGACGAGCCCGGCGCGCTGCTGCTCCCGCCGCGCCCGACCGCGCCCACCCAGCTGCACGACTCCACCGAGATCTGCTCCTGCGCCGGCGTCAGCGCCGGCGAGATCCGCGCCTGCTCGTCGCTGGAGCAGGTGGTCGAGTCGACGCGCGCGACCACCGGCTGCGGTGGGTGCAAGGAGGCGGTCTGCCAGCTGCTGGAGCAGAAGATCGCGCCGGTGCCGTCGGGGTGACCCGTTCGAAATGATCGGTCGTTCGATCATTCCCAAAAGGTGCCCCGGAGCGGGTGGAGGTGGCCGCCCCGGGGGTCAGCGATCGGTCAGGGACGCGGCAGAGGCCGGGGCCGGACCGACCGCGTCCACCGGGATGAAGGAGGCTCGCTCCGTGGTGAGCCGAGCCCCGACGATGCGGTCGAGCCGGAACCACCTGATCCCGTCGGCCCGTCTGCAGTGGGCCACGAAGTGCCAGTGCCCACGGGCGTACGCCAGCAGGATCGGATCGACCTGGCGCGTGGTCGCGACGCCGTTGCGGTCGACGTAGTCCAGGGTGACGATGCGCATCTCGTTGAGGGCGCGCTCGAGGGAACGCCTCACCCTCCCGCCTCCCGTCACCGGGCTGCCGTCGATCCAGATCCGGTCGGTGAGGGAGGACGCCCGCGCGCGTGAGCTTGCGTCCATCTGCACGAGAGCCTTGTTCAGCACGCCGCGCAGATGGTCCTCGAACGGCTGCCCACGGTGAGCCGCGACGGCCGCCGCCAGACCCGCGACCTCGGACTCGGTGAAGTTGACCGGACCCAGCGACGCGTCCGCATCCACGACGTAGCCGCCGCCCGGGCCCGGTCTCGCCCAGGCCGGGAACCCGGCCTGCTGCAGGGCCGAGATGTCTCGCTTGACCGTCCGGACGCTCACCTCGAAGGTCGCTGCCAGACGTTCTGCTGTGCGTCCGGCCGGGCCAGCGCGCCGCAGCTCCTCACGCAGGGCGTAGAGCCGGTCGGTGCGATTCACGAATAAATGGTGACACACCGGTGACATCGGGAGCCGGGACGATCGGCGCATGTCAACAACATCAGAGTCGATCCTGTTCATCAGCGGCGCCGGACTCCGCGCCTGGGTGTGGGACGACGTACGCGCAGACCTCGACGTGCCCTCCGCGGTGGCCCCGCGGCCGGCGACAGGCTCCGCATCCGTGCGCGATCACGCGGAGGCGGCAATCGCGGCCGTCGGACCCGGCAGCTTCACCGTGGTGGCCCACTCGATCGGCGGTGTCGTGGCCAGCGAGATCCTGGGTCTCGTCCCGGAGCGAGTGAGAGGCGTGCTGGGCCTGTCAGCCGTGATCCCTCGCCCGGGCGGCTCGTTCGTCTCCGCCATGCCCCGCCCGAACAGGTGGGTCCTCCCGCTGCTCCTCCGGCTCAGCGGCACCCGTCCTCCGGAGTCGGTCCTCCGCCGAGGGCTCGGCGACGGTCTCGACGAGGAGCCGCTCGATCGGGTCGTCTCCGAGTTCACCCCGGAGTCGCGCCAGCTCTACCTCGACAGGGTTGCCGGTCACCGTTGGACAGGTCGCACGGGCTACGTGGTGACGTCGCAGGACCGCGAGCTGCCCCGCGCCCTGCAGCAGCGCTTCGCCCAGCAGCTCGGCGGCGACTGGTGCGAAGAGCTCGCTACCGGGCACCTGCCCATGCTCCAGCAGCCGCACGAGACCGCGGCTGCCATCCGTCGCTTCGTCGCTGCAACCGCAGTTGAGAGGTTGTGAGGTGAATGTGCGCGAAGCGAAACAGAAGGTCACCTCAGCGACAACAACGGCTTCATAGCGTCCTTCTCATCAAGGGAAGGAAGAGCCATGACGCACCTGCGCAAGCACCTCGTGGTCGTCGGCCACGGCATGGTCGGCCACCGATTCGTCCAGGCCGCGATCGAGCGGGGTCTCACCGAGACCCACGACATCACCGTGATCGGCGAGGAGCGACTGCCGGCGTACGACCGCGTCGCGCTCACCTCCTTCTTCGAGGTCGGCGCTGACGCCCTGTCGCTGCTGCCGGAGGGTTCCTACGCCGACCCGCGCGTACGCCTGCTCACCGGCACCGAGGTCACCGGCCTGGACGCCGCGGCGAAGACCGTGACGCTGGCCGACGGCGAGGTGCTCGCGTACGACGCGTGCGTGCTGGCCACGGGCGCCGCGCCGTTCGTGCCGCCGGTGCCCGGCCACGACCTGCCCGGCTGCTTCGTCTACCGCACCATCGACGACCTGGAGGCGATCCGCGACGCCGCTGCCACCGCCAAGGTCGGAGCGGTCATCGGTGGTGGCCTGCTCGGCCTGGAGGCGGCCAACGCGCTGGCCCAGCTCGGCCTCGAGACCCACGTCGTCGAGATGGCTCCGCGACTGATGGCCGTGCAGGTCGACGACGCGGGCGGCTCGGTACTGCGCCGCCACATCGAGAAGCTCGGCCTGACCATCCACACCGGCGCCATGACCAAGGGGGTCGTCGAAGCCGAGGGACGCGCCGCCGGACTCATGCTGGCCGACCGCGACGAGCCCGTGCCCGCCGAGGTCGTTGTCTTCTCCGCCGGCATCCGCCCGCGTGACGCCCTGGCCCGCACCGCCGGCCTGGAGGTCGCCGAGCGCGGCGGCGTCCTGGTCGACGAGCAGTGCCGCACTGGCGACCCGTACGTCTACGCGATCGGGGAGTGCGCCGCCCCTGCCGGGAAGATGTACGGCCTGGTCGCCCCCGGCTACGCGATGGCCGAGGTCGTCGCCGACGCCCTGCTCGCCGGCCCCGGCACCTTCACGGGCGCCGACATGTCCACCAAGCTCAAGCTGATGGGCGTCGACGTCGCCTCCTTCGGTGACGCCTTCGCGACCACCCCCGACAGTCTCGAGCTCACCTACTCCGACGCGGTCACCGGCGTCTACAAGAAGCTGGTCATCTCCGACGACGGCACCCGCCTGCTCGGCGGCATCCTCGTCGGCGACGCATCGGCGTACGGGATCCTGCGGCCGATGGCGGCCTCGGGCCTGCCGCTCCCCGCCAACCCCGAGGAGCTGATCCTCCCCGTCAGCAGCGGCACCAGCGTCGAGGTGGGGCTGCCCGACGAGGCGGTGATCTGCTCCTGCAACAACGTCACCAAGGCCGAGATCACGGACCGCGTGGCCCGCGAGGACGACCCGTGCGCGGACGCCGCCTGCGTCACCGCCTGCTCCAAGGCCGGCGGCACCTGCGGCTCCTGCAAGCCGCTGGTCAAGAAGATCGTGGAGGACCACTTCACCTCGGTGGGCAAGGCCGTCGACACATCCCTGTGCGAGCACTTCTCGATGACCCGCGCCGAGCTCTTCGACCTCGTCGCCGTGCATGGCCACACCCGTTTCGACGACGTCGTCGCGGCCCACGGGCGCGGTCGCGGTTGCGAGATCTGCAAGCCGGCGATCGCCTCGATCCTGGCCAGCCTGCTCAACCACCACGTGCTCGACGACGACGCCTTCGCGCTGCAGGACACCAACGACCGCTACCTGGCCAACATCCAGAAGAACGGCTCCTACTCGGTCGTGCCGCGCATCCCCGGCGGCGAGATCACCCCCGAGGGGCTGATCGTGATCGGTGAGGTCGCTCGCGACTTCGGGCTCTACACGAAGATCACCGGCGGGCAGCGGATCGACCTCTTCGGCGCCCGCATGGAGGACCTGCCGGCGATCTGGACGCGGCTGGTCAACGCCGGCTTCGAGTCCGGCCACGCCTACGGCAAGTCGCTGCGCACGGTGAAGTCGTGCGTCGGCTCGACCTGGTGCCGCTTCGGGGTGCAGGACTCCACCTCGATGGCGATCGCGCTGGAGCTGCGCTACCGCGGCCTGCGCTCACCCCACAAGTTCAAGGGCGGCGTCTCCGGCTGTGCCCGTGAGTGCGCGGAGGCGCGGGGCAAGGACTTCGGCGTCATCGCCACCGAGAAGGGCTGGAACCTGTACGTCGGCGGCAACGGCGGCGCGGTCCCGGCGCACGCGCAGCTGCTGGCCGGCGACCTCGACGACGAGACGCTCATCCGCTACCTGGACCGCTTCCTCATGTACTACATCCGTACCGCCGACCGCCTCCAGCGCACCTCCACCTGGGTCGCCTCGCTCGACGGCGGGCTGGAGCGGGTGCGCGAGGTCGTCGTCGACGACGCCCTGGGCCTGGGCAGCGAGCTGGAGGCGGCGATGGCGCGCCACGTGGGGACGTACTTCGAC
Source organism: Nocardioides jishulii (assembly GCF_006007965.1). Lineage (NCBI taxonomy): Bacteria > Bacillati > Actinomycetota > Actinomycetes > Propionibacteriales > Nocardioidaceae > Nocardioides > Nocardioides jishulii. Next base: position 3,275,824 of record NZ_CP040748.1, on the reverse strand, counting down.
GAGTGGAGGGCGACGCTCGACGACCCGGCCAAGCTGGCCCGCTTCACCTCCTTCGTCAACGCCCCCGACGTGCCCGACCCGCACATCTCCTTCGACACCCAACGGGACCAGATCGTGCCGGCGGAGTCGAGCGGACCGGTCCTGGTCGCCGCCACGATCGGTGTCGGCGCCCCCGTGGGCGGTGCCCGGTGAACGGCTCGCAGGCGGAGGCCGGTCCACTGACCCCGACGATGGTCGGCGTCTGCCGCGTCGACCAGGTGCCCGTCGACGGTGGCGTTGCTGCCCTCGTGGGTGGTCGGGCCATCGCCATCTTCCGGACATTCGACGGAAACGTCTTCGCAACCTCCAACTACGACCCTTGCTCACGTGCCTCGGTGATGTCGCGGGGGATCGTCGGCTCCAGGGGCGACGCGACCTACGTGGCCTCACCGATGCACAAGCAGGCCTTCGACCTCCGCTCCGGCGTCTGCCTCGACGACGAGACGGTGCGGCTCCCGGTCCACGACGTCCGCGTCGTCGACGGCGTCGTGTGGGTGGGGGAGGAGGTCACGGTCGCGGGAGGAGGTGGCGCGTGACGCCGCGGGAGACACCAGTGGGCTCGGCCCCACCCCTGCCGCGAGACCATGGAGGCATGGTCTCCGCTGACGCCTCCCCCGACGTCTCCACCGAGCCAGAGGATCAGCCCTCGCTGCACGGCTTCCGGATCGGGGTCACCGCCGCCCGCAAGGTGGAGGAGCAGATCCAGCTCTTCACCCGCCGCGGAGCCGAGGTCGTCTGGGGCCCTGCGCTCTCGCTGGAGCCGAACCTGGTCGACGCCGACGCGCTGCGCGCCGCCACCGAGCGGGTGCTCGCCGAGCCCGTCGACATCTTCCTCGCCACCACAGGCGTCGGGATGAAGGGCTGGTTCTCCGCCACCCAGGAGTGGGGCCTGTACGACGCGCTGGTCGCCGGCCTCGGCCAGGCCGAGATCTTGGCCCGCGGCCCCAAGAGCATGGGCGTGCTGCGTCGCCACGGACTGCGCGAGCTCTGGTCGCCCGACTCCGAGTGCTTCGACGACGTGCTCGCCCACCTGCGCGGGCGCGACCTCACGGGCAGGCGGATCGTCGTGCAGGAGCACGGCCAGGACCTCTCCATGGTCGCCCACGCGCTACGCCGTCAGGGCGCCCGCGTGGAGACGGTGGCGATCTACCGGGTGGAGCGCGCGGAGGACCCGGCCCGGCTCTTCGCGCTGATCGACCAGATCGCCGACTGCTCCCTCGACGCGGTCACCTTCACCGCCGCCCCGGCCGTCGCCGCCCTCATGGAGGCTGCCGCCTCGGTCGGCCGCCGCGACGAGGTGGTCTCCGCCTTCCAGTCCGACGTGCTCGCCTGCTGCGTCGGCCCGGTCGCCGCCGCTGCCTTCGAGCGCCACGGCGTCCCGACCGTCTATCCCGAGCGCTCCCGCCTCGGGGCCATGGTCCGGCTGCTCGAGACTGAGCTGCCGCTGCGTCGTCAGGGTTTCTCGATCGGCCTGGCGACCGGGTCGACGCTGCTCCTGCACGGTGACGCGGTGCTGCTCGACGGTGCCGAGGTGCACCTGTCGGGGTCGCCGCTGGCGGTGCTCAACGCGCTGGTCACCAACCCTGGCCAGGTGGTCTCGCGGGCCGACCTGCTGGCCCACCTGCCGAGCGGCGGAGCTGGCTCCGAGCACGCCGTCGAGATGGCGGTCGCGCGCCTCCGCTCGGCGCTCGGCACCCGCGCGGTGCAGACCGTGATCAAGCGCGGCTACCGGTTGGCGGTGCAGTGATGGATCAACCCACGCTGCCGGTCCGTCACCTGGTCACGGTCGCCCACGGCACCCGGCACGCTCCCGGCAACGAGGTCGCCCGCGAGCTGACCGTGCTGGCCGGCGACCTGCTCGGGGTGCCGGCGACGACCACCTACGTCGAGCTCTGCGAGCCGCTGCTCGCCGACGTGATGGCCGAGGTCGCCGCCCCGTCGGTGGTGGTACCGCTGCTGCTGTCGACCGGTTTCCACATGTCCACCGACCTGCCCAACGCCGTCGACCGGGCCGGGGTGCCGGTCTCCCTGGCTCCCGCGCTGGGGCCCGACCCGATGCTGGCCCGGGTGCAGGTGGTCCGGCTGCTGCTGGCTGGTGCACAACCCGGTCAGGACGTCGTGATGGTGGCGGCCGGATCCCGCGACCGCGCCGCCGTCGCCGACCTGGAGCAGGCCCGCGACCACCTCGCCGCGGCGTGGACGGGCAGCGTACGCCTGGCGGCGCTGGCGGGTCCGCTGCCGCGTCCCGTCGACGTCGTACGCCCCGGCGACGCCGTCTCGCCCTACCTGCTGGCCGAAGGGTTCTTCGCCGGACGGGTGCGCGACGAGTGCTACGAGGCCGCCGTGGTGGCGCCCGTGCTGGGGCCGCACCCGCTGATCGCAGAGCTCATTGCCGAGCGGGCTCGGGCGGCGGTCCTCAGCGCCGCGCCTGTCGCCTGAAGCCTCGAACGAGGGCAGCGAGCTCGGGGTCCTGGGCCGCCTCGGCGAGATCCTCGGCGACGAACACCGTCGCGGATTCACCCTCGGCGGCGGTCAGCACGATGGCCTGCGCGGGAGGTACGTCCTTCAACCCGAAGACGTCACGGGGGGTGCGTCGGACTCCGACCCCGGGCACGGGCCGAAGGTCCCCTCGCCGACGCGACCTCCCCGCTCCACGGGGGTGTCGCCGATGAGGAGCATGCGGTAGGGCCTTCCCTCGAAGACCACCGGCAGCATGCAGTCGGTCTCCGTCACTGTCGCGCTGGGACTCGCGGTGGGGCTCGCGGTGGGGGTGGAGAGCGGAGCAGGAGTGAGGGACTCCGCGGCTAGGCCGGACTCGGGCTCGGCAGCGCATCCGGCGAGCGGGGTGATCAGGAACGCGGCGGTCACGAGACCCAGGATCGTTTTCGACATGACCCTGGGACGCGGTGCGGTGTGGTCGGGTTCCCCTCACGTGCGCAACGAAGCACGCGAGCACACGCTGAGCATCGGTCAGCTCGAGCCGGTCGAGCACCGCATGCACCACGCTCGCGGGCTGCTGGCCAGCAGCCTCCGCCACCCGGACCGGAGCGGCGCTCCTCGATCCCCGCCGTGATGCACGCCTTCGACACGTCCACCGGGTGCTTCCGCTGCCGATGCCACAACTCCACCAACGCGTTCGGAAAGGGCAAGTTCAAGCACGTCGGCAAGAAGCGCTGCAAGAACCTGCTTGGCGGGGCCGGTTGGAAGGTGATCATCAACGGCGAGGTCTTCGCCAGCTCGGCTGAGGCACCACAGACGACGGCTCGTTGCCCCACGAGGCGACGGGCCGCCCTGTCTGCGACGCCCTCGACATGGTGAGTACCTGGACGCAGGACGCGGGGCCTCGAATGCGGCAGTCTCCTCGCCATGACGCAGACACCTGGGGCGATGCCCGCTTCCGAGACCGCTCCCGACGCCGGAGCGACTGCCCGGCGGAGACACCCGCTGCGGCTCGCCGGGTTCGGTGTGGTGCTGCTGCTCCTGGCGCCGATCGTCTGGTTCGTGGGCGCCTACGCCTACTACGGCCACCACTGGAGCGGGACGACGGTGCTCGACGACGGTGAGCCCGTCGCGATCCAGGTCACCGGAGGTCAGGAGTACCTGTTGTGGGGCGAGGGGTGGGACCTCGACTGCACCGTCGTCGACGAGGCCGGCGCCCCGGTGCCGCTGCGGGCGCCGACGCACCAGTGGAGGAGGAACGACGGGGCGCTGTTCTACGAGGCTCACGCCGCCTTCGTGACCGGCGACGGCGCCGTCGAGGTGACCTGCCCGAAGCCGCCCCCGACGTACGAGGACGGCATGGAGGTCGAGATGTCCCGGATGCACGTGTACGTCGAGAGGGAGCCGTGGTGGCCGCCGTTCCTCGACGGCTTCTTCGATCGATCGGTGCTGGCGCCGCTCATCACGGGGTTGGTGGGAGTCGGGCTCCTGGTCGCCTCCTTCGTGAGCTGGCGCCGCGTACGCCGTACCGCCGCTGGGTGAGTCGACCTTGCATGACGAAGGGCCCGCCGCACGAGGAGTGCGGCGGGCCCTTCGCGGTGCCGTCGTACGAGGTGGGTCAGTGCTTGAGCGCCCCCTCCGCACCCGCGCCGGTCAGGGCACGGACCTCGAGCTCGATGTAGCGCTCGCTCGCCTTCGGGTCCTTCGAGGTGACCGAGCCGATGAAGCCGAAGAGGAAGCCCAGCGGGATGGAGACGATGCCGGGGTTCTGCAACGGGAACCAGGCGAAGTCGACGCCGGTGAGCAGCGAGGTCTCCGAGCCGGACATGACCGGCGAGAAGATGACCAGGCCGACCGCGGAGATCAGGCCGCCGTAGATGCTCCACACGGCGCCGCGGGTGTTGAAGCCGCGCCAGAAGAGGTTCATCAGGATGGCCGGCAGGTTGGCCGAGGCCGCCACCGCGAAGGCCAGCGCCACCAGGAAGGCGATGTTGAGGCTCTGCGCCGGGATCGCCAGCAGGATGGCCACCAGGCCGATGACGCCCGCGGCGATGCGGGAGACCTTCATCTCCTCCTGCTCGGTCGCCTCACCGTTGCGGAAGACCGGGTTCCACACGTCGTGGGCCACCGACATCGACGAGGTCAGTGTGAGTCCCGCGACCACCGCCAGGATGGTGGCGAACGCGACCGCAGCGATCAGGGCCAGCATGACCGCGCCGCTGGTCGAGCCGATGCCGCCGCCGACCTCTTCCGCCAGCTTCGGCGCCGCCAGGTTGCCGGCCACGTCGTAGTCGCTCTTCTGCAGCAGGGCCGCGGCACCGAAGCCGAGGACCAGCGTGAAGAGGTAGAAGGTGCCGATCAGGCCGATCGCCCACAGCACCGACTTGCGGGCGGTCTGCGAGGTGGGCGTCGTGTAGAAGCGGATCAGGATGTGCGGCAGACCCGCGGTGCCCAGGACCAGGGCGATGCCCAGCGAGATGAAGTCGATCTTGCTGGTCAGCGTCGCGCCGTAGCGCAACCCCGGCTCGAGGAACGCCTGGCCGGAACCGGAGTTGCTCGCGGCCGAGCCGAGCAGGTCGGAGATGTTGAAGTCGAACTGGATCAGCACCAGCACCACGACCAGCGCCGAGCCCGCCATCAGCAGCACGGCCTTGATCATCTGGACGTACGTCGTGCCCTTCATGCCGCCGACGGTGACGTAGAAGACCATCAGTGCGCCGACGACGAAGATCGTCAGGTTCTTCACCGCGCCGGAGTCGATGCCGAGCAGCAGCGCCACCAGGGCGCCCGCGCCGACCATCTGGGCGAGGAGGTAGAAGATCGAGACGACGACCGTCGAGGTGGCCGCCGCGGTGCGGACCGGACGCTGGCGCATCCGGTAGGCGAGCTGGTCGGCCATCGTGTAGCGACCGGAGTTGCGCAGCACCTCCGCGACCAGCAGCAGGGCCACCAGCCAGGCGACCAGGAAGCCGATCGAGTAGAGGAAGCCGTCGTAGCCGTAGAGCGCGATGGCTCCGGTGATGCCCAGGAACGAGGCCGCCGACATGTAGTCGCCGCCGATCGCCAGTCCGTTCTGCAAGCCGGAGAAGCCGCGGCCGCCGGCGTAGTAGTCGTCGGTGCCGGAGGTCTGCCGGCTGGCGCGCAGCGTCACGTAGATCGTGAGCAGCACGACCAGCAGGAAGAGGCCGGAGGTGAGGATCTGGTTGCCGTCCATGTCAGACCTCGGTCTTTCCGGGAGCCGTACGTCCGGCGAGCTCCGCGTCGTACTCCTCGCGCAGCTGGGTGGCCAGCGGGTCGAGGTAGGTGTTGGAGTAGCGGCTGTAGAGGAACGCGATGCCGAACGTGCTCACGAACTGCAGCAGCCCGAAGACCAGCGCCACGTTGATGTTGCCGAAGAGGATGTGGTTCATGAAGTCGGACGCGAACATCGACATCACGACGTACAGCGCGTACCACCCCAGGAAGACGACGGTGGCCGGGATGATGAAGCGGCGGTAGAGGTGTCGCAGCTGCGCGAACTCGTCCTTCGCCGCCAGATGGTCGTAGATCGGGTCGTGCCTCTCTGGGCGATCGGGTGAACTCACGGGGCTCTCCTGGCTGATGGGCCGCGATGCGGCGGCGGAGTGTGACACCGCTCACCGTGGCGCAGGTCACACGGCGGCGTCACCCTCCCGCCACGGCCTGCGCGGTCAACGGAAACCGCGCGTCGCCCAACGGTCGGGCCAGGCCGACGAACGGTCGGTCCGGCTGGAGCTGGGTCGCGGCGCGAGCCTCAGCCGCGGTCCAGACGGACGTCCTCCGGCGTGTGCAGCCGCACCATGAAGCGCCGCGCCGGGCTCCTGCGGCCACCGCCGAAGCGGCTCACCAGGACCATTGTGGCGAAGGCCGCCGGCACGCTCCACGCGGCGGGTGAGCCGAGCAGCACCGACCACCAGGTCTCCGTCTGCGCCACCACGAGGGTCCAGACGACACCCGTCCCCGAGGCGACGCCCCCGACCGCGAGGCCAGCCAGCGCGCCGCGAGCGGTCAGCCCCTGCCACCAGATCCCCAGCACCAGCAGGGGGCAGAACGTGGAGGCGGCCACCGCGAACGCGAGCCCGACCATCCGGGCCACCGACACGTCGACGCCGACCAGCGCGACCAGGGCCGGCACCAGGACCGCGAGCACCGCGCCCACGCGGAAGGCAGCGATGCCGCTGAGCCGCGTACGCCCGAACCTGCGGCGGGTGACGTCCTGGCCGAGCACCCCGGCCACCGCGATGGTGAGGCCCGAGGCCGTCGACAGGAAGGCCGCGAAGGCGCCCGCGGCGAGCAGCCCCGTGAGCACCTCCCCGCCCCAGCCCGGCAGCATCACCCGGGGCAGCTCCAGGAGCAGCGAGTCGGTCTGCAAGGGGGTGGAGAGCCGGTCGGCGTAGACCCGGCCCAGCCCGCCGTAGATGGGTGGCAGCAGGTAGAAGGCGGCGAGCAGGGCCAGCACGACGAGCGTCGTGCGGCGGGCGCCTCGACCGTCGGGGTTGGTGTAGAAGCGCACCACCACGTGGGGCAGCCCCATGGTGCCGAGGAAGGTCGCGGCGATCACCGAGTAGGTCACGTAGAGCCCCTGGGCGCCGGCGCCGATGGGCTGTGACCACTCGACCGCGTTCGCCGTGCTGCCGGCGATCGGTCCGACGTCGGCCGGGTTGACCGCGCCGTCGCCCACCCACACCACGAGCAGCACCGCTGCCGGCACGAGCAGCGCGGTGAGCTTCAACCAGTACTGGAACGCCTGGACGAAGGTGATCGAGCGCATCCCACCGCCCACCACGTTGGCGACCACGACCAGCGCGACCACCGCCGTGCCGACCCAGGCCGGCGCCCCGACCGCGGCCCGCAGGATCAGGCCGGCCCCGTGGAACTGCGGCAGCAGGTAGAGCCACCCGATCGCCACCACCAGCAGCGAGCAGACCGCTCGTACGCGTCGCGACTCCAGCCGCGCCTCGGCGAAGTCGGGCAACGTGTAGGCGCCCGAGCGGCGCAACGGGGCCGCGACCAGGACCAGCAGGACCAGGTAGCCGGCGGTCCAGCCGACCGGGTACCAGAGCATGTCGGCGCCGAAGACCAGCACCAGCCCGGCGACGCCGAGGAAGGAGGCGGCGGAGAGGTACTCACCGCCGATCGCCGAGGCGTTGAGGGCCGGGCGCACCGTGCGCGACGCCACCATGAAGTCGCTGGTGGTGCGGGAGAACCGCACCCCCCACCCGCCGATGCCCAGCGTCGCGACCACGACCGCGACCACGCCGACCAAGGCCGCCCACGACTCGATCACCGCGGCGCCCTGGGGTCGTCGTCGGGTTCGTCGTCCGGGTCGTCGTGCCCGACCAGGGCGCTGAACGCGCGCTCGTTGGCCTCGGCGCGTCGTACGTAGAACCATCCCAGCCCCAGCAGCAGGGGATGCACGAGCACCCACAGCAGCAGGTAGGCCAGCGGGATCCCGAACCAGCGCACGTCGGCCAGGGCGGGGAGCAGGCGGAAGACCAGCGGCAGCGACCCGAGCACCGCGCCCAGCACGATCAGCACGCGCACGGCCAGGCGGCGCTGCTCCCCGACCAGGCTGCCGATCAGGATCGCCCCGATCCGGGTGCCCTCGTCGATGTCACCGGTGCCGGGGCGCCGCGTCTGTGCCGCACGCCGTGGGGGTCCGGTGACCCGGACCCGCTCGGGCGGGGTGGCGCTCACGGCTGCGCGCGCCGCTTCAGCAGCATCTGCCGCAGGGCGCGGGTGTGGCGCCGGCTCACGGTGAGCTCGGCGCCCGGGACGACGACGGTGCAGCGGCCCTGGTCCATGCGGACCTCGTCGATGTGGGCCAGCGCCACGAGCAGCGAGCGGTGGATCCGCACGAACCCGGCGTCGGCCCACTCAGCCTCCAGCTGCGAGAGCGGCGCCCGCAGCAGGTGGGAGACGGCGCCGGTGTGCAGGCGTACGTAGTCACCCTGCGCCTCGACGTGGGTGATGTCGCGTCGGCTGACGAAGCGGGTCACGCCGCCGAGCTCGACCGCGATCTGCTCGTCGCTGGTGGCGGGGGCGGGTGAGGAGCCCTCGACGACGCGGCGTACGGCCTCGGCCAACCGCGCCTCCCGCACCGGCTTGAGGACGTAGTCGACCGCGGCCAGCTCGAAGGCGTCGACCGCATGCTGCTCGTGGGCGGTGACGAAGACGATCGGCGGCGGCGTCCGGAAGCGCGCCAGGACCTGGGCCATCTCCAGACCCGTGAGGCCCGGCATCGAGATGTCGAGGAAGGCGGCGTCGACGTCGGTCTCGCGCAGCATCCGCAACGCTTCGGTGGCCGAGTCGCAGGTCAGTACGCTGCCCACCCGCGGGTCGCGCGAGAGCAGGTAGGCGAGCTCGTCGAGGGCGGGGCGCTCGTCGTCGACCACGAGCACCCGCAGGCCACTCGACGCGGCGGATCCGTTGGCGCTGGCGTTCATGAGTGCACTCCGGGGGCGAACTTGGGCACCCGCACCACGACCTTCGTGCCGGCGCCGGGGGCGGTCTCCACGACGAGACCGTACTCGTCGCCGAAGGCGTTGCGCAGCCGGGCGTCCACGTTGCCCAGGCCGACCGAGTCCAGCGAGGTGTCACCGGCAAGCGCACGGCGGACCCGGTCGGGGTCCTCGCCGACGCCGTTGTCCTCGACCTCGATCAGGCACTCGTGCCCGAGGTCCTTGGCGGTGATCGAGAGGTGGCCGGTGCCCTCGACGGACTCCAGGCCGTGACGCACCGCGTTCTCCGCGAGCGGCTGGATGCACAGGAACGGCACTGTCACGCCCAGGACCTCGGGCGCCACGCGCAGGGTCACCTGGAGCCGCTCGCCGAAGCGGGCCTGCTCGAGCATCAGGTAGCGCTCGATGGAGCGCAGCTCCTCGGCCAGCGTCGTGAACTCGCCGTGGCTGCGGAAGGAGTAGCGGGTGAAGTCGGCGAACTCCAGCAGCAGCTCGCGGGCCCGGTCGGGGTCGGTACGCACGAAGCTGGCGATCGCCCCGAGCGAGTTGTAGACGAAGTGCGGGCTGATCTGGGCACGCAGCGCGCGGACCTCCGCCTCCATGGCGCGGCGCCGCTCGGCGTCGAGCTCGGCGAGCTCGAGCTGCCCGCTCACCCACTGGGCGACCTCGTGCACGGCGAGCAGCAGCCCGGCGCTCGGCTCCGGCGCCATGGCGAGCAGCACCCCGACCGTACGTTCCTCGACGGTGAGCGGGGTGGCGAGGGCGTGGCGCACCGGGCACCCCGGGTTGTCGCACGCCAGGCCGGTGGGGTCGGTGGCGCCGGTGTCGCCGCGCTCGACGGTGCGGGCGATGAGGTCGGCGACCTGCGGGGCGTGGTGGCCGCCGAGACCGTCCCACGCCAGCAGCCCGCCGGGGTCGGCCAGCGCGACGGCAGGCGTGCCGAGCAGGGTGCGCAGGTGCTTGACCGAGCGCTCGGCGCTGTCCTTGGTCAACCCCTCGCGCAGGGCGGGGGAGGCCAACGAGATGGTGTGCAGCGTCTGGAAGGTGGCACGGTCGGCCTCGGAGCCCAGAGGTGGGCGTCGGGGGAGGCGGAGCCAGCTCATGGCATGAACCTACTGCCGCGCTCTGCCGGACGAGGCGTCCGTCAGGAGAAGTCGATCAGCAGCATGTCGGTGTCAGTGCCGTCGGAGGTGAAGAGGTCGGCGTCGAAGCGGAACTTCGTCGGCGCCTCCTGCTCGCCCTGCTCCGCGCTGGAGTCGGCGGTGCTGCCGTTCGCTGCTCCCGCCGCCACCGCGACTCCGGCGACGCCGGCGACCGGACCGGTGCCCGAGGTGATCCGCAGTGCGTCGGTGCCGTCGTCGAAGAGGCCGGGCTGGTGCACCACCTGGGTGCGCAGGGCGTGGACGCGGTAGGGCAGCTGCATGCCGTCCATGCCGCGGCCGTAGTCGGCGTAGAAGGCCCGCACCTCCGCCACCGCGCGGTCCCGCGCCTCGGCCGAGAGCCCCGCCACCCAGGAGCGCGACAGGACGAGGTCGGCGACCGTCTCGCGGTCGATGTCCTGCCAGACGGTCCAGCTCGCCTCCTCCACGAAGCTGAAGAGGGGGGAGTGCAGCAGGCGTTCGGTGATCGTGGCCGTGCGCGGCTCGTTGTCACGGGCGCCAACGGGGCCCTCCAGGAAGGCGCCGAGGCGGCGCACCCACGGGATCCGGGTGTCGCGCTCGTGCCAGACCACGCTGAGGTGGCCGCCGGTCTTGAGTGCCTTGGCGATCACCGGCAGCGTGGTGTCGAGGTCGAACGAGGTGAACGCGGTCGAGCAGACCACGGCGTCGACCGAGCGGTGGCGCAGCTCCAGCTCCTCGACGGTGCCCTGCGTGAACGGCACCGAGGGGACCCGCGAGTGCAGCACCTCCAGCATTGCCGCGTCGCGGTCGACCGCGTGCACGGCGTGGCCGGCGGCGACGAGCTGCTCGGTCAGCTTGCCGATGCCGGCGCCGACCTCCAGCACGGTCTTGGCCTGGCCGGGCACGAGCCAGTCGACGCACTCGCGGGGGTAGCCGGGGCGACCGTGCACATGAGCCAGAGCCACGCTGCGTGCGCCGCGCGGCTCCTCCGGGGGTCGTTCGCTCGCCATTGCCGCAAGGCTACTAGCGTTGGTGGCGTGAGCACCGATCCCCTCGCCTGGCTGGCCGAACTCGAGGGCGTGGCCTCCGCGTACGCCGCTACCCGCGACGGCATCGACGTCATGCTCCGCGACCGCGGCCTGCGCCAGACCGACCCGGCCACCACCGCCGAGGCGCTCGCGATCGGCGCGCACGCCTCCGCCGTGCTGGAGGGGTCGACCTCCACGATCGAGGACATCTCCGAGGGCCGCGGCGACGAGGTTGCCCAGGACGCGCTGCGCCTGTCGGCCTCGGTGCTCTCGCTGACCCCCCAGCTCAAGCAGTCCCCGCTCCAGGTCTTCGCCCGGCTGCACGCCGTGGCCGCCGCCAACGCACTGCCCGCCGACGCGCTCGGGCGCCCGCGCGACGCGGAGTCGGCGCAGCGCCTGCAGGGGCTGGCCGAGGTGGTGCTCGGCTCGACCGAGGTGCCGGCCCTGCTCCTGGCTGCGGTCGTGCACGCCGACATCGCCACGGTCGCACCCTTCGCCTCGCACAACGGGATCGTGGCGCGGGCCGCGGAGCGCCTCGTGCTGGTGGCGCGCGGCGTCGACCCGAAGTCGCTGATGGTGCCCGAGGCCGGTCACCTGGCGCTGCGGGCGGAGTACGAGTCCAACCTGCGCGGCTACGCGACCGGCACCCAGCGCGGCGTGCACGCGTGGGCGCTGTACGCGGCCGAGGCGTACGCGAAGGGCATGGAGCTGAGTCCGCTGCGCCCGGTGAAGAGGCCACGCCGAGAACGCGGCTGACGGTGGAGTGCGAACGCGGCTGACGGCTCCGCGCATGCGAACGGCACCCGTCCGTGAGAGCCGGGTGCCGCCGCTGACACGTGAAACTGGGATAGCAAGCGTGCAGTTTCATGTAGTGACCCGCGGAGTCCGCCTGGTCAGCGCCCTTTCGAAGGGATGGTCGCCGCGTGGGTACTCAGTTCACGTGCTTTCGGGAATTCCTTGCACCCCTGTATACGCCTCTTGCGTCGCACCTTCAAGGGTTGACTTCGGGGCGCGACGGTGGCGCAATGGGGCGGCCCGGAGGTCGAGAGAGGGCGTACGCGCCCGCCTCAGACGTCGCGCGGCCGCCGACGCGAGTTGGCCCAGACGTAGCCGCCGAAGGCGACCGCCCCGCCCACCGCGAGCGCTGCCAGCGTGGGGCGTGAGACCTTGGCGCGGCTGCTCAGGCCGACCGGGCGGCTGAAGACGAGGACGGGCCACTCCTTCTCCTCGGCCACCTTCTTCAGCTCCTTGTCGGGGTTGACCGCGAAGGGGTGGCCGACCACCTCGAGCATCGGGACGTCGGTGACCGAGTCGCTGTAGGCGTAGCACTCGGCAAGGTCGTAGCCCGCCTCCTCGGCGAGGTCGCGGATCGCGCGAGCCTTCTCCTCGGCGTAGACGTAGCGGGTGATGCCGCCGGTGTACTTGCCGTCCTCAGAGATCTCCAGCTCGGTGGCGACGACGCCGTCGGCACCCAGGAGCTGGCCGATCGGACCGACCACGTCGAGGCCGGAGGCGGAGACGATGATGACGTCGCGCCCGGCCTCCTTGTGGTCCTCGATGAGGGTGACCGCCTCGTCGTAGACCAGCGGGTCGACGACGTTGTGCAGGGTGTCGGCCACGATCTCGCGGACCGTGGCGACGTCCCAGCCAGTGACCAGGCCGGAGAGGAACTCGCGCAGCTTGTCCATCTGGTCGTGGTCGGCGCCGCCGACCGCGAAGACGAACTGGGCGTAGGCCGACCGCAGCATGGCGCGCTTGGTGATCAGTCCGCCATCGGCGAAGTGGCGGCTGAACGCAAGGGTGCTCGACGCGGCGATGATCGTCTTGTCGAGATCGAAGAAGGCCGCTGCTGGGCGGTGCATGGATTCATCGTAGGCACGCGAATGTCACTGGCGGGTCACAGTTGAGTGGCTGGTGGAGGAATGTGGCGTGCGCCACGTCACATTCCTGGCGGCCGCTGGACCTCCACAGGAGGGGCTTTGGGGCCCGCTCCACAGCCGCGGTCGGGGGTGTCGGCGCCGGTGGTGTGGGGTCGACAGGGTCGGTGCATGAGGTTCGGGGAGAGGTCTGGGGAGAGGAGCGAGGAGCACCCGCACGCAGCCGATGTGCTCGTGGTCTCGCAGGACGCGGCGCTCGTGGACGAGGTGCAGCGGTGCGCCGCAGGGGCCGGGCGCACGGTCGAGGTGCCGCCGGTGGCCGAGGCGTTGCAGCGGTGGCCGTCGGCGGGGCTGGTGCTGGTGGGTGACGACGCGCTCGGAGGCGCTCTGGCGGCGGGGCCACGCCGTCGCTCCGGCGTGCACCTGCTCTGTCGCGGAGCCCCGCTGACCGAGCACTACCGCGTCGGGGTCGGGCTCGGCGTCGAGAGCGTGACGGGCCTCGACGAGCTGCGCGACTGGCTGGGCGACCTGCTCCAGGAGCGCGCCGCAAGTGGCCCGCCCGGACGGGTGGTTGCGCTCGTGCCCGGATCGGGCGGGGCGGGCGCCACCACCACCGCGGCTGGGTTGGCCCAGGTGGCCGGGCGTCGGGGACTGAGGGTGATGGCACTCGACTGCGATCCGTGGGGTCCGGGGCTCGACCGCGTGGTCGGGGTGGACGAACGCTCGGGTCTCGGATGGCCGGAGATCGTCGCCTCACCCGGTCGGATCGCCTCGACCTCGTTGGCCCAGGCCGTGCCGCGCCACGACGGCATCGGGCTGGTCGTCGGTGCCGCGGAGCCCCTGCCCCCGTCGGTGGCACGCGACGTCGTGGAGGCGGCGCGGCGCGGTCACGACCTGGTGGTGGTGGACCTGCCGCGCGGCCAGGTGGCGCTGGCTCGCGAGGTGCTCGCGCGATCCGACCGACGGCTGCTGGTGGCGCTGCCGTCCGTGGCCGGCCTTGCAGCCGCCTCGCGGCAGGTGGTGGAGATCGGAGCAGGGACGGAGGTGGTCGCGCGCCGTGGAGGACTCGGCGACGACGCCGTGCGCAGCGCCACCGGTGCCCCACTCCTCACCCGCCTGCCCACCCGCCGCGGGCTCGACGAGGCCGTCGACCTGGGGCTCGGGCCGGTGCCGTCACGGCGAGGTGCCTGGGCGCGGGCGCTCGGCGCCCTGTTGGACGAGGTGCTGCTCGACGAGGGGACGCGATGAGCGTGGAGATGGCCGACGCGGTCCGCGACGACCTGGTCCGCCACGGGGGTGAGCTCACGCCGCACCGGATCGCGCGCGCCCTGCAACGACTCGGGTTGCCGGTCAGCGCAGCGGCCGTCAGCGACGTGCACGAGCACGTCCTGCGCACGGCGCACGGGCTCGGCCCCCTCGCCCCGCTGGTCGCCGACCCGGCCGTCACCGACGTCCTGGTCAACGGGCCCGGGCCGGTCTGGGTCGACCGCGGTCGCGGCATCGAGGCCACCGACGTGGTCCTGACCTCGGAGGACGAGGTCCGACGCATCGCGCAACGACTCGCCGCGCGAGGCGGGCGGAGACTCGACGACGCGTCGCCGTTCTGCGACGTACGCCTGCCGGAGGGGGCGCGCTTCCACGCCGTGCTGGCGCCGCTCGCCCATCCCGGCACGGCGGTCTCGCTACGGATCCCCCGGGCGCGGAGCTTCACGCTCGACGAGCTGGTGGAGGCCGGCACGGTGACGCCGCCAGGGGCGCGGCTGCTGCGTGACCTGGTCGCCGGCCGGCTGGCGTACCTCGTCAGCGGTGGCACGGGGAGCGGAAAGACCACGCTGCTCACCACGCTGCTCGGCCTGGTGCCGCCCGACGAGCGGATCGTGGTCGTCGAGGACTCCGCCGAGCTGCGCCCCGACCACCCCATGGTCGTGGGGCTGGAGGCGCGCCCGGCCAACACCGAGGGCAGCGGTGAGGTGTCGCTGCGCACCCTCGTGCGACAAGCCCTGCGCATGCGGCCCGACCGGCTGGTGGTGGGGGAGGTGCGCGGTGCCGAGGTGGTCGACCTGCTGGCCGCGATGAACACCGGCCACGAGGGTGGTTGCGGCACGCTCCACGCCAACTCCGCCGAGCAGGTGCCGGCGCGCATCGAGGCGTTGGCGGCTCCCGCCGGGATCGACCGGGCCGCGGCCGCCGCCCAGTTCGTGGCCGCCGTCGACGTGCTGCTCCACGTCACGCGCGGGGCGGACGGACGGCGTCGGCTGGCCCAGGTCGCAGTGCCCCGGTTGGGCGACCGTGGTGCGGAGGCGCTCTGGGCCCTGGAGTTCGGGCGCGACGGCCGGGTCCGCGAAGGACCCGGAGCCGGGTTGTTCGCCGATCGGCTGGAGGGGCGGCGGTGAGTGGGGCAATGAGTGGGATCGCGGGCTGGGTGGCGGCCGTGGCGCTGGGCTGCGCGGTCCTCCTGGTGCGTCCCGTCCGCCCGGTGGGCAGTCGCCCGCGCAGGATCACCTGGCAGCTCCCTCGTCGGGCGCGTGCCGAACGACTGGCGCGGTCGGCGCGGGCCGGGGAGGCGTGCAGCGTGCTCGCCGAGGAGCTGCGGGTCGGACGCGACCCCGGCTCTGCCCTGCGCTGGGCGAGCGAGGTCTGCCCCGAGCTGGGGCCGGTGGTCCAGGCGTACGACCTGGGTGCCGACGTGCCCGCCGCGCTGCGACGCACCGGGGTGGTGCCCCTGGCGCGGATCGCGGGAGCGTGGCAGGTGGCGCACCGCAGCGGACAAGGGCTGGCCGACGCCCTCGAGGCGGTCGCCGAGGAGCTGCGGCGCGAGGCGGCCACGCGCCGGGTCGTCAGCGCCGAGCTCGCGTCGGCCCGTGCCACCGCGCGCATGCTGGTCGGGCTGCCGGTGCTCGCCCTGGTCGTCGTGACGTGGAGCGGAGCCGAGCCGTGGCGGTTCTTCCTCGGCGGCGTCGGGGGAGCACTGTGCGGTCTGGCGGGACTGGCACTGATGGCCGCCGGCCTCGTCTGGATCGAACGGATCGCCGACGCGGTCGAGGCCCGGGCGTGAGCGCGGTGGTGGCGGCGACGGCGTGGGCCGTCGCGCTGCTGCTCCTCGGCCGCCCTCACCCTCCGCGGCCCCGCGTTGCGCGTCCCGGTGGCGGCGCGCAGTCGTCGCGGGTGGCCCGGGTCCTGCTGTGCCTGGGTGCAGGGGCGGTGGCGGGTCTGGCGCTCGCTGGTCCGCGCCCGGCGGCCCTCGTGTGGACCGTGGTGGTCGCCCTGGGGTGCGGGTGGGTCCTGCGACGTGGGCCAGCGCTCGTCGCGCAGCGTGCCGACCGGCAGGTGGCGCGCGACCTGCCCCACCTCGTCCTCCTGCTCGGAGCGGGGTTGCGGGCCGGCGCGTCCCCCACAGCCGCGCTGACGGCGGCCTGCGAGGCGAGTCCCGGCCCCGTGGCGGAGCGGTTGCGGCCGGTGACGTCACGCCTGGCGTGGGGTACCGACCCAGCCGAGGTCTGGGACGAGCTGGCGCGTGACCCGGTGCTCGGTCCGCTGGGACGACGGCTGGCGCGCTCCCACCGCACCGGCGCCGCGGTCTCCGACGCGGTGGCCGAGCTCGCCCGTGACCTGGCCGCGCGACGGCGTACGGAGGTCGAGGACCTCGCCCGCACCGTCGGCGTGCGCGCCGCCCTGCCTCTGGGGCTGTGCCTGCTCCCGGCCTTCCTGCTGCTCGGGATCGTCCCTGTGGTGGCCGGACTGGTGAGCAGCTTGTCGTGGGGTTGAGCGCCGTGAGTCGTGCACACCACGGACGCGGCCCGCGAGCAGTGGATGAGCGCCAGCAGGGGTGCTCCGCGGTGGCGAAGGTGGAGAAGGGCCGAACACGCGGCCGCAACACCAAGGAGGCAACGATGGCAGGACAGCATGACCGCGACGCAGGGCCAGTCGGGCGGGCGCAGGTCGGGCGGGCGCAGGTCGAGGGGCCGCGCAGCTCCGAGGAGGGCATCACCACGGCGGAGTACGCCGTCGGAACGGCGGCCGGAGCAGGCTTCGCCGGTCTCCTCTTCGCCATGCTCACCGGTGGCTTCGGCGACAAGCTGCTGAAGACGCTCTTCGACCACGTGCTCTCGCTGCTGGGTCTGGGATGAGGCGCGGGGAGCATGGCGCGGTCACCGCCGAGATCGCCCTGGGGCTGCCGCTGCTCGGGGCGCTGACCGTGGGGCTGGTGTGGCTGCTCTCCGCGGGCACCGCCCAGGTGAGGGCCGTCGACGCGGCGCGCGAGACCGCGCGGGCGGTCGCCCGCGGCGACGCGGTCGCCGACGCGGTCGAGGTGGGGGAGCGGATCGCCCCCACCTCGGCCCGCGTGGCCGTCGCCCACGAGGGCGGTCATGTACGCGTCCGGGTCACCGCCCGGGTGCGCGGACCGGGTGGCCTCTTCGCGTCCTTGCCGGCCGTGCCGATCGACGCCGAGGCCGTCGCCGTGCTGGAGGGTGCCCCATGACCCGCGACCAGCGCGCGGGCGAGCGCGGGGCCGGCACCATCCTGGTGCTGACCGCGGCCACCGTCCTGCTGACCCTCGCCGTGGTCATGGCTGCGTGCGTGGGGCTGCTGCACGCCCACCGCAAGGCCCAGGCAGCCGCCGACCTGGCGGCCCTGGCGGGTGCGTCCGCGCTGCAGAAGGGAGAGGACGGCTGCGGGCGCGCGGAGGAGGTGGCTGCGCTCAACGGTGCCCGGCTCGTACGCTGCCGCGTCACCGATCGGCGGGTGCGCGTGGTCGCCGGCGTACGCGGCCCCGCATGGGGCGGTTTCGACGACGAGCTGCTCGGCCAGGCGGAGGCGGGGCCGGCATGAGTGGCGACCGCGACCCAGGGACCTGGGGTTGAGTGGCCCGGCTGGGGATCGGTGGGGACCGACTGGGGGTCGGGAGCCAGCAGCGTCAGGGGCCCACGTCGGGGCTGGTCGGCGGCGTCGCGGGCTGGCCACCTTGGCGGCGCAGCTCGTGGCGCTCCTTGCGAGCGGCGATGCTGCGACGCGTGCCCCACTTGAGGATCACGAAGCCCCAGAGCAGGCAGATCCCGGCGCCCAGGCCGACCAGGAAGATCGTCAGCGCGGTGAGGTCCATACCGAGCAGCTCGGCCGACCCCTCGGAGACGAAGAGCGCCGCGAGCACCGCGATCAGCCCCACCACAATGAGCACCAGTCCGAGAGCCACCATGCTCTTGACGCTACTGACTCATCGCGCCCGAGAGAAGAGGTTTCCGCCTCCGGCTGCCGCACAGCCCTGCCCTCACGCCTCGCGTGGCGCCCCCGCGAGCAGCACGTCCAGCAACCGCAGCGCCCCGGCCTTGTCGAGCGGGTTGTTCTGGTTGCCGCACTTGGGCGACTGGATGCAGGAGGGGCAGCCCTCGAAGCACTCGCACGCCGCGATGGCGTCACGGGTCGCGGTGAGCCAGCGCCGGGCGGCGTGGAACCCGCGCTCCGCGAAACCGGCACCGCCCGGGTGGCCGTCGTGGACGAAGACGGTCAGCACCCCGGTGTCGGGGTGGCGGGCGGTGGAGACGCCGCCGATGTCCCAGCGGTCGCAGGTCGCGAAGAGGGGGAGCAGTCCGATGGAGCAGTGCTCGGCGGCGTGGGCGGCACCGGGCAGGTCCACCGCGTCCAGACCGGCGGCCTCGAGGGCGTGGTCCGGCACGGTCCACCAGACCGACGTCGTACGCAGCGTGCGCGCCGGCAGGTCGAGCGGGTGCTCGGCGACGACCTCGCCGGAGGGCTGACGGCGTACGAGGTAGGAGACGACCTGGCTGGTGACGTCGACGTCGCCGAAGTGCAACGTGCAGTCGCCCCACGGGACCCGCTCGCGGGTCGCGGCGATGGTGATGTCGGTGGTCTCGCGCGCCGACGTGGAGAAGTCGACGTCGCGCCGGGTGATGACGGCCAGGCAGTCGTCGAGGTCGAGCTCCTCCACCAGCCAGGTCTCGCCCCGGTGCACGTAGACCGCGCCGGGGTGGGCGGTGCTGTGGACGGATGCGGCGTCGACGGTACCGACCACGCGCCCGCTCTCGGCCTCCATCAGCGAGAACGCGGCGCCGCCGGTGGAGCGGATGTCGGTGTGGTCGCTGGGGCGCGAGGAGTCGGTCCAGAACCAGCCCTTCGGCCGCTTGCGCAGCAGGCCGGCGGCGACGAGCCCGTCGACCACCGCGCGCGCCTGGGGTCCGAAGAGGTCGAGGTCAGCCTCGGTCAGCGGGATCTCATGGGCGGCGGCGCAGAGCTGCGGCGCGAGCACGTACTGGTTGTCCGGGTCGAAGGCCGTGGCCTCCACCGGGGCGCCGAGCAGGGCCTGCGGGTGCGCGACCAGGTAGGTGTCGAGGGGGTCGTCGCGGGCCACCAGGACCGCCATCGCGTCCTGGCCGTCGCGTCCGGCCCGCCCGACCTGCTGCCACAGCGCGGCGCGGGTGCCGGGGAAACCGGCGATCAGCACCGCGTCGAGCCCGGAGATGTCGATGCCGAGCTCGAGCGCGTTGGTCGCGGCCAGCCCGGTGAGTCGACCGGCCCGCAGCGACTCCTCCAGCTCACGGCGCTCCTCCGGCAGGTAGCCGCCGCGGTAGGAGGCCACCCGGCCGGGCAAGGAGGGGTCCACGTCGGCGAGCAGCTCGCGCGCTCGGACGGCGACCTGCTCGGCGCCGCGCCGCGAGCGTACGAACGCCAGGGTGGCGACGTCCTCGGCGACGAGGTCGGCCAGCAGGTCGGCGGTCTCGGAGGAGGCGGCGCGGCGCACGGGGGCGCCGTTCTCACCGGCGTACGAGGTCAGCGGCGGCTCCCACAGCCCGATCGAGACCCGTCCGCGCGGGGAGTGGTCGGCCGTCAGGGCCAGGTGGTCGAGGCCGGTGAGCCGGCGGGCGGCCACCTCGGGCTCGGCCACCGTCGCCGAGCAGAGCACGAAGGTGGGGGACGCGCCGTACGAGGCGGCGATGCGCCTCAGACGCCGCAGCACCTGGGCGACGTGGGCGCCGAAGACGCCGCGGTAGTGGTGGCACTCGTCGACCACCACCCACTGGAGCTTGGCGAGGAAGCGCGCCCAGCGGTGGTGCGAGGGGAGGAGGGAGCGGTGCAGCATGTCGGGGTTGGTGAGCAGGTACTCACCGTGGTCGCGCGCCCAGTCGCGTTGCTCGCGGCTGCTGTCGCCGTCGTGCGTCGTGACGCGTACGCCCGTGCGCAGCGCCGTCAGCCCGGCGAGCTGGTCCTGGGCGAGCGCCTTGGTCGGGGAGAGGTAGAGGGCGGTGGCGCCCCGCTCGTCGCGCGACCCCCGCGCGCCGAGGATGCCGGAGAGCACCGGCACCTGGTAGGCGAGCGACTTGCCCGACGCGGTGCCGGTCGCGAGCACCACGTGGTCGCCGGCGTGGACCGCCTCCGCGGCGAGCACCTGGTGGAGCCACGGGTCGGTCACCCCTCGCGCCTCGAAGGCGTGGCGCACCGTCGGGTCGACCCACTCGGGCCACGGCGCCACCGTCGCCTCGCGCGCCGGCAGCACCTCGAGGTGTCGCAGCCGCTCCTCACGTCCAGGAACGGCGGCGAGGCGCTCGACGACGTCGGCGATGCGGTGGTCAGTGGGGGGCACGACACCAGTCTGTCTGGTGGGGGCGACGGTTTTGCCTCGGCGTTTGTTAGCCTGCCGTAAGCCACTCGGGTCGAGCCCGAGAGGTGGCTCGGCATGGGGCCGGGTGCGAACCGGGAGGAGCACACCATGGACCTGACGCTGGACGCCCAGGAAAAGGGCGGTCGGACCGTCATCTCCGTCGGGGGCGAGATCGACGTCTACACGGCCCCCAAGCTGCGCGACACGATCACCGACCTCGTGGCGGCAGGTGCCTACGACCTCGTCGTCGACCTGAGCGCCGTCGAGTTCCTCGACTCCACCGGTCTCGGTGTGCTGGTCGGCGGCCTCAAGAAGGTCCGCTCCCACGACGGGTCCATGTCGCTGGTGTGCGCGCAGGACCGTCTGCTCAAGATCTTCCGGATCACGGGCCTCGCGAAGGTCTTCGACATCCACCCTGACCAGGAGACCGCGCTGGCCCAGTGAGTGGTCCTCGACCGCTCCTGCTGGCGACGCTGGCTCCTCGATCCACCCGCACCCGCGTACCCCCGGTACGCGGGTGCGGTCATTTTCCGACCGTTCCCTTCCGGACCCTGCCGCAGGCGTCCCCACGTTTCCCCACGTTGACAGGCGCACCCACGTGAAAATTGGGGCTGGCGTGAGGTAGGTCACACCTGCGTAGAGTGTCGAGGCATCCGACACCCAGCCACGGAGGCGCAGATGACGGTTCTTGCTGCAGCAGTCGACGGACCCACCCCCGAGCTCTCGGGCGGCAACCTTGCCCTGGTGGTCGTCGTGCTGGTGATCGCGCTCGCCGCGCTCGCGATGGCGGCGTTCTTCCGGTCCCAGGTGCTGGCGGCCCATGAAGGCACCGAGGGCATGAAGACGATCGCCCTGGCGGTCCAGGAGGGCGCCAACGCCTACCTGGCTCGGCAGTTCCGCACCCTGGCTGTCTTCGCGGTCATCGCCTTCCTCGTCCTCCTCGCCCTCCCCGCGGCCGACATGGGCGTGCGGATCGGGCGCTCCGTCTTCTTCCTCCTGGGGGCCGGTTTCTCGTCCGCCATCGGCTACCTCGGCATGTCGCTGGCCGTGCGGGCCAACCTGCGCGTCGCGGCCGCCGCCGACACCGAGGGCCGCGAGGCCGCCATGACGGTGGGCTTCCGCACCGGCGCCTTCGTCGGCATGGCCACCGTCGGCCTGGGCCTGCTGGGCGCCAGCTCCGTCGTGCTGATCTTCCGTGACGAGGCCGCCCACGTCCTGGAGGGCTTCGGGTTCGGGGCCGCCCTGCTCGCCATGTTCATGCGTGTCGGCGGCGGCATCTTCACCAAGGCCGCCGACGTCGGCGCCGACCTCGTCGGCAAGGTCGAGCAGAACATCCCTGAGGACGACCCCCGCAACGCCGCCACCATCGCCGACAACGTCGGCGACAACGTGGGTGACTGCGCCGGCATGGCCGCCGACCTCTTCGAGTCGTACGCCGTCACGCTGGTCGCCGCGCTCATCCTCGGGTCGCAGGCCTTCGGCGACGCCGGCCTCGTCTACCCGCTGCTGATCCCGGCAGTCGGAGCGCTGACGGCCGTGCTCGGCATCATGCTGACCAAGGCGAAGGCCGGGGAGAACGGCCTGAAGACCATCAACCGGGCCTTCTACATCTCCTCCGCCGTCGGAGCCCTGGGCTGCGTCGTCCTCTCCTACGTCTTCCTCCCCTCCTCGTTCGGTGGGTTCGACAACGTCACCGGCGCCGACATGGCCGACGCCTCGGGCGACCCGCGCCTGATCGCCTCGGCCGCGGTCCTCATCGGCGTGGTCATGGCCGCCGCGATCCTGACGCTCACCGGCTTCTACACCGGCACCGAGCACCGACCGGTCCGCGAGATCGGACGGACGTCGGAGACGGGTGCGGCCACCGTGATCCTGTCGGGCCTGAGCGTCGGCTTCGAGTCGGCGGTCTACACGACGCTGGTGATCGGCGCCGCGGTCTTCGGAGGTTTCCTGCTGGGTGGCGCGACGCTCACCGTGTCGCTCTTCGCCGTGGCCCTGGCCGGCTGCGGACTCCTCACCACCGTGGGCGTGATCGTCGCGATGGACACCTTCGGACCGGTCTCCGACAACGCCCAGGGCATCGCCGAGATGTCCGGCGACGTCTCCCCGGAGGGCGCGCAGATCCTCACCGAGCTCGACGCGGTCGGCAACACCACCAAGGCCATCACCAAGGGCATCGCGATCGCCACCGCCGTGCTGGCGGCGACCGCGCTGTTCGGGTCGTACGCCACCTCGGTCTCCATCGCCTTCACCGAGTCCGGCGCGACGGAGGCCCTCGACTTCACCGTCTTCAGCCCCGTGATCCTGGTCGGCGTGCTGCTCGGTGGTGCGGTGGTCTTCCTCTTCTCGGGCCTGGCGATCAACGCCGTCGCCCGCGCAGCCGGGGCCGTGGTGGTGGAGGTACGCCGCCAGTTCCGCGAGATCCCCGGCATCATGGAGGGCACTGGTCGCCCGGAGTACGGCAAGGTCGTCGACATCGTCACCCGCGACTCGCTGCGGGAGCTGGTCACGCCCGGCGTACTGGCGGTGATGGCCCCGGTCGCGGTCGGGTTCGGCCTCGGGGTCGAGGCGCTGGCCGGGTTCCTGGCGGGCGCGATCGGCACCGGCACGTTGATGGCGGTCTTCCTGGCCAACTCCGGCGGCGCGTGGGACAACGCCAAGAAGCTGGTCGAGGACGGCCACCACGGCGGCAAGGGGTCGGAGGCCCATGCGGCCGTCGTCATCGGCGACACCGTGGGTGACCCCTTCAAGGACACTGCCGGTCCCGCGATCAACCCGTTGCTCAAGGTGATGAACCTGGTGTCGCTGATCATCGCGGGCACAATCGTCCAGCTCTCGATGGGCGCCGACGAAAACATGGTGCTGCGCTACGGCATCGCCGCGGTGGCCGTCGTCGTGATCATCGGTGTGGTGGCCTCGTCCACGAGTCGGGAGAGCGGCATGGCGACACGGTCAGAGGCCCGTCACCAGTCCGTGAGCTGAGGCCGCGTACGTCCGGCGGGGCGGGATTCGGTCTACCTCGCGGTGCCCTGACCCTCTAGGGTCGTCGCGAGCGGGGCGGACAGCGCCCCGAGGAGAGGGAGCCCCGTCCAATGAAGCTGCGCATCCGATCGATGGCCCTGGTGCCGGTCCTCGCGCTCGTCCTGTCCGCGTGTGGTGGCGCCTCGGAGGAGGACTACGTCGACTCGATGAGCTCCGGGCTCTCGTCCGCCGAGACCCAGCCGCTGACCAAGTCGCAGGCCGACTGCGTCGCCGAGAGGTTCGTCGACCGCGTCGGCGTCGATCGCGTGTCCGACGAGTACGACCCCGAGGACTTCGAGCGCGACGCCGCGCAGCTCACCTTCGAGGAGCTCGACCTCACGGAGGCCGAGGCCAACGAGCTCTTCGACGACTTCGTCGACTGCGGAGTCGACATGCGCGACCGGGTCATCACCGAGCTGGGCGACAGCGAGCTCGCGCTGCCCGAGGGGATGATGGACTGCCTCGAGGGCAAGATCAGCGAGGACCAGGTGCGCAGCCTCTTCGTCCCGCTGATGCGCACGGGCGAGACCTCGCTCGACGCCGGCTCGCAGAAGAAGATGGAGAACGCCATCGTCAACTGCTACGAGACGATCATCCAGAACCAGGGCTGACGCTCGCACGCAGCAGCACGCCGTGTGGCCCACCTCTCCGAGGGCGGGCGACGCGGCGTGTTGGCCGTCCGGCGGCGCCACGGCGACTGCTAGGGTGCCCGTTCTCTCGGGGCTGAGCAGCCTTGCAGACGAGGAGCGGTCCGTGCTGGACGACGACGTGTCGTGTGCCTTCGAGCCGACCCCCGGGGCCCTGGCCTTCGGGGACCACCTCGAGGCAGGCCGGCTCGACGACGCCTTCGAGCTGCTCGAGCAGCACTGGTTGGAGCTCTGGTACGCGTTCGATCCCTCCGACCTCCGGAGGCTGCTCGAGAAGTACGCGGTCGGTCGGGTCGCCGGCTCCGGCCTGGTGCAGCTCGCCGGGCTGACGGGCGCCGACGTCCGCGACCTCGTGCTTCCCCGACGCCGCCACGGTCTCCCGGAGCGCGCCCGCGACAGGCTCGGTCTCATCGGCCAACGCGCGGGTGACCTCAGGGTCCGGGGCAGGGCGGTGGCGTCGCTGGAGATGCTGCGACGGTGCGAGCCGGAGGTGCGTGCCCTGCGCGGGGTCTTGGTGGACACCACCGACGGTGAGGCGAACATGTGGTTGCTCCAGATGGGGATCAGTGCCCTCCTCGCCGGCGACCTCGGCTCGTCGCGGTCGTCCCTGCTGCTGGCCACCGCTCCGCGCCGCCCCGTACGTTTCCCGTTCCTCGCCCGCGACGCCGCGCTCAAGCTGGCTCTGGCCCATGCGCTGGCAGGAGATGTCGCAGACGCGCGTCAGTGGCGGGAACAGGCGCAGGCCATCGAGCGGACCAACAGCTGGGTCGAGGCACTCGTCGACGACACCGGGTGGTTGGTCGACTACCTCTGCTGCCTCGAGGGACTGGAGCTCGAGCGGGCCGAGGAGATGCGCAGGAGCAAGCCGTCGCCCCTGGCGCACCTGGAGTTCTGGTCGGTGGCGCTCCATGCCCAGGTGCAGCACCTGGTGCTGACCCGGCGTGGAGCCCGGGCTGTTGACCTGTGTGAGGACGTGGCCGCCGCGGGACTGCCCGTGGCGGGCGCGGACGGATGGCAGGCGGTCGCGTTGGACGAGGCTCGGCTCATGTGTCGGCCAGCCGGTCCCCCGCGGCCGGACGAGGCCAGCTCGACCAGCCCTCGCGTGGTCCTGGCTCGCCGGCGCGACCTCTACGCGGTCTCGCTCCTGGACGAGCTGACGGTCTCCCACCCCGCTGAGGACCTCGACTCGTGCAGTGACCTCCGCGCAGCGCTCGCCCTGCGACTGCTCCGGGCGCAGGCGTTGATCGGGACCGGCCGTGAGGACGAGGGCTGGTCGCTCTTGGTCGGCACCTTGAGCCAGGTCCTCGAGCGAGGGCTGCTGACCCAGCTGTGCTACTTGAGCCCTCGTACGCTCGACATGGTGGCGCAGAGCCCGCTGGGCCAGGACCCGGTGCTGCAGCGGGCTGCGGCACTGGTCGAGGAGCACGACCTCCCCCTCGTGGAGGTGGTCGAGCCCCTCGACGGGCAGCTCAGCCCCGCCGAGGTCACCGTCCTGCGGCTGCTTCGCCAGGGGCGTACGCGCCAGCAGATGGCCGAGGAGCTGTACCTGTCACCCAACACAATCAAGACGCAGCTGGCGTCGGCCTACCGCAAGCTGCGGGTCAAGACCCGGGCCGAGGCCGTGGTGAAGGCCAAGCGGCTGGGCATCTGAGCGCCTGGGCATCTGACGCGGCGCACGCGTCAGGCGCAGGTCTCCACGTCGAAGGTCATCGAGGAGATGAAGACCGCGTGGATGCCGTTGCTGACGAGCGGACGGTTGTACCCGTTGAAGAAGGTCATCTGCACCTGCTGGAGCGCGGTGCTGCCGTAGTCGAGGGTGACGTTGCCCTCGCCGCTGGTGGCGTTGTCGACCGCTCCCAGCGAATCGGGCCGGTGCCAGGGGTCGCTCTGGGTGCCGGACCCCAGCAGAGACGTGGTCGCGGTGGGAGCACCCGAGACGTAGACGCGGTCGCGGTACTGGCGGCTGTTGGCCGGGTTGGTGCCCTGCCAGTAGTTGTCGACGTCCGTGACGGAGAACCTGAGGTTCTTGACCTCTTCGGAGAAGGTGAACGTGACGGTCTGGCGGTGGTCGTGCACGTTCTGGCCAGCCCCCGGGTTGGCGGTCGACTGGTTCTGCTGCTGCAGCAGCGTCAGGCCGCGAGCGCCGGTGCCGCCGACGGTGTCGCTGCTGATCTGCATGTTCATCAGCGGGTTCTGCGCTGCCGCCACCATGTTGCCGAAGAACTGACGCGTCACGGTCAACGTCACCGCGGGTGCTCCCGGGGTGCCCGAGACCGCGGGGATGGTGCCGCGGGTGGCGTTCTGGTTCGTGGCGTCCGGCGTCCACATGGCCGCGGACCACGAGACGGTGTGGCTCGTCGTCACGCAGCGTGACGCGGCGTACGCCGGTGCGGCCCCAGCCACGGTGATCGCCGGGACCGTCCAGGCGGCAGCGCCCAGGACCGTTCGCCGGGTGGGCGTGAGGGTGCTGGCGGTGGTGGGGGACGGGGCGGCGGGGGATGTCACGACGAGACCTTTCGGAAGCGGGGAGGGGCCGGGCAGCGGCCTCCGTCCGATCCTTGGCCCGCGTCGAGGCGGGACGGGTCCGATCGCGTGCCGTTCACCCTCGCGTTCACCCTTCGAGGGCGTCCCGCACCCGTTTCGTGTGAGCGGGCCCACGCCACCTCCGCCACGGGCACGCGGCGCTGTCCCTGGCGCAGGTCGGCAGCGATCCCTGCGAGGATGGACCCATGTCTGGTCAGCCTGTCGAACGCCTCGACGACGCTCAGTTGCCCCACCTCCTGCGTGACGCCCTCGGGGCCGCCTCGTTCACGTACGACTCGGTGGCCGACGTGCTCGGTGTCCGCGCCCACGAGGCGCTGGGGCGCAACGAGACCACGCCCGGCGAGCGGGCCACCCGCGGCGGCAGCCCGTTGGAGACGTTGACCCGCCTCTTCACCCTCCAGCGCCCGGTCACCCGTGACCACGCCGAGGCGGCGCTGCCGGGGCTGCTCTCCCGGCTCGCCGGCGCGGGCGTGGTGGAGGTCTCCGGCGACGAGGTGCGCGCGAGGCTGGACGTACGCCCCTACGCCACCGACGACGCGGGCGAGGAGGCAGGAGCGGGCGACCGCTGGATCCTCTCCGACCTCACCCCCGGCATGGACGGTCGGCCCAACCAGGTCGACGGCGACTACGTGCTCGGCATCAGCCCGGCGTCGACCTCGCTGGCGCAGCTCACCATGCGTACGCCCGTGGGCCGCTCCCTCGACCTCGGCACCGGCTGCGGGGTCCAGGCGCTCCACCTCGCCGCGCACAGCGACGCCGTGGTGGCGACCGACGTCAACGCCCGTGCGCTCGCGATCACCCGCTTCAACATGGCGCTCAACGGCATCGACAACGTCGACGTGCGCGACGGCTCCTTCTTCGAGCCGGTGGCGGGCGAGAAGTTCGACCTGATCGCCACCAACCCGCCCTTCGTCATCTCCCCGGCCACCGGCGAGCGCCTCGTCTACCGCGACTCGGGCCTGCCCGGCGACCAGGTCGTCGAGCACGTCGTACGCCGCGGGGTCGAGCACCTCACCGACGGCGGCTGGCTCCAGGTGCTGGCCAACTGGGTCGTCGCCGAGGGCACCGACTGGGACGACCGGCTGGCCAGCTGGCTGCCTGAGGAGACGTCGGCGTTCGTGGTGCAGCGCGAGGTCCTCGACCCGGCTGCCTACGTCGAGCTGTGGCTCAAGGACGCCGGCCTGCACGGCGGCCCCGACTACCTGGCGCGCTACGACGCCTGGCTGGGCTGGATGGAGGCGCAGGGCATCGCCGGGGTCGGCTTCGGCTGGATCAACGTGCGCCGCGGCGGCACCGCCCGCGAGCTCGTCGAGTGGCCCTACGACGTCGAGCAGCCCATCGCCCCCGCGATCGAGGAGTGGGAGGCCACCCACGACGCGCTCGCCGGGGTGCACGACCTCGCCGAGGAGCGGCTGGTGCTGCGCCGCGACGTACGCCAGGAGACGCAGGGATCGCCCGGCGCGGAAGACCCGGAGACGATCGTGCTCCGTCAGCAGCGGGGCATGCGGCGCGCCCGCCAGGTCGACACCCTCGAGGCCGCGCTGGTCGGTGCCTGCGACGGCGACCTGACCGTGGGCCAGATCCTCGACGCGGTGGCCAGCCTCCTCGACTCCGACCCGGTCGCGGTGCGCGCCCAGGTGTTGCCGTCCGTACGCGAGATGGTCGCGGAAGGGTTCCTCGACCTGGCCTGACCGCGGTGGCTACTCCGGGATCCCCGGGCCGACGACCTCGAGGCCGTACCTCGGACCGACCTCGACCCACTTCGGCAGCTCGACCTCAGGGGACTGGCCGTCAGCGCCGGGGAGGCGCCGTTCTGCCGCGGGGATGCCGACCTCGTCGTAGAGACCCATCAGCCCGCCTGGTGCGGTGAAGGCCACGAACCGGGTCGGGCTGGTGCCGCGGATCCGGAAGGCGTGGGGCACGGTCGGCGGAAGGTAGATGAAGCATCCGTCGTCGAGCTCGTACGTCTCGTCGCCGGCGCGATAGCTGACCCGTCCCTCCAGGACGAGGAACGCCTCCGCCTCCTTCGTGTGCCGGTGCAGTGGCGTGGCGATCCCGGGCGGCTGGGTGACCAGCGAGACGCCGAGCCGCCCGCCGGTGTCGGAGGCGCTGACGAGGTGCTCGAAGAGCGATCCCATCGCCCAGGTCGCGGGCCCCTCGCCGGGTCGTCGGACGACCACCGATTCGGTCGTGGTGGCAGCCCTCGCTGCCGGTGCTGCCGCCTGTGTCGATGCCTGTGCCGTGCCGTTCCGCTCGTCCCCGCTCATGTCCGCCACCTCGTACTCAGTACGTCGCCGCCATATTGATCCGAAACTTCTTCGGATGTTTTGTACGCTCCTCGTCATGGGTGACGAAGTCAAGAGGTCCTACCGCCCGGGCAAGCGCGCCGAGAAGGCCGCCGCCACCCAGGCCGCGATCCTCGCCGCGGCCCGGGAGCAGTTCACGTCCCGGGGATACGCCGCCACGACGGTCGCCGACATCGCTGGGGCGGCTGGCGTCAACGTCGACACCCTCTACGCCACGGTCGGGCGGAAGCCCGTGCTCCTGCTGGCCGTCATCGACATGACACTCGCCGACGAGGACCACCCTGTCGTCGCCGAGCAGCGCGACTATGTGCGGGCCACGCTCGCCGCGCCCACCGCCCGGCTCAAGCTGACGACGTACGCCACGGCGTTGGGCCGCGTGATGCCCCGGGTCGCGCCGCTCTTCGACGCCTTGGCGCAGGCGGCGCTCAGCGACCCCGACTGTGCCGCGCTGCGTGACTCCATCGGGCAGCGTCGTCGGGCCAACATGGTGAAGCTGGCCGCTGACCTGCGCTCGACCGGGCAGGTGCGCGACGACCTCACCGACGACGAGGTGGCCGACCTGCTGTGGACGACGAACGCCCCCGAGTACTACGTCCTCACCGTCGCGCGGGGCTGGTCGCCGGCCACCTACGGCGAACGGTTGGCGGACCTGTGGACGCGGCTGCTCCTCGCGGAGTCGTCCTGACCCCGTCCCTGCGTGGGAAGAGGGGGAGCCAAGACCTCGCCCTCCGTGCCAAGGTGTTCCCCGACCCCGGACGTGAGGGAGGCTTGCATGGTGCAACTGACGGAGGAGCGGGCCCCGGCGATCACGTCTGCCCGGGTCCGCGTCCTGGCCCTCCTGGTCTGGGCGATCGCCCTGGCGGTGTGGGTCGGGAGCCTCGGTCCGCCGAAGCAGGTGCACCTCGCGATCTTCTGGCTCTGGCTGGCGACCATCGCCTGGAACGTCCGCGCGCCGATGCGCGTGCACCTCGCCTTCATCCGCGACTGGGCCCCGGCCGTCGCGGTGCTCACGCTCTACCTCTTCGGGCGGGGCCTCTCCGACGACCTGGGCATCGTCTCGGTCCACGTCACCGAGCCGATCACCGCCGACCGGTGGCTGTTCGGCGGGACCTTGCCCACGGCGTACCTCCAGGAGCACCTGTGCGGGGTGCCGTGCTCGCGCACCTCGCAACCCGCCTGGTACGACGTGGTCCTGACGACCGTGTACGTCTCCCACTTCTTCGTCGGGCTGGCCGTCGCGGTGGTGCTGTGGCTGCGTGACCGCGCCGAGTGGCTGCGCTACATCGTCCGCTACCTGAGCCTCAACCTGGTCGCCCTCGTCATCTACGTCCTCTACCCGATGGCGCCGCCGTGGATGGCCGCGCAGCAGGGTCACGTGCCCGACACGGTCGAACGCATCACCGCGCGTGGGTGGTACGACCTGAACCCGGTCGGGACGTGGCACCAGCGCTTCTCGGCGGTGGGCAACCAGGTGGCTGCCATGCCCTCGCTGCACGCCGCCATCGCCATCTTCGTCGCGGTCTACCTGATCAGCCGCTGGCGCTCGCCGTGGCGCTGGGCGCTGCTGCTCTATCCGGCGGCGATGTCGTTCATGCTCGTCTACTACGCCGAGCACTACGTGGTCGACATCATCGCGGGCGGGTTGGCCGTGGCCGTGGTCTGGTGGGGGTGCGCCGCCGCGGAGCGCTGGTGGGCGCGGAGGCGGCAGCGCGTCGCTGCCTGAGACCGTGCTCTTCGTGCGAGTGTGTGCGGCATGCGTGTGATCGTGATGATGCTCGTGGGAGCCATGTTCCTGTTCGTGGCCGGTGTCGTCCACGGCGGCCTGCGCAACAGCGCTGACCCCGAGCTCGTGCTGGGCTTCGCCTACGCGATCGGTGGCGTTGGGATCATGGCGATGGTGGCCGCCGGCGTGACGCTGGGCATTCGCCTGGCGCGGGACTGACGCGACCCGTGTTGCGTACGTCACCGCTCCGTCCGTGCGGATCCTGACGCCCCGGCGCGATAGTTTCTTCCCCTGACTCGGTTCGGACCGGGTGTTGGCACCCGCGCTGAGCGTGGTGTGTCCGAGGCTGGAAACCTCCAGAGCAGTCACGAATCCTCTGGAGTTTTGCGTGTCTTCAGCCCTGCCCAACCCCTCCACCCGCTGGTGGGCGCTCGTCGTCCTCGGCCTCACCCAGTTGATGGTGGTGCTCGACGGCACCATCGTCGCGATCGCGCTGCCGGCCGCCCAGGCCGAGCTCGGCATCGACGACAGCCAGCGCCAGTGGGTCGTCACGGCCTACGCGATCACCTTCTCCGCGCTGCTCCTGCTCGGCGGCCGCATCGCCGACTACTGGGGACGCAAGCGCACCTTCATGGTGGGCATGGTCGGTTTCGGCGCCGCCTCCGCGTGGGGCGGCCTGGCCCAGTCGGGCACCGAGCTGATCGCGGCGCGCGGACTCCAGGGCGTCTTCGCGGCGCTGCTGGCCCCCTCCGCGCTGGCGATGCTCTCCGTGCTCTTCCCGCGGGGTCGCGACCGCAACGTCGCCTTCGCCGTCTTCGGCATCATCGCGGGCACGGGTGCCGCGTTCGGCTTCCTGCTCGGTGGCGCGCTCACCCAGTACGCCGACTGGCGCTGGTGCCTGCTGGTCAACCTCTTCTTCGTGGTCGCCGGACTCATCGGCGGCAAGCTCCTGCTCGTCGAGAGCAAGGCCGAGGGCGACACCCGCTACGACCTCGTCGGCACCGTCCTGGTGGCGCTCGCGCTCGCCTCGCTGGTCTACGGCTTCGCGCTCGCCGAGCACGGCTGGCTCGAGGTCGACACCCTGGGCTTCCTGGCCGCCGGTGCCGTCCTGATGGTCGCCTTCCTGTGGTGGCAGACGCGCACGTCCCACCCGCTGCTGCCCCTGCGCGTCGTACGTGACCGCACGCGCGGCGGCGCCTTCCTGCTGCAGTCCTTCGTCGGCGTCGTCATGGTCGGCGCGATGCTCTTCCTGACCTTCCACTTCCAGATCGTGCTCGGCATGAGCCCGCTGGCTGCGGGCTTCGGCAACGTGGCGATGACCGTCGTGATCATGGCGACCGCGCCGATCTCGACCAAGCTCTTCACCACCTTCGGCCCGCGCATGGTGCTGACCGTGGGACCGCTGCTCGCGGCGGCGGGCCTCCTCTTCCTCAGCGGGATCACCGCCGAGGGCAGCTACTGGAGTGAGGTGCTGCCCGGGCTGGTCGTGATGGGCCTCGGCTTCTCGCTGATCTTCGTGCCGCTGCAGAACCTGGCCCTCTCGGGCGTCGACCCGCACGACGCCGGTGTCGCCTCGGCGTTCGCCAACGCCTCGATGCACGTCGGCGGCTCGGTCGCGGTGGCCGTCTTCACGGCGCTCTACACCTCGTCGGTGGCCGACGCCCTCGCCGAGGGCACGGGCCAGATGCCGGCCTTCGCGAACGCGTACGGCGACGTCTTCGTCGTGGCCGCCGGGGTCATGGTGCTCGGCGCGCTGACCTCGTACGTGCTCTTCCGCGGCCCGCGCGCGACGGTGGTGCCGGTGGGTGGCACGGAGGCTGTGGACGCCGCTCACTGAGCGCGCGTCCCGAGCAGGCGCCGTGTCTTGGTGTAGCTGTCGCCGACGATGACGAAGAGCGCCACGATGCCGGTGGCCCACACGTGAAGTCGTGACTTTTCACTCCAGGAGGGGGCAGCCCCGCTTCGCCAGAGATGGAGCTCCCACGGTCGTAGGGCCAGGCCGGGGCCAGGATCAGCGTTTGCCCACCTTGGTGC
The DNA here is from genome assembly GCF_006007965.1 of Nocardioides jishulii. NCBI lineage: Bacteria > Bacillati > Actinomycetota > Actinomycetes > Propionibacteriales > Nocardioidaceae > Nocardioides > Nocardioides jishulii. Next base: position 3,242,954 of record NZ_CP040748.1, on the reverse strand, counting down.
GCGGCCGCGGGAGACGTGCCTTCGTCTCACTCTCGGTGTGCCCGCAGTCGAGGACACGGCCGTCGGGGTAGCGCACGGTGGTGGGCCCGCTGAACGACTGGAACTGCACCTCGCCGAAGAGCGCGATCGCGGGCTGCACGCCGCCGCCGGAGCGCGTACGCAGTGACACGACCAGGTCGCCACCTCTGGCGTCGATGCTCGGCTCGACTCTCGTCCTGACACCGTGCAGGTAGGTCAGGACGAGGGTGTTGCCTTCGAAGCGACAGGAGGCGAACTCCTCCTCGTGGCCGCCGTTGGCGCTCAGGTACCAGCCACCGCTGGTCACCGCCAGAGCCACCGTGAGCACCACCACTGCCAGAACGCCTCGTCGACCCATGGACGAAGAGTGCCTGCTGCGCGGCCACCCCGCACGGCATTGACCGAACGGGTCTCGGGCAAAAGTCAGGCGGGCGGGAGTGCCCGGGCGAGCTGCTGGTGGGCGGCAGCGATGGCCTCCGCGTCCAGCGGACCGTCGGCGGCGGCGAGTCTCGAGTAGAGCTTCCTGGGCCACAGCACGGCCACCTCGCGGGTGGTGAACGAGCCACCGATCAGGGGCCAGTCGGCCTCGACGAAGCACAGGACGCCGTGCACGGGGACCGAGTCACCGAGCACGCCCTTGACCACCTCGATCTGCTTGAGCACCCCGTCCACGACCTTGGTGCAGTCGCGGCGTCCGACGAGGAGCTTCTCGACGCGGGGGCGCAGGATGCCGCCCTCGACCTCGAGGTGGGGGCGACCGGCGTACTTCTTGGCGTCGATGACGTAGACCCCGGTAGGCGTGACGGCCAGGTGGTCGATGTTGGCCCGGCTGCGCGGGATCCGGCGGTCGTGCAGCAGCCGGAGCTGTTCGGAGCCGCGCGAGTCGAGACCCGCACCCAGCCGCTCCTCCCCGAGCGCGCCGGTGTTCCACGCAGTCGTCGTCTGCGGGTCGTCGGACAGGGCCAGCAGGAGGCCGCCGATCTTCGGGTGCTTCTCCCGTACGCGGTCCTCCCGCCGCTGCTTGCGGCGCTCGAACTCGCGGCGGGCCGAGGCGCCGGCGGTGCCGGTGTCGATGACTGGCTCGGGGGTCGGGGGGACCGTTGGCTCTGAGGTGGAAGCGGGGTCGGGCACCGTGACGCGCGCCTCGGCTGGCTCGTCGGTGGCCGAAGCGCCGGCGTGCTCCACGCATCGCACGGTCTTGGTGGAGCGCTCGTAGATCGCGGGGGTCTTGGCGGGCAGGTCGGCACTGCACACACGGCAGACGCCCGCGTAGCGCAGCTTCATCAGCTTCTCGTCCGGTACGTCTTGGCTCACGGCAGCACGGTAGGTGAATGGCAGAGGCAGCGGCGGGGGTTGCGGTTTGGTTGAGGTGGGCTGTGACAGTACGAGAGATGGGGAGCGAGACGCTGTCCAAGGCGCGCGACCTGCGGCGGAACCGAGCCTGCGGCATTCCACCCACAAAGACGCATCACCTTTCCCCCTCAGTCCAAGGTGTAATCGTCAGGGTCTGAAACCTCCGGCTTCGAGCAACAGTCCGGCCAAATGGTTGGTTAGGCTGTGGAACCCTTGGGACGAACCGCGCAGGTGTTGAAGCCGCCTATTGATCGCCTCCGTTGCCAGGACCGACGTGCCAACCTGTCCAAGTAGGCCAGCACGTCGACGGCACGCCTCTCCGAGGTCTTTCCCAGCGGGATGACCGCGACCAGCGACCGCGGGCCGCCAGTGCGGACCGATCTGATCAGGTTCCCATCAATTCACGCCCAGGCATCGACATGCTCGCGGCAGGTGGGGTGAGTCTCTGGTAGATCGTCCAGGTCGCCTCAGCATTGACGTGAGCATCGGCCGCGAGCAGCTCTTCCCAGCGGATTCACAGAGTCTCCATCAGGCCGTCACCGCTGCGCGAGGGCCCCGGTGGTCCCCAAGCACTTAAGATAACGTCAACTCTCAAGGCAATGGTCATTACGTAGGAGAACTAGTCTCCGAGCAAGCCGACCCTCCCGGTCATCCAGTTCTTCGCCCAGCGAGGGAAGAGGGCGTTCACGGAACGCTTCGTCGTGGCCCTGTCGGCAGCAGAAGCGCGCGGCAACTTAAGCCGCTCCCACTCTAGTTCGGCCTCCAGCAAGTCTAACTCGGCGTCGGCTATACGGTTCTCCTCACGGTGGGACACCAACGACGCGATGCTGAATCCGAGAAGTGCCTCAAGTTCCTCCAAGACCCACCCAAATCTCCCGGTGAGTTCCCAAGTGACCATTGCGCAGATGAGCGCGAACCTGCGCGACTCCGGGCAGTCCACCAGGGGCGCCTGATTCGCCTCAGCCAGCACCGCTGCCAGCATCTCATAGAGTTTCTTGGCCTCATCGTAAGAGAAGCGCGGCTTCTCGCTACCGTCCATCTCCAAGTGCACTTCAACTAGGCTTGGCGGGATAGTTCCCTCAAGAATTCCAGCAGAAAGAATGGCTTTCCCGGCAGGCCGCGGAGCGCCGCCCACTGCTGGAGCGAACCACTTTCGGTCAAGAGACGAGCCAAGTTCAGCGATACCCAAGTAGTGCTTTCCGTAGAAGCGAGTCCATTCGTCTTGAATATCGCCAGTCGCTATCGCCTGGCTCCAACATGAACCTAGGAGTTCTTCCCACTCATGGCCGCGCTGGACCACACCTGTTTCGAGCGAGAACTCGGCCCAAGCCCTCAGCAGGGTATTCGTTCTTCCGGGGGAAAGCGCAGCATCCTCAGGTTTGCCGATCTCAGACGGATTGAGGGCATAGGCCCCAACTCGCTCTCTAGGGTTGCGCGGAAGAGCAAACAGGTGACTCGAGATTGTTGTTGCGTTCGCGTTCCAATCGCTTGAAAGGGCCAAGAACGCCTCTTCGATCATTTCGTCAAGATGCCGTGGACGCAAGTTCAGAACTCCAGCAATTCGCAAACGAAGCGGCAACAAAGTGCCAACGATTCGCTCCTTTTCCTTCAGCGCGTTGATGATGTCACGAACTCGATCACGCTGACCTGCTTCGGCTGCGCTGACGATAAGTTCCGGAAGGACGGAGCCTGGATTCTTCCGGTATGTCTCGTAAATGATGTCCGCAATTCGCGCAGTGTCCGAGATGGTTCGCACAGTTCCTTCGGCGGCGAAGTACTCCATGAAGGTGCGGTGGGTGAAGACGAAGACCCGCTCTCCGTGACGGGATCCATCCACCCCGAGCAACCACGCGCGATCTGCGCAGAACTCGAGGAATGCGCTTGCCCGCTGGCGTGAATGTCCTTGAAGAACCCCGGCGCTGTCCCGCAGGTATCCAGCGATTACGTCTCGCAGTTGGCGCTCTTCGATGCCCGCTTGAACGCTTTCGCTCCGGAAGAAGAACATTGCGATCTCTTCCATAATATCTTGGCCGTGATTGATGTGATCCGCCGGCTGATCGATATCGCGCATTGAGTCCCAGCGACGAAATAGAAGGTCGGCGCAATCAGAGTAGACAGAGCGGCGGTTTCGTGGGATATGGCCACGATTCTTATAGAGTGCACAAAGAAGCGAGAGCATCAGTGGGTTCTCTGCGAGCTCAGGGGATGCCGCGACCTCTTTCATGAATGGCTCGACGCGCTCCAATCCCCCTTCCTCGCTGGAGAACCATTTCTCGGCATATTCTCGCGTCTGTGCCAGCGTGAAGGGGCGAAGCCTGAACCGGCCGAATGTTCGATCAAGTGGCGCGTCTTCGTATCCTACTTCTCGGCAAGTTACCAGAATTGCGCTGAGCGGATACTGCCTCGAGAAACTCTGAATCTGTTCTACCACTTTGATTCTCTTAGATTTTTCGAGCGCTTCGTCGAGTCCGTCGAAAATCACATATGCCCTACCCAGCAGCAGCAGTGTTTCAACATCACTGCGGTCGACCAAGGTATCTTGATAAAGTCGCTGCACGGCAGTGACCAACTCATCTAGGATTAGGTTTTCGGCATTGAGTTCACGGACACGAATCAAGAGTGGGGCGTGCGATTCGCTTTCGTCGGCGATCATAGTCATGATGCGTTGGGTCAATGTGCTTTTCCCGTTGCCAGGGTGCCCCGTGACCACTGCGCGTACTCGCCGCCCAAGACCAATCGCCTCGCGTGTTGGGACATTCTCGCCGTCAAGGGTTTGCAGGTCTCGCTGAATATAGAGATCTCCGAGTGTCTTATCGGTGTGAGACTCCAGGGAGTGATGAAGATCCATATTTCCGAAGCGCCCGGCAGCTTGGCTTCGTATCTCACGAGATCGTTCGGCGACCCGAGAGAGAAGCGCGATGTCGGTGGCGACTTCTAAGTACCGACGTAGCCATCTGGGATGGCTTGCCGAGCCCCCGGAAATCGGGAGAGTGGCTTTTCGCTCGAGAAGTTGGTTGCGCTCCTCTGAGGAAAGCGTTCCTGATGATTCTTCAGGCAGAAGTTCATCAATACGCTCAACAAGGGCGGTCCACAGGGGTTCGATTTGGTATTCAAAGATTGATTCGTTGTCAATCGCCGAGGAGAAGACGTCACCAAAGGATTTCTTAAGGTCCGCAAATTGTTCGGCTTGAGCCTCTGATGGATAGAGCGCACGTATATAGCAAGCAGCTTCGACCAGCATGAGAATGTTTGGGTGATTCAGGACCTGTGTGATCTTTCGGAATTGCGCCTCGGTCAGGATTACTTCATCAAGAAAGTCCACGGCGAAGGCAGAGTTCGGCGTAGGCAGTGTGACTTGAGGAGAGTCGTCGGTTAAGACGTGCCAAGTTCGCGAAATCGCACGCGCCACTAGATCGCCCAATGCCGATGTGAGCATCCCGAGCGTGAAGGGGTCCACGAATACTCCATTCAGAAGGGCCGCACTGCTTCCAGTCGCGGCGAGCCTCATAGCCTGCGCTTGCGCTGTCCCACCTTCAGGCTCATCGCAGTTGACAGTGTAGGAGTCGGGGTCCCAACCCGCCGGCTCCGAGTAGTCTTCTGCCGATTGGTTGGTCAGGTTGCGGAAACCGAACGCTGAGCCGCGCAGATGCGCCAGTGCGTCGGTCGGGGCTTCGGTGGGTCCGTTGGACGTGCGTCACTCCGCCGCGTACCGCCCGGGTCGCGTCACAAGCCGCATGCGGGACGCGCCGATCTGCGAAAGCTCGGAGAGTTCATACGGCACCATGTGGACATGTCCCAAGATCCGCCGACCTACATCCCGAACGACCTCTTGGGGAGGCTGGTAGGGGCGCGATTGTTCTCGGTGCAGTTCGTTCAGGACTACGTCCAACTACGGTTCGAGGGCCTCGGAGAAGACATGCCCGTCCTGAACTGCGACGCGATGCCGACAGTCGAAACGGCACAGGGGCGCGTGTTCTCGGATGGCGACCTGGGCTACGCGGACGCACTTCGTGCCTTGATCCCTAATCTGGTTCAACACACGCACGAGGCGACGGGGATCGGACTGCGCATCGAGTTCCCGAACGGGGCGATCGCATTGCACCCGGACCGGGAAGCACTGACTGGTCCGGAGATCGCGGTGCTGACCGGCTTCGTGGATCAAGCGTGGATGTGCTGGAGGCCCGGTGAAGAGTCGTTTGAGGACCTAGCCTGACGCACGTACTGGCCGTGGCCGGGGCGGTCCGGAAGCTGCGTCACACCGCCGCGAGTCGGGCATCTTCCCGCGTCGGAGCGGCCGCTCGACCGGCTACGCCTGCTTGCTCCAGACAGGCGTGAGTGCAGTGACCTGTGGAGGACCGGACAACAGCGGCTCAACGTCCTGCAAGTACGCACGATAGGCGTCGGTCTCGAGGAACTGCTGCGACGACCCAGCGCTGTCGTACACCTGAAAAGCGCTGATCGCATCAGGATCGGTGTCGTCGAAGCAGTAGAAGTACGCCAGGTGACTGTCATTGCCCGCTACGGCGGGCGCCATGTGTGCCTCCCAGACCTTACGCACGTCCTCCCTCTTCCCGGGCAACGTCTTGTGTCGAATGATCAGAGCAAGTTGGGTCATGCAGCCAGAGTGGCAGCAGGGGCCGACAGATGTTCTCCGTGCCATGCCGATGCGCGCACGTTCGTGGGTCTTCTGCATACGTCATTTCCCCGCGAATGGCCCTGAGGCGCGCCTTGATCCGTCGCTGTAGCGCTAGCGACCTTCGGGATCTTCTAGCAACGACTCCCAGCCACTGTGGGGGTGATACCCGCAACTCAGACACTCGTCGTTGGGCGCCACAGGCCACCCGTTCGGCAACGGGCCAGAACAGATGGGGCAGAGGTTCATGGCGCTATGAAAGCAGCAATGAAGTGCCCGCTCGGTGAAACGTCGAAGCCAGGCTTGGAGGCACGCCGATTCCGTCCATCTGAGGGCACGTCACGTCCCCGCATCTGGGCTGTCCTGAGGAGGGCGGAAAGGCTGAAGGGGCCCGCGTGCCCCTCTGATCGCAGCAGGCAGCGCGTCGTACGAGACGGCTTGGCCACAGAGGCGCTCCAACGTCGACAGAGACATCTGCGACCCGGCGCGTGCCTCCACGACCTCACGCGGCGCGATGTAGAACTGCCACTGGGCCACGTCCAGTGGGTCGTACTCCTCGTGCGTCCTTGCTGTGTGGAGACAGAAGACGTACACGTGGGCGTTGAAGCCCTGCCCGGCCGAGTAGGTTGCGGTCTCGGCGTCCCAGGCGTAAGCGGTTGCGACACGGAAGGTCGGGGTGCTGAGCTTGGCTTGAGCCCAGGCCTGCAGGTAGCCGGATGACTTGACCTCGATCCGTGTGCCATTGGGGGCAGTGACGTCCCACGAGTCCCACTCGACACGGCGACCCGTCGATCCCACTGCTCTGGCCACCAGAAACTCCGCCAGGTAGCCGCGGACGTTGTTCGTGCGGAGGTCGCTCATGGCGAACCTCCAGAAGTCGATCACTGAGGCGTCGATGCCTGCGAAGGGCTCCGAACCCGTGAGGTGCGGCGGCGCTGGTGGGACGAAATCCATGAGCCTCAACCCCGCCCAATTCTCGGCCGCGGCAACGCCGCCCGCCCACGCCGCAGGCTCGCACCCACACTCTGGGCGACGCCGCGTACGCGCTGACCCACCCACCGGAACGGCGCCGCGATCGCGCGCCAGATCGCCTTGGCGATCGCCACGGCCCAGCGGACCGGAGCGCCGAGCAACTGCACCACCCACGCACGCAAACCACGCCACGCGTCGACAGCCCAGCGCCAAGGAGCAGCCAGCAGGCGACCGAGGGCGCGGAGGCCCGCCTCGATCCCGCGACCGACCCAACGCAGCGCTGCCGAGGGCCAGCGGAAGGGCGCCGCAAGCACGCGACCGACTGCTCGCAGCACGGCGTCGATCCCGCGACCGACCCAGCGCCCGACCGCGGCCAGCCACTCGAACGGGCGGCGCAACAACCGGCCCACCGCGCGCAACAGCGCGGAGGTCCAGCGCAGCGGCGTACGCAGGACGCGGAGCACCGCCCGCTTCAACGCGTCCAGGGCCCGTCGGAAGGCGTCGGCGATGGCGGCGACCACGCGGCGTACGCCCCGCCACACTGCCCGCAGCGCGTCACGCAGCAGCACGAACGGCAGGAGCGGAATCCCGAGGATGACCTCGAGACGCGAAGGCGGTGACTGCGGCTCGTCGTTCATGGGCGCAGAGTCTGCCGCACCACGGCTGCGAATCGCTCCTGTTCACACTCCCGTCGGGACCACGCGCTACCGTGGCGGCGTTCGGCCTGTCCTGGGGCGCTCAAGAGCAAGGAATCGCAAGTGGCACACAAGCTGGTCATCGTGGAGTCGCCGACCAAGGCGACCAAGATCGGTGGATATCTCGGCAAGGGTTATGTCGTCGAGTCGTCCATCGGTCACATTCGTGACCTGCCGCAGAGCGCCGCCGAGACCCCGGCCAAGATCAAGGACAAGCCCTGGGGTCGTCTGGGCGTCGACGTGGACAACGGCTTCGAGCCCTACTACGTGGTGCCCCGCGACAAGAAGAGCCACATCACCAAGCTCAAGCAGCTCCTCAAGGATGCCGACGAGCTCTTCCTTGCCACCGATGAGGACCGCGAGGGAGAGGCCATCGCCTGGCACCTCCTCGACGAGCTGAAGCCCAAGGGCATCCCGGTGCGCCGCATGGTCTTCCACGAGATCACCGAGCCCGCGATCCTCGAGGCTGCCGCCAACCCGCGTGACATCGACATGGACCTCGTGGAGGCCCAGGAGGCGCGTCGCATCCTCGACCGCCTCTACGGCTACGAGGTCTCCCCGGTGCTGTGGAAGAAGGTCATGAGCGGCCTCTCCGCCGGCCGCGTGCAGTCGGTCGCGACCCGCCTCGTGGTCGACCGGGAGAAGGAGCGGATGAAGTTCCGCGTCGCCTCCTACTGGGACCTCGACGCCTCCTTCGACGGCGGCGCCAAGGCCGACCCGCGGATCTTCCCCGCCAAGCTCCACTCCGTCGACGGCAAGCGCGTCGCCCGCGGCTCCGACTTCACCCAGACCGGTGAGCTCAAGTCCGACTCCGTCGTCCACCTCGACCGCAACGGCGCGGAGGCGCTCGCCTCCGCGCTGCGCGAGACCTCGTACGAGGTGCGCTCGGTCGAGTCGAAGCCCTACCGCCGCTCGCCCTACGCCCCCTTCCGCACCACCACGCTGCAGCAGGAGGCGGGCCGCAAGCTCGGCATGAGCGCGCAGGTGACCATGTCGGTCGCCCAGCGCCTCTACGAGAACGGCTTCATCACCTACATGCGTACCGACTCGACGACGCTGTCGTCGGCCGCGGTCGGTGCGGCGCGTGACCAGGTGCGCGAGCTCTACGGCGCGGAGTACCTGCCCGACAGCCCCCGGACGTACGCCTCCAAGGTGAAGAACGCGCAGGAGGCGCACGAGGCGATCCGCCCCGCCGGCGAGACCTTCAAGACGCCCGCCCAGACCGGTCTGCGCGGTGACCAGTTCCGTCTCTACGAGCTGATCTGGATGCGCACCGTCGCCTCCCAGATGAAGGACGCCGTCGGCCACACCGTCTCGGTGCGGATCGGCGGCACCGCGGCCGACGGTCGTGACGTCGTCTTCGGCTCGTCGGGCCGCGTGATCACCTTCCACGGGTTCCTCAAGGCGTACGTCGAGGGCCTGGACGACACGTCCAAGCAGCGCGACGACGCCGAGACCCGCCTGCCCGACCTCGAGCAGGGCGCGGCCGTCAGCGCGGCCAGCGTCAGCGCGAGCGGCCACGAGACCAAGCCCCCGTCGCGCTTCACCGAGGCGACGCTGATCAAGGAGCTGGAGGAGCGCGAGATCGGTCGCCCCTCCACCTACGCCTCGATCATCTCCACGATCATCAACCGCGGCTACGTCTACAAGAAGGGCACCGCGCTGGTCCCGGCGTGGATCGCCTTCTCGGTGATCCGCCTGATGGAGGAGCACTTCCCCCGCCAGATCTCCTACGAGTTCACCGCCGAGATGGAGTCGATCCTCGACGAGATCGCCGCCGGCCGGAAGGACCGCGTCAGCGAGCTGGGCGAGTTCTACTGGGGCTCCGACCGGGTCAAGGGCCTGCAGCCGCTGGTCACCGGCCTCGGTGACATCGACGCCCGGGAGATGGCGACCTTCCCGGTCGGCGACCCCGACTCCGGCATCCACCTGAGGGTCGGCCGTTACGGTCCCTACATCGAGGGGCCTGGAGATGACGGCGAGCCTGCGGGCAAGCGCGCCAACGTGCCCGAGGACCTGCCGCCCGACGAGCTCACCGTGGCCAAGGCCAAGGAGCTGCTCGCCAACCCCGCCGGCGAGGAGGTCGTCCTGGGGCAGCACCCGGAGACCGGCCTGACCGTCGTCGCGAAGAACGGTCGCTACGGTCCCTACGTCACCGAGCTCCTGCCCGAGGACGCCAAGAAGAGTGCCAAGCCGCGCACCAGCTCGCTCTTCAAGTCGATGAGCCTCGACACCGTCACCCTCGACCAGGCCGTGCAGCTGCTCAGCCTGCCGCGCGTCGTCGGCCTCGGTGAGGACGGCGTCGAGATCACCGCGCAGAACGGTCGCTACGGGCCCTACCTGAAGAAGGGCACCGACTCCCGCACCATCGACGCGGAGGAGAAGCTCCTCACGATCACCCTGGACGAGGCGGAGAAGATCTACGCCCAGCCCAAGGCACGTGGGCGCGGCGCCGCCACGGCTCCGCTGAAGGAGCTCGGCAACGACCCGGTCTCCGGCCAGCCGATCGTGGTCAAGGCGGGTCGCTTCGGTGAGTACGTGACCGACGGCGAGTACAACGCCACCCTGCGCAAGGACGACACCGTCGAGGCGATCACCCTCGAGCGGGCGGCCGAGCTGCTGCAGGAGCGCCGCGACAAGGGGCCCGCGAAGAAGGGCGCCAAGAAGACGGCGAAGAAGACGACCAAGAAGGCCGCCGCGAAGAAGACGACGGCCAAGAAGGCGGCGTCGAAGACCGCGGCGAAGAAGACGACGGCCAAGAAGGCCACGTCCAAGAGCGCGACGAAGAAGACGACGAAGAAGGCTGCGGCCGAGAAGGCCTGATCACCCAGCCGCTGCACCCACCCCTCGCCAGCGAGCACACGAGGGCGCCTCGTTCCCCACGAACTGGGCGCCCTCGTGCTCGTTGCGCTGCTCCACCGGAGGGAGTTGGCGAGCAGCCGGAGGGGAGGTTCAGGAGGCGCGCGCCATCCAGCCACGGTGGGAGCCGGCCGGGTGGGCCATGCGGGCCTTGCGCTCCTCGGTCTCGCTCGTCGAGCGACCCTCGGCGTCGAGCGTCGTGACCTTGACGGTGGAGGCACCGATCGCCAGCAGGAAGGTCTCGAGGCGCTCGGCGGTCCAGCCGCCGGGGGTGACCAGCACGATCTCGTCGACGAGCATGCCGTTCCAGCCGGGCTGGCTGCGCAACGCCATGAGGGCCATGCCCTGGCCGGTGATGCCGGCCACCATGTTGGCGACGCCGGAGCGTCGTTCGGTGAAGACTGCCTTGGCGGAGTACATCATGGCTGGCTCCTCTCGGTGCGGGGACGATGCTGGTCACCGTCTGCGTCACAGCCTGCGCCTCGGATGCGACCGCGATGCTTCTCCCTTGTTTCGGGGAGATGAAAAGTCCTCTGGCCGGGTGGCGAACCGGTGAACACCGGGGGACCGGGCGCGTTAGGGTCCGGTCCGTGGCGCGCGCCGGCGGGCCCGTAGCGCTGGGGGCACGATGCAGGACACTCTCGAGGAGCCACTTCCCGTCGAGGTGGGCGGGGAGCAGCCGCGCAGGAACGGCGCCGCCGTCTTCAACTTCGTGGCCGGATGGGTCCTGCTGATCGTCTTCGTCGTCTCGTTCGCGGCGTGCCTGGCCCAGGGGTCGGGCGCCGCTTCCCAGTACGACCTGATGAAGAAGCTGGAGTCCGACGCCCGCGAAGGCGTGGTGACCACCGTGGAGGTCGAGAGCCTCTCCGGTGGGCGCCTCGACTCGGTGACCATGCCTCCGACGAACGGCTATCGCTTCGTCACGGTGAGCTGGCGCGAAGGACTGCTGCGTCGACACACCCAGTACGTCGTCGCCTCGTCCGAGGCGCAGGCCCGCAAGGCCCAGAGCGACGACCGCCGGGCCAGGCCGGTGGTGGTGGCGCCCGACTCGCTGCAGGGCCACTGGGAGGAAGTGCAGCCCGACGTGAGCGTCGTCGCAGGGGAGGGGCGGCACAGTGCCGGCGGCTCCACGCAGCTCTTCGGGATCGAGTGGTCGGTCCCGTCCTGGGCGATGCTCCTGGGCGGCCTGGTGGCCGGACTGGGCACCCTGACCCGGCTGGTCGTCGGTCCGCAGCCCTGGCGCCTGACCCGTTGGGCGTGGGCCTGGCCGGTCCTGCTGGCGTGGCCGATCGGTGTGCCCGCGTTCCTGCTGTTCAGCGGGGCGACCGGTCTGCTCCCACCGTCCACTCCGCAGCGAAGAATGGGCGGCCTTGCCTCGCTCCTGCTGACGGCCTCGCTGACCTGGCTGATCTCCTCCGCCCTCTGACCCCGGGTCAGAGCGCCGCGCCCGCCTGCGCCGCCCCCACGAACCCGTAGCCCCACGGGGCCGTGGCCGCGGGCCCCTCGACCAGCATCCGCTGCTCGAGCGTGACGACGTCGAACCCGGCGCCGCGTACGAGGGCCGGGATGTCGCGGGTCAGGTGGCAGCCGCCCGCGACCCGCTTCTCGATGGGGTCGAGTCGCCGCTGCCAGCGGGCCACGCCTGCGTCGGGGGAGAGGCCGTGCTCCGCGAAGGCGAGCAGGCCGCCGGGGCGGAGCACGCGGCGTACCTCGGTGAGCGCGAGCGAAGGGTCGGGGATGGTGCAGAGCGAGAACGTGACGAGCGCGCTGTCGTACGTCGCGTCAGGCGCCGACATGGCCTGGCCGTCGAGGTCGATCCTGACCACGGGCAGTCCCGCGCCGCGTCGTCGATCGGCCGAGCGCTCCCATGCCAGGTCCGACGGTTCGACCGCGTCGACAGCGGTGACCGCGGCCGGCAGGTGGGGCAGGTTGAGGCCCGAGCCGAAGCCGACCTCGACCACCCGGCCGGTCAGGGGCGCGCAGACCTGGGCGCGCAGCTCGGAGATCTCGGGCGCGGACAACGTCGCGTCCGTCAGCCGCGGCACCACGCGGTTCGTCCACCACCCCATCCGCCCACCCTAGGGCCTCGGCGCTGCCGTGAGGGGCTGAGCAACTGCCAGAACTGTGGGTCTGCGCCCGTAGGGTGTGGGCGTGACTTCACCTGCCGTCTACGCCGACTCCGGCCTCTTCGTCTGCTTCGAGGGGGGCGACGGGGGCGGCAAGTCCACGCAGTCGCGACTGCTGCTCGACTGGGTCACGGGGCTGGGCCACCGCGCCCTGCTCACCCGTCAGCCCGGCGGCACCAAGGTCGGGGAGGAGTTCCGCCGCATCGTGCTCTCGCCCGAGACCGGTGACCTCTCCCCGCGCACCGAGGCACTGGCGTACGCGGCCGACAAGGCCGAGCACGTCGACGCCGTGGTGCGCCCCGCCCTGGAGCGCGGCGAGGTGGTGATCACCGACCGCTACGTCGACTCGGCGCTGGCCTACCAGGGTGCCGGCCGGGCGCTCGACGTCGACGAGGTCGAGGAGGTCATGCGCTGGGCGACGGGCGGACTGCGCCCCCACCTGACCGTCGTGCTCGACCTCCCGCCGGAGGCAGGGCTGGGCCGCTTCGAGGCCCGCGACCGCATGGAGGGGGAGTCGTTGGACTTCCACGAGCGGGTGCGCGACAAGTTCCTCTCCCTCGCCGCGGCCGATCCCGACCACTACCTCGTGCTGTCGGCGCGTGACTCCATCGAGGAGATCCACGCGGCCATCCGGGCGCGGGTGGCTCCGCTCCTCCCGCACGCCGTGGCCGGCATCGATGCGGCGGTGGCGCCGTGAGCGTCCAGCCCGAGACCCGACCCGCCCCCATCTGGGACACCCTCGTCGGCCAGCGCCACGTGATCTCCACCCTCGACCGCGCCGCCCGCGGCGACGGCATGACCCACGCCTGGCTCTTCACCGGCCCGCCCGGCTCCGGGCGCTCCAACGCCGCGCTCGCCTTCGCCGCCGCGCTCCAGTGCGAGCAGGGTGGCTGCCACGAGTGCCACTCCTGCCGCACGGTCATGGGGGGCACGCACGCCGACGTCACCGCGGTGCGCACCGACGCCCTGGTGATCGCGGTCAAGGAGGTGCGCGACCTCGTGCGCAAGGCCGCGCTCTCTCCCAACGGCCAGCGGTGGCAGGTGGTCCTCATCGAGGACGCCGACCGGCTCAACGACCACGGCTTCAACGCGCTGCTCAAGGCGATCGAGGAGCCCAACAGCCGCACGGTCTGGCTGCTCTGCGCGCCGACCGCGGAGGACGTGCTCGTCACGATCCGCTCGCGCTGCCGCCTCGTCACGCTCACCACCCCGACCGCTGCCCAGGTGAGCGACTTCCTGGTGCGCATCGACGGCGTCCCTCCCACGATCGCCGCCCACGCGGCCCGCGCGAGCCAGGGCCACATCGGCCGGGCCCGGGCACTCGCTCGCGACGAGGGCACTCGCAACCGCCGCGCCGAGGTCGTCCGGTGGCCCGCCAAGCTGACCTCGCTGGGCTCCTGCATGAATGCGGCCGGCAACCTCGTCGAGGTCGCCAAGCAGGAGACCGAGGCCCAGAGCGCGATCGTCGAGGCGCGCGAGAAGTCCGACCTCGACCGGTCGTACGGCGTCGAGGGACGCGGCAAGCGCCCCCGCGAGTACGCCCCCGCCCTCAAGGAGCTCGAGGCCGGACAGAAGCGGCGTGCCAAGCGTCGGCTGCTCGACGTGGTCGACCGTGCCCTGATGGACCTGGTCTCGGTCTACCGAGACGCGATCGCGTTCGGGGTGGGAGCCAGCTCCGAGCTGGTCAACGAGGAGATCAGGGCCGACATCGCCCAGCTCGCCCGGCGGTCGTCCCCGGAGGAGCACCTGCGCCGGATCGAGGCGATCTTCACCGCGCGCGAGCAGATGCTGGACTTCAACGTGAAGCCCGAGACGGCCCTGGAGGCCATGATGGTCGCGCTGCGGCTGGAAGGTGAGAGGCGATGAAGAAGATCGTGGCGATCGTCGCGGTGGTGGCCCTGCTCCTGGGCTCCGCCGTCGGCGTGGGCGTCGGGCTCAAGGCGCTGTGGGACTCGAGCTCGCTGGGCGGTTCCTCGCCGGAGCGCCTGGAGGACGACGAGACCAGCGGTGACGACGTGACGTCGCCCCCGGAGGCCGGCCTCGCACCCTTCTACTCGCAGCTCATCGCCTGGCAGGACTGCGGCGGCGGCTTCGACTGCGGCTGGCTGAAGGTGCCGCTCGACTACGCCGACCCCGAGGGGGAGCAGATCGAGCTGCGGCTGCTCAAGCGGGACGCCGCCACCGGCGAGCGCATCGGATCCCTGGTGGTCAACCCGGGTGGTCCCGGTGCGCCCGGCACGGAATATGCCGCCGCTGCGCAGAACGTCTTCCGCAAGCCGATCCTCGACCACTTCGACATCGTGGGCTTCGACCCGCGTGGCACCGGCGCCAGCAGCCCGATCGACTGCCTCTCCGACGCCGACCTCGACGCCTACGTGGCTGCCGACCCGGCGCCCGACACCCCGGCCGGGGTGAAGCAGCTGCAGGAGTCCAACCGGGCCTTCTTCGCCGGCTGCCGCGAGAAGTCCGGAGCGCTGGTCGACCACGTGAGCACCGTCGAGGTCGCCCGTGACATGGACGTGCTGCGTGCCGCGCTGGGCCAGAGCAGTTTGGACTACTTCGGTGCCTCCTACGGCACGGCGCTGGGAGCGACGTACGCCGAGCTCTTCCCCGAGCGCGTCGGCCACTTCGTGCTCGACGGTGCCGTCGACGTCTCGGCGGACACCCTGGAGAAGAGCCTCGTCCAGGCCGGCGGCTTCGAGACCGCGCTGCGCGCCTACGTCAAGAACTGCGTCGACAGTGGCGACTGCCGCCTCGGCGACAGCGTCGACGAGGGCATGGCGACGATCTCCGACCTGATCGAGCGCATCTCCCGCAAGCCCCTGCCCGGCCAGGGCGACCGCAAGCTGACCGCCGGACTCGCCTTCTACGGCGTGGTGATGCCGCTCTACAACCGCGCCTACTGGCCGATGCTCGACCTTGCGCTCGCGAAGGCCCTGGACGGCGACGGGTCGGGCCTGCTGGAGACGGCCGACCTCTACACCTCGCGCGACGCCGACGGCTACCGCGACAACAGCCTCGAGGCGATCGTGGCGATCAACTGCCTCGACGACCCCGAGTTCGTGCCCGCCTCCGAGGTCCCCGCCCGGTTCGCGGAGTTCGAGAAGGTCTCCCCGACCTTCGGCAAGGTCTTCGCCTGGGGCCTCACCGGCTGCGCCGGATTCGACGGGAAGGCCGCCGCGGAGGAGCTGGTGATCGACGGGAAGGGCGCCGCGCCCATCCTGGTCGTCGGCACGACCCGCGACCCCGCCACCCCGATGGTGTGGGCCGAGGAGTTGGCCGACCAGCTCGACTCGGGCGTCCTGGTGCGTCGCGACGGTGACGGCCACACCGCGTACAACGCGGGCAACAACTGCGTCGACGAGGTGATCGAGGACTACCTGCTCAACGGGAAGGTCCCCGAGGACGGGGTCTCCTGCTGAGCTCCGGCCGTCCGCGGAGGGTGGCGATTCCGCGCCCGCGGACCCCCGTCCGTATACTCTCCCGAGGTTGCTCGTCCGTCCCTCGGATCCGTCCGTGGGAAACAGCGAACGCCACGCCGCCTTAGCTCAGTCGGTAGAGCGAGTCACTCGTAATGACTAGGTCGTCGGTTCGATTCCGACAGGCGGCTCGGACGTGAAGGCCCCGGTCACTGACCGGGGCCTTCACCCATTTCGCCGGGGTCGCCGGGGCCGTCAGTGCGGAGCTCCTGCTGGTCGCTCGCGTCGCTCTTCGCGTCCTTGTCGGAGGAGGCCGGCATCGCCCCGAACGCCGCCCCGAACGCCGCCCCGAAGGCGAAGCCGACGCCGACCATCGCCCAGTTGTCCATCATGAGCGAGAGGGCGACGCCGATCGGCAGGCTCAGAGCAATGCCCATGGCCACGTGTTCGCCCTGCTGGTCCTTCTTCTCCGGTCCGTCAGTCATGCGCCCCACTGTGGCACGGAAGGGGGAGGCGCGGTGGGACTGCGCCCCGGGCCTCGGCACGATGTCGGCGCCCTGTGCCAAGGTGCTCCCATGGCTCGCAAGGTGCAACGACCGCCGGTGCCACCGGCGTACCTCCAACGCATCCGTGCCGTGCTGCTCGCGCTGCCCGAGGTGCACGAAGAGCCTGCCTGGGTGGGAGTGCGTTGGCGGGTGCGGGGCAACACCGTGGCCCACGTGTTCGGAGGAGAGGACCAGCTCTTCCGGGTCACCTTCCGTGGCGAGCCCGACGAAGTCTCGGCCTTCCAGCACCTGGGCGACCCGTACTTCCGCGGCGGCTGGGGGGAGAACGTGATCGGCATGACGATCGACGACTCGACCGACTGGGACGAGCTCGCCGAGCTGCTCACCGACTCCTACTGCCTCCAGGCCCCGCCGACCCTGGCTGCGCTCGTCGAGCGACCCCACCACTGACCTCACGCAGGGCGCGGTGGGCGGCCTGACACCCGATGGGCATGGCGACGTGCCTGTGTAAGGTTCCACGCGGACCTGCACTCGGGCGAGGGATGAACCATGGTTGAAGGGCTTCGCGCACGCAAGAAGCGAGCCACCGAAAACGCGATTGAGCAGACGGCAGTCCGCCTTGCCCTCGAGAAGGGGCACGCCAACGTGACGGTGCCCGAGATCTGCGAGGGTGCCGACATCTCGCGCAGCACCTTCTTCAACTACATGCCCAACCGTGAGGCCGCGATCTTCGGCCGCCCGCTCAAGATGATCCCCTTCGAGGAGGCCTGGGCCCTCATGGAGGAGCGCGCCGAGGCGTCGGTCCTGCGGGCCATCTACCAGGTCGCGCTGCGCTCCGTGGGCCAGGCGACGGTCAACGCCGAGGTGGCGGCCGGACGCTCGCGGCTCGGCATGGAGCAGCCTGACACCGCGGCGATGCTGCTGGCCCCCTACGTCGCGCTGTCGACCGACCTGACCGGACTGCTGTACGTCTGGCTCGACGCCGACCCCTCACGTCGCCTCCTCGCCGACATCCCGCTGCTGAACGAGGCGATCGTGGTCGTCTCGGTGATCGGCAGCGCGCTCCAGTCGGCGATCGCGATCCTCCAGGGGGGAGGCGACACCGTCATCGGTGAGCAGGCCTTCATCGACGCGGTGAGGCAGATCGAGCAGGTCGCCGGGCAGCTCCACGCCCAGGCCGCCCAGCCCTGAGCCACCCAGTCCTGAGCTCCCCATTCCTGAGGTCCCCAGTCACGCCGGTCCCCGGGTTGCCTCCCACCGACCACCCGGGGACCGTCATGACCTCACGACGCCTGTGAACGCCGGAACCAGCGGCCCTCCCGGGGCTTGCGGGGGCGTTCGGAGAAGACGGCTCCCGCGAAACGTGCCCCGGTGAGCGGAGCGACGTCCGGTTCCCAGGCCCAGTCGTCGTCGATCGGTTCCTCTGCCTCGTCGAGCACCTCCTCGGCCTCGGCGGGACGGAAGGGGGCGGCCAGTGGCGTGACCCGGTCGAGGTCGATGGGGCGGAGGGTCGCCCGCACCCGCATGAGGTCGTCGACCAGGGCGGTGGTGTCCGCCTGCGTCACGCACAGCACCACGCAGCCGTGGTCCATCGGGGAGACGACGACGGTGCGGTGCTCGAAGCCGAACCACACGCAGGTCTCGCGGTAGCGCTCGTCGAGTCCGGCCAGCACGCCGAGGCTGCGTACGCCCACCTCCGGCATCGCGTCGAGGTGCGGCTCACCGACGCTCGCCATGACGCTGCGGTCCCGGCGCACGAGCACGCCCCACTCCAGCCCGGGCACCTCGTGGGCCAGGGCCAGGCAGGCGAGCGCGGCCTCGTCGGGGGAGGCGCCGTCGGCGACCAGTCCGAAGGCCGGCGGGTGCAGGGGTGGCGCCAGTGGCGGGAAGACGTGGCCACGCAGGATGCAGTCGCCGCCGACGTCCCAGCCGATCTGCGCCGAGACCGCGCAGGTGCCGGTGGTGGAGACGGAGACGAGTCGGCCCAGGCCGAGCGTCTCCCCCATGCCCGAGGCCAGGCGGGCCACGTAGCGCAGCTGGGCGGCGAGCAGGCCGTGCATCGGGTCGCCCGCGACGTTGCCGTCGACACCGAGCGAGAAGGCGTTGCCCACGGATCGAACGGGCGTGGGGATGGGGTCGGTCATGGTTCCTCCGGGGAGGCGAGTCGGTCCGGGCCCGCCGAGAAGGGTCAGGTCCTGTGCCACAGCGTGGAGGGGCACGTGGCACCACGTCGAGTGTTCTCACACGATGTTCACGCACCCGGTCCAGTCGAAACCGGCCTGACACACGTCCTGCGGCGTCGACCGGTGAGCCTCCGGGCGCCACGTCGCAGCGTGGCGAGAGGGGCTCGACGCCCGCTCCGGCGTGTGATCGGATGTGACATCCGGCCCGGTCGGGGCACTGCGTCGGCCCGGACGCGACGGAAGGTGACCCATGTTCAACAAGATCCTGGTGGCCAACCGCGGCGAGATCGCCATCCGGGCGTTCCGCGCGGCGTACGAGGTGGGCGCGCGCACCGTCGCCGTCTTCCCCTACGAGGACCGCGGCTCCGAGCACCGGCTCCGCGCCGACGAGGCCTACCAGATCGGCGAGGTGGGCCACCCCGTACGCGCCTACCTCGACGCCGACGCGATCGTCGACGTGGCGGTGCGCTGCGGCGCTGACGCCGTCTACCCCGGCTACGGCTTCCTCTCGGAGAACCCCGAGCTCGCCGAGGCGTGCACCGCGGCCGGGATCACGTTCATCGGGCCCGACGCCGACGTGCTCACGCTGACCGGGAACAAGGCCCGCGCGATCGCCGCGGCCCGGGAGGCCGGCGTCCCGACGCTCGCGTCGGTCGAGCCCTCCACCGACGTCGACGCGCTGGTGACGGCGGCCGAGGGCATCGAGATGCCGCTCTTCGTGAAGGCCGTCGCCGGTGGCGGTGGCCGCGGGATGCGGCGCGTCGACGACCGCTCCGCGCTGCGCGAGGCGATCGAGATCTGCATGCGTGAGGGCGAGGCGGCCTTCGGCGACCCGACGGTCTTCATCGAGCAGGCCGTGGTCGACCCGCGCCACATCGAGGTGCAGATCCTGGCCGACGCCACGGGCGAGGTCATCCACCTCTACGAGCGCGACTGCTCGGTGCAGCGGCGCCACCAGAAGGTGGTCGAGATCGCCCCCGCGCCCCACCTCGACCCCGACCTCCGGGACCGGATCTGCTCCGACGCGGTGCGTTTCGCCCGAGCCATCGGCTACCGCAACGCGGGCACCGTGGAGTTCCTGCTCGACCCGACGGGGCGCTACGTCTTCATCGAGATGAATCCGCGCATCCAGGTCGAGCACACGGTCACCGAGGAGGTCACCGACGTCGACCTCGTCCAGGCGCAGCTGCGGATCGCGGCCGGGGCCACCCTCGCCGACCTCGGCCTGTGGCAGGACCGCATCCGGCTGCGCGGCGCCGCGCTGCAGTGCCGGATCACCACCGAGGACCCCTCCAACGACTTCCGGCCCGACACCGGCAAGATCACGACCTACCGTTCGCCCGGTGGGCCCGGCGTACGCGTCGACGGTGGCACGACCTACACCGGCGCCGAGGTCAACGCCCACTTCGACTCGCTGCTGGCCAAGCTCACCTGTCGCGGACCCGACTTCGAGAAGGCGCTGGAGAAGGCGCGCCGCGCGGTGGCGGAGTTCCGCATCCGCGGCGTCGCCTCCAACATCCCGTTCCTCCAGGCCGTGCTGGCCGACCCCGACTTCGCCGCGGGCCGCCTCAGCACCGCCTTCATCGAGACCCACCCGCACCTCCTGCACGCGCGTCGCAGCGGTGACCGTGGATCCAAGATGCTGGCCTTCCTGGCCGACGTCACCGTCAACCAGCCCCACGGCCCCGCGCCGGTGACGGTCGCCGCCTCCGAGAAGCTGCCCCCGCTCGAGCCCGGTGAGGTGCCCAACGGCAGCCGCCAGGAGCTGCTCCAGCTCGGCCCCGAAGGGTTCGCCGCCGCGTTGCGCGCCCAGACGCGCGTCGGGGTCACCGACACCACCTTCCGCGACGCGCACCAGTCGCTGCTCGCCACGCGGGTGCGTACGAAGGACCTCGTCGACGTCGCCGGGCACGTCGCCCGCACCACGCCGCAGCTCTGGTCGCTGGAGTGCTGGGGCGGGGCGACGTACGACGTGGCACTGCGCTTCCTCGCCGAGGATCCGTGGGAGCGCCTCGCCGCGCTGCGCGAGGCGGTGCCCAACGTCAACCTCCAGATGCTGCTGCGCGGGCGCAACACCGTCGGCTACACGCCCTACCCGCCTGAGGTGGCCGACGCGTTCGTCGCCGAGGCAGCGGCGACCGGCATCGACGTCTTCCGCATCTTCGACGCGCTCAACGACGTCGAGCAGATGCGCCCGGCCATCCGTGCGGTCCGGGAGACCGGGACGACGGTGGCGGAGGTGGCGCTCTGCTACACCGGCGACCTCTCCGACCCGGGCGAGCGGCTCTACACGTTGGACTACTACCTGCGGCTCGCCGAGCAGATCGTGGACGCAGGCGCCCACGTGCTCGCCGTCAAGGACATGGCCGGCCTGCTCCGCGCGCCCGCGGCCCGCAGGCTGGTCACCGCGCTGCGCGAGCGCTTCGACCTGCCCGTCCACCTGCACACCCACGACACCACCGGCGGCCAGCTGGGCACGCTGCTCGCGGCGATCGACGCCGGCGTGGACGCCGTCGACGCGGCCTGCTCGGCGATGGCCGGCACCACCTCCCAGCCGCCCCTCTCCGCCCTGGTCGCTGCCACCGACCACTCCGAGCGTGAGACGGGGCTGTCGCTGGCAGCCGTGAACGCGCTCGAGCCCTACTGGGAGGCCACGCGCCGCGTCTACGCGCCCTTCGAGTCGGGACTGCCCGCGCCCACCGGGCGCGTCTACCGCCACGAGATCCCCGGCGGCCAGCTCTCCAACCTGCGTCAGCAGGCGATCGCGCTCGGGCTGGGGGAGAGGTTCGAGGCGGTCGAGGAGATGTACGCCGCGGCCAACGACATCCTGGGCAACGTGCCGAAGGTGACCCCGTCGTCGAAGGTGATCGGCGACCTGGCGCTGCACCTGGTGGCGGTGGGCGCGGACTGGCGCGACTTCGAGGAGAACCCCGGCAACTACGACATCCCGGACTCGGTGGTCGGCTTCCTGCACGGTGAGCTGGGCGACCCTCCCGGTGGGTGGCCCGAGCCCTTCCGGACGAAGGCGCTCGAGGGGCGCACCTGGAAGCGGCCGGCGGAGTCCCTCACGCAGGAGCAGGCCGTGGGCCTGGTCAACCAGCGCCGGGAGACGCTCAACGAGCTGCTCTTCCCCGGCCCCACGCGTGACTTCCGCGAGTCCCGCGAGCAGTTCGGTGACCTCTCGCGGATGCCGACGCCGGAGTACCTCTACGGGCTGCGCCCCGGCGAGGAGCACGTCGTCGAGATCGCGCCCGGGCGTCGGCTGATCTTCGGCCTCGAGGCGATCGGCGAGCCCGACGAGCGGGGCATCCGGACCGTGATGGCGACCATCAACGGCCAGCTGCGTCCGGTGCCGGTGCGCGACCTGTCGGTGGAGTCCGAGGTGGCGGCCACCGAGAAGGCCGACACCTCCCAGCCCGGTCACGTCGCGGCCCCCTTCGACGGCACCGTGACCGTCAACGTCCAGGAGGGCGACACCGTCGAGGCCGGGGCCACCGTGGCGACGATCGAGGCGATGAAGATGGAGGCCTCCATCACCGCCCCGCTGGCAGGGGTGGTCGAGCGGGTCGCGATCACCGGGACGCGGCCCGTCCAGGGCGGTGACCTGGTGCTGGTGGTCCGCGCCTGACCCGGTGCCGGCTCCGGCCCCACCACCGATGAGCGAGACTGTCCCCATGCGATTCACCGAGCACGAGCTGACCCAGGCGATCCACGGTGTCGCCAAGTCGGTGCTGGCAGCCCGCAAGGACGTCCGCAAGAAGAAGGTCGACGTCGAGCAGCTGTGGAGCACGATGGACAAGTTCGAGCGCTACCAGCTCATCGACGGCCTCGGCAGCCAGCTCATCCCGGTGCTGATCGCGCTGCCCGACGTCGAGGTCGCCGCCGGCACGCGCGCCACCTTCACCCCCGAGCAGGTCACCGAGGCCGTTGAGTCGGTCGTCGGCGACGCCGGTGGCAAGCTGCGCCGCAAGGCGACCGTCGCGCTGCAGGTCGCGCTCACGACCGAGGCCCTGAAGCACCTGCCGGTGCGGCGCGACCCCGACGGACTGACGTCGGGCGAGGCCGACCCGTTGGACGACATCGTCGTGCCCGACTCGCTCGAAGGGCTCGAAGGCTTCAACTGAGTGGTGTCAGTGGGCCAGCTTCAGCCCGATGACGCACCCGATGAGGCCCGCGATCAGCAACAGCTTGACGACGCTGAACGGCTCGTCGCCGGTCGCCATCGACCACGCCACCGTGAGGGAGGCGCCGATGCCGACCCAGACCGCGTACGCGGTGCCGACCGGGAGCGTCCGCATCGCGTAGGCCAACCCCACCATGCTCAGCGTGACGGCGACGCCGAAGACCGCCGTCGGCACCGGTCGCGTGAACCCCTCCGACTTGCCCAGGGCCAACGCCCAGACCGCCTCCAGCATCCCGGAGACCACCAGCACCAACCACGCCATGACGCACCTCTCGGTGGCCGTCTTGTCGCGTTCCGGGTACGGCTCCCTCGTCCGGGGGTCAGGATCCTGACGCCGCTGCCAAGGCTAGCAACGAGTCTCAGCTCACCAGGCCGGCCATCCGCTTGGCGACCAGCTCGATCGCCCGCGTCGGCGCCAGGCGCGACAGGCGGTCCAGCATGGTGGCGTCGGAGCCGATCCTCAGCCGTGGCTGCCCCTTCTCCATCGCCTCCACGATCATCCGACCGGCGTCGGGGGCCGAGGTCAGCTTGGCTGCGGCGTCGCTGTTGCTGGCGTCGCGGCCGGGCACAGCGGCGTCGGAGTTGTCGGCGATCCCCGTGCTGACCGCGCCAGGGAAGACCACCGTCACCGCCACCGAGGTCGTACGCAGCTCGGCGTAGAGCCCCTCGGTCAGCAGCTTGACCGCGGCCTTGCTCGCGCCGTAGAGCGACTGGCCGGGGACCGGCACCAGCGCCCCCATGCTCGAGACGTTGACCAAGCTCGCCTCGGGGCGTTGGACCAGGTGCGGCAGGAAGGCCCGGCAGGTGTGCACGACGCCCCACAGGTTGACGTCGACGACCTTCTGCATCGTGTCGAGGTCGAGGTCCTTGAAGGGCACGAACTTCTGGATGATCCCCGCCACGTTGGCGAGGCCGTCGACCGTGCCGTGGGCGGCGAGCACCTCGTTGGCCATGCGCTCGACGGCGGCCGCGTCGGAGACGTCGACCTCGTGGCTGGTGAGCCGGTCGCCGGCTCCCGCGAGCGCGGCGGTCTCGGCGAGTGCGGCGGCGCGTAGGTCGACCGCGGCCACCCGGGCTCCGCGACGCAGCAGCTCCAGCACGACCTCGCGGCCGATGCCGTTGCCCCCACCAGTGACGACGATGACCTTGCCGTTGATCTCCATGACCTCACGCTACGGCCACGCAGCCGCCCGCAGAAGGCCGGACCTGCCGTCACCCGCCGTCGGGCCCCTCGGCGTCATTTCCGGGCGACGGAGCCCTGGGCGATCTCGGCCAGCAGGTCGCGACCGAGCACGGCTCCTGCCGTGGCCGCTCCGCCTCGCAGCGTGTTGACCACGCCGGGCAGGTGCCGGGTGCCTGATCCGGTCAGGAAGAGTCCGCGCACCGGTGAGGTGACGTCGGGGCGCCGGTCGCCGACCTGGCCACCCGTCACGGCCAGGCCCAGGGCGGAGCCGCCCGAGGCGAGCGTGTGGCGTTCGTGGGTGACCGGGGTCGAGGCCTCGCAGTGGAGCACGTGGTCGCGCAGTCCGGGGATCACCGTCTCGGCGGTGGCGAGGACGGCGTCGACCATGTGCTGCTTCGCGGCCAGGTAGTCGGGGTTGGTGGAGTAGCGCTCGCCGGCCGCCGGGCCGCCCGCCCGCAGGCCCCAGGCATGGTGCTCGCGCGGCGCCGGGCTCACGAGCTCCAGGACGCTGCGGCCGGGCCGGGCGCCTTCGGGGTCCTTGAGCGTGCGCGAGGTCATCATCACCGGCACCCGCCGCGGCAGGCGACCAGCCCGCAGCTCGGCGTACACGCCCTCCACGTCGGTCTCGGGGTGGACCCACCGGGTGGATCCGTCCCACGTGCCGCGCAGGTCGAGGTCGAGCACCAGGTGGAGCGTGAAGAACGGCAGGGCCGGCTCCATCGCCTCGGCCTGCTGGAGGAGCCGCTTCGGCAGGTGCTCGCGCCCGACCAGGGCGAGCCACGTACGCCTCGGGTCGGCGTTGGAGACCACCGCGTCGGCGCGCAACTCCTCGCCGTCGACCAGCGTCACCCCGATCGCGCGACCGTGCTCGACCATCACTCGGTCGACCTGCACCCCGGTGTGTACCTCGCCGCCGTGGTCCCGCACCGCCTGCGCCAGGCGCTCGGGCAGGACCTGGCCGCCGCCGCGTGGATACCAGGCACCTGAGGTGAGGAAGTGGTCGAGAAAGCCCGCGTGCACCGACACGGGCGTGGCCGACGGGGGAGCGGCATAGCTGCCGCCCTCGGCCGCGACGACGGCCCGCGCGCTCGCGCCCAGGCCGCAGGAGTCGAAGAGGTCCGTCAGGGAGCGCCCGGCCCACTTCCGCGTCGACCGGGGGCCGGTCAGCTTGGCCCACGCGCCGCCCGGACGGGGGACCCGCAGGTCGGCGGCGACGTCGCGCAGGACGGTGACGCAGCGGCGTACGCCGTCGGCCTCGGCGGGGAAGGTCTCGGCCAGTCGTTGCTCGTAGGCGTCCCAGCCGACGGGCACGCGGACCGTGAGGTCGGGGAGGGTGATCGTGGAGGCGTCGGGGCCGACCGGGAGCCACTCGACGTGCTGGTCCACACCGAGGGCCGCGAGCAGCGTCCGCGTGCGCCCACCCGGCTCGCACTCGCCGACCCGGTGCAGGCCGACGTCGAACTCGTCGTCGCCACGCCGGAAGCTCTGGCTGCTGCCCCCGACCACCTCGTGCTGCTCCAGCACCAGGACCCGTTGCCCCTCGCGGGCCAGGAACGCCGCGGTGGAGAGGCCGCCCAGGCCAGCGCCGATGACGATCGCGTCCCAGTGGGGCGCTGCGACGGGGTCGCCGATGCGTAGGTCCGCGCTCAGCGTCATCGCGCTCGCTCCTCGAGATTTGGTCTGCCGCGCCGACTGTAGGTCAACCGGTCGGGGGTGCGCAGACGGATGCGAAGGGTGGTGTGCGGCGGTCATCACAGTGTTAGCTGCGTCCTCCGCTCGCGTACGCAGGGATGTGCGGCCTAGGCTCGCACAATGACCGCTTCAGCGATCGATGTCCGGTGGACCGACCACGCCGCGGTGCTCTTCGACCTCGACGGCGTGGTGACGCCGACGGCGGAGGTGCACATGCGGGCCTGGTCCGACACGTTCAACGCCTTCCTGGCCCTTCCCGACGCTCCCGGTGGGGGTGATCGCTCGCCCTACGAGCCCGGTGACTACTTCGCCCACGTCGACGGCAAGCCGCGCTACGACGGCGTGCGTGACTTCCTGACCTCCCGCGGCATCACGCTGCCGGAGGGCCAGAGCACCGACCCGGGCGACGCGTTGACCGTGTGCGGCCTCGGCAACCACAAGGACGTCGCCTTCAACGAGGTGCTCGAGCGCGACGGCGTCGACCCCTTCCCCGGTTCGGTCGCCCTGCTCGACCACCTGCGCGGCCTCGGCATCCCCCTGGCCGTCGTCTCCTCCTCCCGCAACGCTCCGGCCGTCCTGGCCGCCGCCGGCCTCTCCGACCGCTTCATCACCGTCGTCTCCGGCGCCGTGGCCGAGGAGCTGGGCCTGCCCGGCAAGCCCTCCGCCGACACGTTCGTGCACGCTGCCGAGGTGCTGGGCGCCCCGGTCGAGCGCAGCGTCGTCCTCGAGGACGCGGTCTCGGGCGTACGCGCCGGTGCCGCCGGCCACTTCGGCCTCGTCATCGGCGTCGACCGCGGCGTCGGTGCTGACGCCCTTCTCGGAGCGGGGGCCGACCTGGTCGTCTCCGACCTCGCCGAGCTCGTCCCCACCTCCGAGGGAGGCATCTGATGGCCCGAGACAAGGTGCACCACCCCCTGGACCGCGACCGCTACCCGGTGGACGAGTGGCGGCTGCGCGAGCTCTCGTACGAGCCGAAGGGCGTCGGAGCGGGCGAGACGCTCTTCTCGGTCGCCAACGGCTACCTCGGCATGCGTGGCAACCCGGAGGAGGGGCGTGAGGCGGTCGTCCACGGCACCTTCGTCAACGGCTTCCACGAGACCTGGGAGATCCGGCACGCCGAGGCCGCCTTCGGCTTCGCGCGCACCGGTCAGACGATCGTCAACGTCCCCGACGCCAAGGTGATCAAGCTCTACGTCGACGACGAGCCGCTGGTGCTCGGCGTCTCGGAGCTGGAGTCCTACGAGCGCGTCCTCGACATGCGCGAGGGCATGCTGCGCCGCACGCTGGTCTGGCGTACGCCGTCGGGCAAGCGCGTGCAGGTCGACTCGACGCGCATGGTCTCGATGGAGCAGCGCCACCTTGCGGTGATGAGCTTCGAGGTCACCATGCTCACCGGCTCCGCTCCCGTGGTGATCTCCTCGCAGCTGATCAACCGCCAGGACGGCCTTGACGACTTCCGCGCGGCCGAGACGCCGGTGGGTGGCATGAGCGACCCGCGCAAGGCGGGTGCGTTCGAGGGGCGGGTGCTGGTGCCGCGGGCCCACGGCAGCCATGACGGCCGGCTCCTGCTCGGCTACCAGTGCCACCGTTCCGGCATGACGATCGCCGCAGCCGTGGAGCACCACTTCAGCGGTGGCGTCGAGCCCGACGTGGTGCTGCGTGCTGCCGAGGACCAGGCCAAGACGGTCTACCGCTTCGACCTGCCCGAGGGCGAGTGCGCCCGGCTGGAGAAGTACGTCGCCTACCACACCTCCAAGGAGGTGCCGGTCAACGAGCTCTCCGACCGTTGCGACCGTACGCTCGACCGGGCGCTGCGCCACGGCCTCGACCACCTCGAGGCCGAGCAGGCCGAGTGGTTCGAGCAGTACTGGCGCCACTCCGACGTGGTCGTCGAGGCCGAGCCGGCGTTGCAGCAGGCGATCCGCTTCAACCTCTTCTGCCTGGCGCAGGCGGCCGGGCGCACCGACGGCGGCGGCATCGCGGCCAAGGGCGTCACGGGCAGCGGCTACGAGGGGCACTACTTCTGGGACACCGAGATCTACGTGGTCCCGTTCCTGACCTACACCCAGCCGGGCATGGCGCGCAATGCGCTCCACTTCCGTCGCCGGATGCTGCCGGCCGCGCGCATCCGCGCCGCCGAGATGGCGCAGAGCGGCGCGCTCTTCCCGTGGCGCACCATCAACGGCGAGGAGGCCTCGGCCTACTACGCCGCCGGGTCGGCGCAGATGCACATCAACGGCGACGTGGTCTACGCGCTGATGAAGTACGTCACCGCCAGCGGGGACTTCGAGTTCCTCGCCGAGGAGGGCGTCGACCTGCTCGTCGAGACCGCCCGCATGTGGCGCGACCTCGGCTTCTGGCGCAGCAACGGCAACCCGAGCTTCCACATCCACGGCGTCACCGGCCCCGACGAATACACCACGGTCGTCAACAACAACCTCTTCACCAACCTCATGGC